>JABACA010000049.1:2518-28116 GCA_014237975.1 Mariniblastus sp. | reverse complement strand
GAAGAAAGGCGATTGCGACATTCACGCGCAGTTCATCGGCGACGACGGCAAAGAGTACGGGGCTTATTTCTTGTATGTAGAACGCGAAGAATAAAGAAAGCAGCTATGAATTTAAAAATCCGTCGCCGGGTTTTCCTGAAAGCCGGGGTATTGGCCATCGGTCTCCTGTCGCCATTTTCTTTGTCCGCGCAGGAATCCAGTGAAAAGCCCAACGTGATCCTGATCCTGTCCGATGACATGGGCTATTCCGATCTGCCGAAATTCGGGAAGTCCGAGATCCCCACTCCCAATATCGACCGCCTCGCACAAGAGGGAACTCTGTTCACCGATGCCTACGTGACGGCCCCGATCTGTGTGGCGTCGCGGATGGGATTGCTTGCGGGCCAATACCAACAGCGATTCGGTATTTACGACAACATTTACGGTGCAGACAAGACGCGGCTGTTTCTTAACCAAACGTTGCTACCCGCGGTGTTTCAGAATGCCGGCTACCGGACGGCCCACGTCGGGAAGTGGCATTTGAGTGGGAACAAACGGATGCAGTACGAAGTGGCGGGACCGCGCGATCGCGGCTTTGATGAATCGGTTGCCATTCTGGGCGGTGACTCGGCGTTCTGGAAAGGAACCCCCGTTTTTCGCAACGGCAAGCAGTTTCCAGCTCCGCAATACCTGACGGACCTGTGGGGATCGGAAGCTTGTGCCTTCATCGATCGGGCCCATGCCCAACCCTTCTTTCTGTACCTGGCCTACAATGCGGTTCATTCGCCGATGCACGCGCTCGATGCGGACCGGGAAAAATTTCCCGACGTGATAGATGAGAATCGACGCACCTATAACGGCATGTTGCTGGCAATGGACCGCAGTATCGGGCGGGTGCTCGACCGGTTGGACAAGCATGGCATCGTGGACAACACGATCGTGGTCTTTATGAACGACAATGGCGGCGGTGGCAGTACCGATCTCTATGCGGCCCACTCAAGAAATTACGCCAACAACAAACCGCTCAGCGGGCACAAGTTCGACGTCCTCGAGGGAGGCGTGCGAGTCCCGCTGATCCTGCGCTGGCCCAAACACGTCCCGGCCGGCAAGGTCTATCGAGAAATGGTGTCGAGCACCGACGTTTATCCCACGTTGGTGGCCGCCGCCGGTTTACAGATGCCGACGGGACAGCCGGTCGACGGCGTTGACCTGCTTCCCTTCATCAACGACAGGAATCAATCCAAACCGCACGATTGGCTCTGCTGGCAGAACCGCAGTTGGCTCCCAAGAAAGGAGGGTGGTTTTGTCGTGCCTACTCCCAAAGTCCACAACAGCGCCATCCGCAAAGGGAACTGGAAACTCGTGCGGCTGAACGAACAGATGGGTGCAGACGTTCCGCCACCCACTTGGAGCCTCTACGATTTGACAAACGACATCGGAGAGCAAAACGACATCGCTACCCAGCACGAGGAGGTGGTTGAGGAGTTGAGCACGATTTTTAATTCATGGCGTGCATCGATGCTTAAAACGGTCGAATGACCGAGATACACTGTTGCAATCGTCGTCGGTTAGTCCTCAACTTCGTCTTCAAAATGAACCGTTACGAAAAAGGCCACGCCGTCTTTGCCGTCGCCCATCAGCGCGGTGTCGAGATCGGCATCCCCCGCTTTGAGATCGAGTGTGAATTCGGCGTAGGTGTCATCCGGAGTGACCGTTTTTTCGACGGACTTTCCGGCGATGGACATACGGACTTTTTCAATCGCAAAATCCCCCACCTTGCGTCCTCCTTCGCCAAACGTCATACGGGTATAAAGTGGATAGCGGGAGAGCTTGAAGGTGTATTTTCCATCCCGGGCAATCGTCACCTTGTAGGGGCCGTGCGCCTGCTTCAGTTTTTCCGCGTCGCCTTGTCCAAACGCCTGGGATCCCGAAATATCCTGGACCCAGTAGACATCCTGACTGGTCAGATCAACCACCGGTGCCCGCGGGTCGCCCAGAATAAACCGTACCGGCTGCTGAACCAACCGTTTCCCTGTGGCGTGATAAGCATCAAAAGCCGCCGTCATCTTTTCCACCACCTCGGGAAATTCCTCGGCCACGTCGTTTTCCTGCATCCGGTCTTTAGAAATGTCGTATAAATTCTTGCCGGCCAGCAACCGCCAGTTTTTCCAGATGACGCAGTTTTGATTTTCGCGTTGATCCAGTTTCTTCGGATTGAAGTAGTAGAAAAAGATTGTGCGGTCATCGTCCCTGGGGTCGAGCGGATTTTCCAGATACGGTTTAAACGAGCGTCCGGAAAATTCTACATCCTCAGGCGCGTCCAGTCCGCACAGATCCAACAACGTCGGGTAAACGTCCTGCACCGAAATCAGCGTATTGTTTTCTGTTCCGGCCCCGACGTTGCCCGGCCAGCGCAGCAAAGAGAATACGCGATGGCCCCCTTCTTCCTGCGACCCTTTCTTGCCGCGCATCCCCATGTTCCAGTAATCCGGCGTGCGGGAAATGGCTGCGCCCTGCACGCCGTCGTCGGTTGTGAAGAGGATGATCGTGTTTTGGTCGATCCCCTCTTCCTTCAAACAGGCGACCAGCCGGCCGACGTTTTCATCGAGGTTGTCGATCATTCCGTACAGGGTCGCCAGCTTCTCGTCGATGCCCTGTTCGATATGCGGTTGCGAATACTTGTCCGCCACCCTCAACGGTAAGTGGGTAATGTTCGGCGCGAGGTAGATGAAAAACGGTTTGTCTTTGTTCTCCCGGATAAACCGTATCGTCTCGTTGAAGAAAACATCCGTGCAGTATCCTTCATACTGCTTGGGTTCGCCGTTGTGGTAGTAGGTGTCGTCAAAATAATCGTTGCCCCAATGGTCGGCGATCTGGCCAACGGCACCACATCGCAGGCCAACCACTTCGTCGAAGCCCTGGTCCTGGGGACGCATTGGCCAGTTGTCGCCCAGGTGCCACTTGCCGAATTGCCCGGTCGCATAGCCGGCCTGCCCGAAGGCTTCCGCGATCGTGAAGTTGTCGCCGCGCATCAGTGTGCGTCCCAAGCTGGTCCGCCAGGCACCGGTTTGCTCGGCGTATTTCCCGGTCATCAGGGCTGCTCGCGACGCGGTGCACATCGGCATTTGGTGAAAGTTGGTCAAGCGGACCGACTGCCCAGCCAGCTTGTCGATATGGGGCGTTGTTACGTGTGGATTACCCTGGAACCCAACATTGTTCCCCTGGTCGTCGGTCATGATGACAATCACGTTTGGCTCGTTTGCCGAAATCGGGCAAGCCACTGCCGAGTGCACAATCGTGGCAAGTGAGACGACCGCCAGCAAAGAAATTCCATGACCGAACCTCATTGAACCCATATCCTCAAAGCGTAAGCGAAATCAGCAGGCCGTTCCGCCGGGAGACAGACTTCCAGCCCATCATCTTGCTGACTCCAGGCCAGCCCGCCCTCGCCATCATCTCCGAGGAGTTCCACCGATTTGATAGACACGCCGCTATCTTTGGCGAGTGATCGAATGGTTAAAGTGTCATTGGCCGGCCAAGCCAGGGCAATCGCGTAGAGCTTGTCGCCCTTGGTCGTAAAACGGATATCTTCCGAGGTAAATTTCTTTCGCCAGTCCCATTGCTCTTTTTCTTCGCCTTTGTTGTTTCGCTTGATACCTCGGGTGACGGTCGGGCCTTCGGCATGTATTTTCCAGGGCCGCGTTCCGTAGATGGCTTCGCCGTTGACCTTCATCCAACGGCCGATGCCACGCATGATTTCCTGTTCTTCGGGTGGAATCGAGCCATCACCCTTTGGCGTTAACGACAACAGAAAGACGCCGCCACGGCTTACCACATCAACAATACTGCGGACGTGATAGTCCGCCCCGTCCCGGTATCGTTTATGATTGACATAGCTCCATGGATAGGCGATCGCGCGGTCGATCAGGAACCACGGCCCGGCATCCGTCGGCATATCCCGCCCGTTCTCGTAACACTTCAGCCCCACATCCCCGGGGAAGTTGAATTCACCGGCGTGCTTGTTGCAAATCGTAACTTGCCGCCCGGTGGCATCTGCCTGGTTAAAGTAATGGGCAATCACATCCAGTACGTACGACTCCGGCGGATGATCGTTTCGCATCGATCCCCGCAAACCATCGAACCAGATCATGTCGGGTTGATAATTGTCGATCACCTCGGTGACTTTGGCCTTCCACTGGTTGGAGAACTCTTGCGGGCTCCCCGTCCACTGATTCCAGTAAAGCTCCTTGTATTGCGGATCGAAAACGTCCCACGTGTTGCGCATTTGGTCAGTAATATCGTCCGTTTTCATCGAGCCGGTGGCATACCCAAAGCTGCGGCCATGGTGAAGCGTCGCCAGCAGTTTCATATCGTCGCGCTTCCGTACGGCAGCCGCGATCTCGCCGTAGACGTCGCGCTTCGGTCCCATGTTTGCGGAGTTCCAGTGGTTGACCTGGCTGTCCCACAAAGCGAAACCGTCGTGATGAATCAGGCAGATCCCACCGAACTTTGCACCCGCTTCATGCATCAGTCCGACCCATTGGTCCGCGTTGAACTGGGGCGCGGTGAACAGCGGGATAAAATCCTTGTAGCCGAAATCCTTAAGCGGTCCATATTTTTCGGTGTGATACGAGTAAACACCTTTGGCATCTTTTCTCGAACCTTCGTAAAGATTCCGCACATAGTCGGGTCCACCATGAGCCGGGACCGAGTAGATTCCCCAGTGCGTATACACTCCGAACTTGGCATCTTTGACCCATTCGGGAAGCGGTTGCTTTGACAGCGAATCCCAGTTCGGTTGGAATTTTTCCTGGCCGCTGGCTGGTATCACCAAAACGAGGGCGGCCAGCAGGTTGATGTAAATGAAAACAGACTTCATGGTTCCCGTTTCTTTTCAAGGCGGATGCGGTCCTTGCCGACCCATTCATCCCACGAGTCGTCATAATCGATGTAGTGAATCAACCAGCGGTCCTGCTCCGTCTTGAGCACTTTCGCATCGTACCAGGCTCCCTGCCATTCAACCTTGCAGTCCGGCTTCATGCGGGCAACACGCTCTCGTGGTTTCCGGGTCGAAGGGGTCAGGTCGGCTTCGGCAAATTCTTTGACCACCTTGTCAGTATAGTTGTAGAACTGCACGGAATACTGGTTGGCATCGTCACCCTTGACACCGACCACGCGGCCGTAGCGACGCTTGACCCTGACATAGCTGCCGATGGGATACTTGGCCTGCGGTGCTTTTGCGACCTTCCCGCTCGTCTGGGCGATGACAAAACGGTCGTCCACACCGTCGGAGTAAAAGCCGTTCGCCTGGCCTTCCATGTGATTCATCGCATTTTTCACCTCGGTCTGCAATTCGCCGAGCGTGATCTTGCCGTCGCCGTTGGTGTCGATCAGCGGCTCACCGGCCAGACCATCGAGGATGCTTTGGGTAAAGGTCCAGTTGCCCGTTGACGTGTTGGCCGTCGCGGCGGAGGTCAGGCTGAAACTGGCAATCTTCTTGCTGGCCAACTTTTCGACGATCACCCGCATGCCGCCGGAGTAGCAACAGTCGGCCCAGAAGATCGCTTGATTCCCGTTGAACCGATCCGTTGTGAGGTTGGCCAATTCGTTCATGCTCCAGGCCGTGTTCTTGCTGTCGCGGCCCAAGCGGACGTCGTAGTTGGCAAAGCAGAAATCGTCATCGGCTTGCCAGCCGTGCCCTGCGTAGTAGACGATCAGGGTCGATCCCTCGGTCGTCTTGCCGAGGATCTCGTCGATCGCCTGGCGGATGTTCGAGAGGGTTGCCTGGGAGTCTAGCAACAGGGTGATGTTCCCGGGTGGCGTGCCTCGCTTGATCAACAGGTCCCGCAACGCCTGGTCCTTGCGATGTTGCTTGGAGTAAGGGGTTAAATCGGCCTCCCACTCGAGCACGCCCACGATCAGCGCATGCGTGTTAGCCGGTTCCCACTGGTCGGCGTCCAACGATCTGAGGGGAAACAGCCACACGACGCCCATTAGCAGGACGATCCAAGATGCCCGACTTTGCCAGGCAAGAGCTTGTTGGATGGACTTCACCATATCTCTTGCACCCCTCCCCGTGTAACGGCGCTCGTTTCCTCCACGTCCTTCGGAGGATCGTGCCAATCGAATGGACCCGCTCGATAACTCATGGCCAACGCCAGTGCCGGCAATACCACTTCAATGAAATTCCCCTGCATGGTTTCATTCTCTTTCAAGCGATGGCCCGAAACAAGGAACTGCCGGAAAACATTTTTGTGCGGCAATAGCGGCCGAACGAGTCGTCAGCACAAAACCGTGTGCCGCCGATGCGAAACGTCTCCGCAGCCAGGAAAAGAAAAAAGCCCCAGTGATAACGGAGGCTTTTCCAACTGCTGTTGATTTGGTCGGTTCACGCAGAACCCACAAGCTTCCCCGGTAGGGGACGAGCCTAATACAAAAACCTCGGAGTTTGAGCAGGTTGAAGGCTCATTCTTCCATTGTTCCCACCACGGAGCAACTTTTGAGCTTCTGGAACAGCTCAAGGACGAACGATCGAGGAGGGCAAACGATGGATGACCTTGACGACTTTATTTTGTTCGATGCCATTGAAGCGTCAGCGTTCAAATACATTCCAATCGCCAGTCACCAAAGCGTATATAAAAAGGCATAAGGCAATTCCCAACAGGACGATTCGAACTCTCCGGTGGATCTTCTGCACCTGAGACGCCGACATTCCTTTTTCATATTCCTGTCGTCGTTTGGCCTGATACTGCCTAGAAAGACGCTGAATGTAATAGACGGCAAAAAGTATGGCCGCACAAATGAGTAGATAGACGATTGTCACGCTCGTACCTGTTGTAGTCGTTCATGTTTCGGCGCTCGAATCTTAGCCAATGACCCTCTCATCTGTCCAGAGTGCGAGGTTGGCGTTCTAAGGCCATTAAACGACCAACAGTTGGTCTGCGATGTGTGTGATTGTTTGTGCGTCATAAACAAAGAGGGGTAGTTTTATCTTCAAACGGGCATCGCCCGCAGCAGTCGGCACGACAGAAGGTGGTGCAGACGAAATGGACCGCAACTCAAGAGGGAATTTGCCTCGGTTGGTCCTGTGTTATTTCTACAATTCGACCAACAAGATCGCCCCGATTACCTTGATTACGCTTGCTCAGCGGCCGCGAACTGCGGCTCAGCGGCTCAACGTCAGCAACGACGCGTAGCTTTAACCCGCGCCATCTCTTTTTGTCGGGCTTGAATGTAAGCAATCATTTGGCGTTCACGTTCTTTGCTCGCATCATAATCCTGCCTGGCCAGTACAGCGGCTTGATTCGCCAGCTCGGATGAAACATATCGACCAAAAATTCGGTAGTCCCGAAATCCACCAGCAGGAGTATTGTCAATGTAGTCGTACAGTTCATTGGTTCCGCCGACTTCACCGCTCATGGACGAGAATCGAATATCAGCAGAGTTTGATTGAGCTGCGACGTCGAGTGTTGCTATCAGAAAGAAGTCCTGTTCCGACTTGCTGCCATTGTTTGCCTTAAACTTCGCCAAGGGGGTTTTGGTCAGCTGCTTTTTTATCTTTTTGGCAGCTTTCAATCGAACTCGAAGATCCGCCATGGTTGATCGCTGTTCCTTTGTCAGGTCGCCATGTTTGATTTCATCGAGCTTGTCGAATTCAGCTTGAAGTTCTTCAATAATGTTCTGTGGCGCGGCATCATCACCTTCTTCTTCAATCAAGTTTGATTCAGGACGCGTGGACAAAATCTCTGCAAGCCGCGATTCGATTTCTTTTTGAGAAAGTCCTTCAATTCCCCCGACCTGGGCAATCACGGTGGAAGCTCCATTGAAGGAGAATAGCGCACATGTGAACGCGAGTAGATATTTGTAGATCATCGATTGGTAGTTTCTGAAATCATGCATGTTTCTATTTTAACTCAGTAATCGGCAACTTCCAATTGTCGCAGTAAGCTCATTGCTTCTGCACTCCAAATTTGTGGTCATTTTTAGCTGACTCTGGCACGTCTACACAATGCTGAAACGGCTCTGTCAGTGAATATTCTGGCAGGATAAAGTTCTTGATGCCATAAGATTTAAGCCTGTCGATCTACTTTTCTGCCAACTCACACCAATTGTCGGGCCGTTTATGACCATGCGTTAGGAAGCTCGCGAAAGAGTCTCTAACATCATACCCCCAAACACCGCCGTTCGATCTGAAGACATCGGCTACGCCATGAAAGCACTCACCAGTGTGATTGTTTGTACGTGATAAAACAAAGAAGATTGAGTTTTTGTTTATGAGCCATCTCGGTTTCTAGACTTGTTGAAAAGGTTAGTCGGATTTCGCAGGTAAGGTATTAAGAAGCCGAAGTGATAAATTTAAGTTGGTGGCACAGCTCACATCGGAATGCCATGACTTGGGCCGCAGATTGACTGTCAATTTGGATGGCACCTTTAACACCGAACCCCAAAGCACGCTGGGGCTGCCCAGGGTACCAATGAATTTCTGTAGCTGGCAACACATAAGAAGCGCCGTTGGCGGTGTAGCCAGGTTGCATTATTACCTTGCAATCAGTGCATGTCGGAGGTTTCATCACACCCTCTCTCTTTATTTTCCAGGAAGGACACATTCGCTATAAAGGTATTCTTCCGCAGGCCAGTTTTATTGGCAAAAACATTGGCAAAGATCGGGGTGTCCGCGAGCGTCTGCAGGCTTGGCCCAGGCTTTCTCAAAACATGAGAGTCACCAGAGAAAACGAACTAATGCAATCGTTAGAATACCGAGCTGATGCGGTTCACGCCTTCATCGGGCATTCCAAGGACACCTACGAGGCAAACTATAAAACACTCAGCGACGACGATTTTGTACCGCTGTCCCAGCGTCAGCTTGACCGTTCCACCACGCAATGGCCAGAAACCAGCCACTTTCGGCATCAGTTTGGATTCGTGCGGGTTTGAATCCAGTCTTGCGTTACTTCTTGTGTTTGTCGAAAAAGTCGAAAATCTCATCAAAGTAACGCCATGCCACAGTGACATGGTCTCCTTTCTCGACCTCGCGATACTGGTGGTCTATTTTCAGCTCTTTCATTTTTTCAATTAAGCTCCGAGTGTTTTTTACGGGCAGCACCCTGTCGTTGTCTCCATGCACAATAAAAAACGGTGTGTGTTTTGCTTTGCCCAGGTCTTTCATTCCCCGTGGAATTGCTGGAGCCATAGGGGCAACTGCCGCCCAAATCTCCGGGTATTTCATTGCCAGATGAATCGAGCCGCCACCCCCCATTGAATGTCCGTAAAGGTAAATCTTGTTTTCATCAACTTGAAAATCCTTGCGGGTGATTTCCAAAACGTTAAGAACATCTTTTTCAGACAATTCACCTAGGTTTCGAGGTGCGCGCCAATACCCGCCTCCTTGTCCTCGACTCCCGTACCAACCCTTTGTGTTGTATCCCATCGGAGCCGCAATCAGGTATCCACGTTGATTGGCGAGCCGAGTAAATCCTGGATACCCGACGATCTGTTTGGGGTTACTGCCATATCCATGCAATGCAATGATCAAGGGGAATTTTTTCTTGGCGTTTTTTTCAATCTCGTCGTAGTAGTTGCCTGGAAGATAAAGTTGATATTTCATCTGTTTTCCAGCCTCTTTGAATTGGTATTCTCGGCTGACTGACTTTCCCGCCTCTACCTTGCGATCGTCAATATTAGTTTCGGACGATTGTCTCATTGATCCTCGTTTGTTTTTTTCAAGTTCCCCTTGAATCCCTTCTGCCTTTTCTTGAAATCCGGGGTTCGGGACAAAACCCTTAATTGGCTGAATGACAAGCAACAATACGAATAAACTGGAACAGGCAAATCGGTAATCATTCATTGTTGTTCTTCACACTCTATCAACGGCCAAAAAATCAGCCACAAGCGACAATTCAACTAGTTATAACATAAAAAAAGGCCCGCCATTGGCGGGCCTTGGTGATGGATGCGATGAATGGGTTTCACCACAAGCTCCCCCGGTAGGACTCGAACCTACGACAAAGCGGTTAACAGCCGCTCGCTCTACCAACTGAGCTACAGGGGAATGTCTACTGAAGATGTGGTAGTTTAGGAAAACTCGATTTGATCGACAAGGCCGATTCGGTCGCATTCAAACAGGTTTCAGCCGCCCTGCGATGGGCAAATGCAACCAAAATCGGTTGCAGTCAAGTAACTATTTGCTTTCCTTGAAACGGTAGACGATCCCCCGATCCTCCGAACCGTCTGGATCAACTGGTTTTCTCCACCCAGTTTTTTGCGCAATGAGCGAATGTGGACGTCGATCATGCGATCTCGAACTAGCGCGGTCAGGATCCATGCCAAAAGCGCGGCAACCAAAAAATGCAGCACGAAACAGCCCGGCAGAAACTTGCGCAAGGCCCTGGAAGTTCGGGTCATCTACGACTTTTCCATAACGCTGAAAGAGGCTGATTATATCTGGCTCGTGCCCGGAAATCGCCTTAACAGAATATTAATATTGGGCAGTTTGTATGGCCAGCACCAAGGAAAAGTCGAAAATCCAGTTTCTTTGTTTTGCCCGCCTTAACAAAGTGTTGGCCGATTCTTAACATTAGCCTCATCGTCAGAAATCAGTCCGTCTCCAGGAGCAGGTAGCGATGAGCACCATTGGCAAGTTGTTTGGGAGTTCCCCATTCAGCCAAATTCAATTGCACATGAGTCAAGTTGCCAAATGCGTTAGCAAGTTGAAGGAAGCTCTGGATGCGATGCAGCAGGGGCGATTTGACGAACTTGAAGACATGTACCAGCAGGTCTCCAGCTTGGAGCATCAGGCCGACCAAATCAAGGACGATATTCGCAACCGGTTAATCCGCCGGTTTTTTATGCCGATTGACCGGTCAGAGATTCTGGAAATCGTGGCGTTGCAAGACAGCTTGGCCGATACGGCCGAAGACTTGTGCGTCGTGATGACAATGAAGAAGCTGCCGATATTTGATGATTTTCGTGATGACTTAAAGAAATTTATCGAATTGAATCTCGAGTCATTTGCGGTGGTCGAGCAGATGATTGCCCAGATAGACGAGTTGATTGATGCCGGGTTTGGTGGCCCGGGTGGTGAACGGATCCGGGCGATGGCTCACGACGTGGCCTATGCCGAACACCAGGCCGACCTGGTTCAGGCCCAGTTGCTGAAAAAACTGTACGCTCACGATCAGCAATTCAGTATTGGAGAATTCCACTTATGGATGCGTTTGACAAGCCTCTTGAGCCGTATCTCCAACAACTCGGAAAACCTGGCGAACCGAATTTTAAAAACACTGAGTATTAAGTAGATCGTCGAACAAACTGCCATCCTTAAAAAACCTGCGGGCTTAATGAACTGATGCCATCTTTTGAATTCGTACTGATTGGCTTGACGTTGTTGTGCGGCTTCTACGTTGCCTGGAACATTGGCGCAAATGATGTGGCCAATGCGATGGGTACCAGCGTGGGCAGTGGCGCATTGACGCTGCGAAGGGCTGTCCTGTTGGCCGCCGTCTTTGAATTTGCAGGTGCTTACCTGGTCGGCTCCAACGTCTCGGAAACGGTCCGCAAAAAGATGTTTGATCCGGCCATGTTGACCGACGTCTACGGGGACCAGGCGGCCTACATTCTCGCCTGCGGCATGATTGCCGCCCTGATGGCGGCCGGGACGTGGCTGTTGATTGCCACCTGGGCGTCGTGGCCCGTCTCTACCACCCATTCGATCGTCGGCGCGGTGGTAGGATTCGCCGTGATTTCCTTGGGAATGGACGGCCCCGATTGGCCTAAAGTCGGATTGATCAGCGTGGGTTGGATTGTATCGCCCATGATATCGGGCGCGATCGCCTATCTCCTGTTTGGCCTGTTGTTGAAATTGGTGTTTTTCAAGCGGGATCCAGTCCGGGCTGCCCAAAAGGTGGTGCCGTACCTGGTGGTTCTGGTGATCCTGGTGCTGGCCGGCGTCACGACCTACAAGGGGCTCAAGCCGTTTTGGAAATCGCATGACCTGGACCCATTCAGTCCACTGTTTGTTGGCATCCTGTTAGCAACTTCTCTCGGGTTGGGTGCGATCAGTTTTTTTGTGACGAAGAAGCTGATTGGCCGCATCACACCCAATCAAACTTCCGCAGAAGGAGTGAATGCCGTTTTGGCCGCCGAGGCTTCGCGGTCACTGGCCAAGGCATTGATGCATCTGAAACGAGTCCGCAACAGCTCCGAGGGTGAAGTCAAGAGCCGCGCCGAGCATTTATTGAGCGAAGTGGAAGAGGTACAGGAGGAGTCGCGGAAACTGGAAATCGCCAACGCGGACTCGGATGATTTGCGCCAAGTCGAGAAAATTTTTGTGATCCTCCAGGTCCTGACGGCCTGCCTGGTTGCCTTTGCCCATGGGTCGAATGATGTGGCCAATGCGATTGGCCCCCTGTCGGCCGCTTACCAGTCGATCAAGTCGGGTGTGATCGAATTGAAATCGACGACGCCTACCTGGGCGCTCTTGCTGGGAGGAACCGGGATTGTGATTGGCTTGGCCACCTGGGGCTGGCGCGTGATTCAAACCGTCGGCAAGAAAATTACCGAGCTGACTCCCAGCCGTGGATTCTGCGCCGAGTTCGCAGCGGCCATTACCATTTTGGTCGCCTCGACCTTGCCGACCGGGTTGCCCATTTCCACCACCCACACGTTGGTGGGTGCGGTTCTGGGAGTTGGACTGGCCCGCGGTATCAATGCATTGAATCTTAAAACGATGAGGGACATCATTGCCGGATGGGCAATTACCATTCCGGCCGGGGCCGGTTTGGCCATCGTCTTTTACCTGCTGCTCAAAGCGATCTTTATCAATTCCGGATGGGTCAATACGGTCGTACCATAAACGGTCGCTTTTGGAAAAACGTCTTGCCATGTACTCGTGCGGAGCCAGGGCTGGCGTGACTGGATGAGATGAATCGACTCGGCCCTGCACCGATCCTGCCACTTGCCCAGCGCCGATTGACCAGGAAAACGCCTCCGAGTTGGGATTTCAAACGGATTTTGCCGAATCAACCCTTCTTTACCAATAAAACGGGCCGAATTACGAACCAAGACTGAACAGATTTTTTGTTTCCACACTTCGATCAATCCTATAATTGAACCGACAATACAGACGCCAGACGCGAGTTCATCCAAGTTCGAACTTTAATCCTGTTGGGAAGCAACTCCAAGCTGATGATTCGTTCCAAATTCAAAAACGCCCAGCCAGGCCGAAGGTGGCGGACGTTGCTCGGTGGCTTGATGGTGGCCATTCCGATCTGCCTGGCAGGTTGGTCCGGAGCCCAGGATGTTGAAAACGAGGCCCCGTCCGCGCCTCGACCCGGTCACCTGATTCGTGTGCCCTTGCCGATTACATCCGAGGTCGCGTCATCCATCGAACAGACCCTTCAGCAGTTGCTGGATGAATCGGACAACGTGGTTCGCAATGAAGATCGTTTGACCGTGGTGTTGGAATTCGACACGGCCAACAACAAGACGGGCCGCGGTAGCCAGCTGGGCAGTTGCCTGGAGCTGGCCCGCACGATGACGAGCAATGAGATGAACCGCCTGAGAACGGTAGCGTACATTCCACCCGCCATGGGCGCCAAGTTCCTTGACGATTTTGAAGTGGAAGAGCCAGGGAGTGACTTGATGGGCCATGCCGTACTGGTTGCACTGGCAGCCAACGAACTGGTGGTTGCCAGCGAGGCTTCGATCGGTCAAGCGACCGTTGACGAAGAAAAAGTCACGAACCTGGTTCGTGAAGTCTACCGGGAAATCGCACTGCGTCGCCTGACCTTGCCGGCGCCGGTCGTCAATTCGATGGTGGATGCGAACGCTGAGTTATTTCGGGTCAACACCGATAATGGGATTTTATATGTCGATGGCAAACAACTGGCAGACCTGGAATCCCGCGGGCAGGCGATTGAAACAACAACGTTGGCTACTGCCGGCCAGTTGGCACGTTTGCAGGGTGACGAACTCGATCGTTACGGATTGACCCGGATCAACGCCGAGAACAGAAAGGACCTGGCCTTGGCGTTGAACTTGCAACAGGCGTCTTTGGAAAACGATCCATCCATCGGCAAAGGTTGGCAGGCGGTTGAAATTCGGATTTCCAACAATACGGACCAGGAGCTTGTCGATTGGACCATTCGGGCGATCGATAAACAGTTGTCTGAAAAAACGGCCAACCTGTTTGTCCTGCGCGTCGATTCAGAGGTATCCGATGTGGATGCGTGCTTGAGGCTGGCTCGACACCTGGCCAGTATGGATTCGAGTGAAGTGCGAACCGTGGCATTTGTGGAGGGCTACGCCAAGGGTGGCGCGGGTGTCATCGCCGTGACGTGTGATCATCTATTGATGAAGAGGGAGTCCACCTTGGGAGGATTGTTTGAGCCACCGCTGGAAGATCCTTTCCGGGCAGATGCGCTGGAGGTCGTTGATTCGATTGCCCGGCAGCGCAGTAAAGATACGGCGGTCGCGATGGCCATGATCGACCCAAAAATCGACGTGCTGCGCTACCGTCAGGTTCAGACTGGCCGGGTCAGTTTGTTGACTTCCGACCAACATGACGAATTGCCGATGCCCCAGGACTGGGTTCTGTTGGGTACGTTGAATACTCTGGAGGGCATCCCGGCTGTGACGGCTGAACAGCTGGGCATTGCTCGCAGGGTGATCAACGATTTTGACCAGCTGAAGACGTTTTACCAGCTGCAAGAGGATCCTAAATCCATTGAGCCGACGACCACCGATCGATGGGTTAAACGGGTGGCCACCTGGTTGGCCTCGCCGTTCATTACGCCCTGGTTGTTGTTTGGTGCCGTATTCTTTATTTCGACGGAAATGTCAGCTCCGGGAATCGGCGTTCCAGGTTTCCTGGGATCACTCTGTTTGCTCCTGTTCTTTTGGAGTCAACATCTTGACGGCAATGCCGACTGGTTGGAGATGCTGCTGTTTGTGATCGGGGCCATTTTCATTTTGATCGAGCTGATGATTCTGCCGGGCTTTGGTGTGTTTGGCCTGGGTGGCATCTTGATGGTGCTGGTTTCCCTGGTGCTGGCGTCGCAGACGTTTGTCATCCCCGTTAATTCCGACGAATACAGACATTTGGCCTATTCCAGTTTGACGTTGGTAGGTGCCTGTGCCGGTTTTGGTGTGGCCATGTTTACGTTGCGCAATGTCTTGCCCCATGCGCCGATTTTGAAACAGGTCATGTTGCAGCCGCCCAAGACTGAATCACTTGGGTTCGAGGTAGACAGTGACCCGGAGTCCGTTGTGCACTGGAAGCACCTCGAAGGCCGAACGGGTGAAACGGTAACACCATTGGTTCCGGCTGGTAAAGCGAAAATCAATGGCCGGCTGTTTGACGTCATCTCCGATGGCCAGTTGATTGACAAAGGGATGAAGGTCCTGGTGGTCGAGGTGACGGGCAATCGAATCCTGGTGCAGGTGGCCGGCAAAGCTGTCTAAAACTTGACCATTCAGGCTTGCCTTGGTTACCCGCAACGATGATGTGGTAGGATGGGCCTACGCCGCAAGTTCGAAAAAGCGGTCATATCAAATGGAAAGCGGTTCCTAAATGGATGCGTATTATTGGTCAATCGGGCTGGTTGCGATTGGCATGTTTGTCATGTTGCTCGAACTGTTCGTTCCAACGGCGGGGATGCTGGGGGTCGTGGCCTTTATTTTTCTGGTGGCCGGGATCGTTGTGGGTTTCACGGTCAGTTTTTCGTTGGGCATAACGCTGATCATTGTCACGCTACTGGCCATCCTGCTGCTGTTCGCTTTGATGGTCAAAATTTGGCCCAAAACACCGATCGGTCGTCGCATCTTGCTCACCCCGGTTAATTCGCCCGACGACGTCCTGCCCCATTCAAAATACCTGGACGAAATTCATGAAGCGGTGGGACAGCTGGGCATTGCCAAAACGAAAATGTTGCCCAGTGGTATCGTCATCGTCAATGGAATAAAGTTCGATGCCCTGAGTGACGGTTTGCCGATCGACCAGGGTGATGCGATCAAAGTGGTGGCCGTCAAAGGGAACCGGATCGTCGTGCAACCGTACGATGGTACGGTCTCGGATCCGGCCGATTTGCCAGCCGCCGACCAGGATGTTCTCTCCCAGCCGATCGAGGACCTCGGCATCGACGGGCTGGATGATCCGCTCGGATAGTGCAATTTCGGCAGTCGATGTGCGGGAGCTTCCAGAGCGAGGGTTCTGAATCCGACTGGCCCATGTTGTTTCGAATCGATCCGGCATTGTTGACTTTCCGATTGACCCTGCCGTGCTGATTGATTGATTTAAGGCGCCTGTGCAGTAACAATGACGGTTTCCGATTTCCTGTTTTGTCGATCCGTCCAATGCCCAATCTTCCTAATCGCCAGTTCGGTATAATTCTGATCCTGTTAACCGCCCTGAGTTGGCATGTTGGCGAGTCGCCGGCGCAGGATCAGCGTTTGCAGGACCAGCTGTCTGCCCAAAGCGTTCCCCAACTGGCATCCGATGCCGCGAAGTTTGGTGACCCGGTGCGAGGTGCCCTGGCGTTCTATCAACCGACCATGAACTGCGCCAAGTGTCACGAACAGGGAGACCGCGGCCGTAGGTTGGGTCCCGATCTGGCCGAGCGACGCACGGTGGAGACCAGCCACCTGGTCACCTCCTTGCTCAAGCCATCGGACAAGATTCACGAAAACTTTCAAACGGCCGTCATCGAGTTGACCGATGGTCGCATCCTGACGGGCGTCTTGGTTGAGGAGACGGACAACCGCGTCGTGATCGATCAGATCGAACAGACCGACGGTCCACTGACGATTCCCAAGGACGAGATTGAACAGTGGCGGCGGAGCAAGACCTCCAGCATGCCGGAACAGCTGGTCAACCAATTGGTCGACCGTGGACAGTTCATCGACCTGGTTAGCTATCTCAAGACCATTGCCGAGGGTGGCCCGGCCCAGGCGGCCGCCCTCAAACCGGCCGGCTCGATGGTGCTGGCGCCGTTGCCCGAATATGAATCCCGCATCGACCACGCGGGCCTGGTGGGGAGCTGGGATTCTGACGCGCTCCAGCGGGGCGCCGATACGTACCGGCTGCACTGCGCCAGTTGCCATGGAACGGTCGACGCGGAAGGCTCGATGCCAACCTCGCTCCGCTTTGCCGCGGGCCGATTTAAACATGGCCATGATCCGCTGACGATGTACCAGACGTTGACCCACGGTTACGGGATGATGAACCCGCAACGCTGGATGGTGCCGCAACAGAAGTACGAAGTGATTCATTACATTCGCGAACACTTCTTAAAAGAGCATAATCCCGACCAGTATTTTCAGGTCACGCCCGACTACCTGGCCGGCTTGCCCAAGGGCGACACGCGCGGGCCCAAGCCGGAGATTCGCCAGCCTTGGTCCGAGATGAATTACGGACCGAGCATGAACAACACGATCGAAGTCTCCCGGGATGGTTCCAATATCGCGCAAAAGGGAGCGGCCATACGACTGGACGACGGACCGGGCGGGGTCGAGTCGGGCAACTACTGGTTGCTCTACGATTACGACACGATGCGGGTGGCGGCCGCCTGGAGTGGTGATTTCATCGATTACAACGGGATTCATTTCAATGGCGTGCATGGCCGTCATCCCAAAATTGTGGGTGACGTGCATTTCAGCAACCCGGAGGGACCCGGCGTTGGTCGCCCGGCCGATGGCAGCTTTGTCGATAACCGGTTGGTCGGTCGGGATGACCGCAGATTTGGTCCACTGGATCGCGATTGGGCCCACTTCAAAGGGCTATATCGTTTCGGTGCCAAAACGATTCTCGAGTACACGGTTGGCCAGACCCGGATTCTCGAATCGCCCAGCCTCGAATTTGTCGACGGCCAAGCCGTGTTTACCCGAACGCTCAATATTGGTCCGCGGGAACAGGATTTGGTGCTGCAGTTTGCCCGGGTTCCCGATTCCAGCTTCAAGCTGCTCAAGGAGAGCCCCGGCACCGTCACCGTCGGGGTTGCGCCGGAAGAGCAGGTGGATTCCGAACCGTCAGCAAAAGTCACCTTTGACGGTGCCACGTTTCTGCAAAATGAAAAAAGCCTGGATATGTCTCGGGACTTTACGATTGCTGCCCGCATCAAGACGGGCCGTGACGGGACCATCTTCAGCCAAACCAGGGACCAGGCCGACTGGCTGGCCAACGGTCAGACCTTTTTTGTACGCGATGGTCGCCTGGCGTTTGATATTGGCTGGGTCGGCGCTGTGGTGGGACGAACCAAGGTTGCCGATGGCAAGTGGCATGAGGTGGTCATGAGTTGGTCGGCAGACAACGGTGAAGTCCGTTTCTACGTGGATGGCAAACCGGACGGCCAGCCAGCTGACCTGGCCGTCGAGAAGCGGCTCAAGAAAGCCGTCAATCGAATTGGGTTTACCAACGAGAATTTTCCGGCCCAATCGTTTTTCGAGGGACAGATTGAAAACGTCCGCTTTTACCAGGCGCTGGTTAAGCCCGGCGCGATTCGCAGCGCACCGGAGAAGCACCGAGTGGGAGCCTGGCTCAATGGCGAGTCGCCAGCATCACAATTTGCCAACCGGCAATTTGACTTTGAGCGGCGCAACGAGGGCCAAACAGCAACCGAAACCACCACCGGTCTGATTGCCAATCTCAGTCCGGCCGATGCGGGCCAATGGGAATGGACAGACGGGCAGGATCTGCGGCTGCGGATCCCAGCCGGCCCGGAACCACTGAACATCGCGGTTCGCGCCGCGGCCGAGCGGCCCGGGCAATTGGCGGCGATGGTGGAGGCATTCAAGGATGCCCCGCCGGTGGTGAACCTGTCCGGCTTGACGCGAGGCGGCCCTCGAAATTGGCCAGAAACCTTGCAGACAAAATGGCTGCCGGGGGACGACACGGGTCCGTTTGCGGTCGATGTGCTGGAGCGTCCCAAGGAAAATCCGTGGGCAGACCGGTTGCGGTTGACGGGCATTGATTTTATGCGGGACGGCCAGGAAGCGATTATCAGTTCCTGGGACGGTTCGGTTTGGCGGGTGCGGGGAATCAAGAATGGTGGCGACGGTCGTGAAGCGACCGTCACCTGGCAACGGATGGCAGCCGGGCTGTTCCAGCCACTGGGCGTCAAGATTGTCGATGATGAAATTTTTGTGACGTGCCGCGACCAGCTGGTCCGTTTGCATGACCTCAACGGCGATGGCGAAGCGGACTGGTACGAGAGTTTCAATAACGACCACCAGGTGACCGAGCATTTTCACGAATTTGCGATGGGCCTGCAGACGGACAAAGAGGGCAATTTCTATTACGCCAAATCGGCCCGGCACGCGCTGCCCGCCCTGGTGCCGCACCATGGGACACTGTTGAAAGTCGCCAAAGATGGTTCGACGACCGAGATCATTGCCAATGGTTTTCGCGCGGCCAACGGCGTTTGCATCAACCCGGACGGCACGTTTATCGTGACCGACCAGGAGGGACACTGGAACCCGAAGAACCGGATCAACTGGGTGACGCCCGGTGGCTTCTACGGCAACATGTACGGCTACCATGACGTGAAAGATTCATCGGACGAGATGATGGATGATCCGCTTTGTTGGATCACCAATGCGTTTGATCGCTCACCGTCGGAATTGCTCTGGGTGCCCAGCGATTGTTGGGGCCCGTTGGGAGGATCGCTGCTGAATTTCTCCTACGGTTACGGCCAAATCCACGTAGTGCCGCACGAGTCGATCGATGGCCAGATGCAGGGCGGCATGTGTGCCTTTCCATTGCCACGTTTCCCGACGGGCGTCATGCGGGGCCGGTTTCACGACGATCAACATCTGTATTGTTGCGGTATGTTTGCCTGGGCTGGCGACCAGCACCAGCCAGGCGGGATGTATCGCGTTCGCTATACGGGCCAGCCGGCCCATTTGCCGGTCGGTCTGCGGGCCACCAAGCGGGGTCTTGAAATCACGCTGACCGAACCGGTCGATCGCGCCGCGGCTACCGATCCGGCGAATTACGCGATTCAGACCTGGGACCTGAAACGAACCAAGAATTACGGCTCCCAGCATTACAACGAACAGCGACTCAAGGTCGAGCGGGCCGTGTTGTCGGAGGACGGACGGACGATCCGTTTGACCGTTCCCGACATTGAGCCGACCTGGGGTATGGAAGTTGTCTATTCCCTCAAGTCCATTGATGGCAAGACGGTGCGGGGAAAAATCCATAACACGATTCATCAATTGGGTGACGAACGTTAAACGGATCGAGTTGACTTAGCGAACGCAATAGGGCGCCGCTTGCAGAGCTCTGTTGCGTCGTTGGCCTCCGCTTGTAGGCGGGCCATGCAACACTATTTCTTGTCGTCGACCAGCTTTTGGATCGATGCGGGCAGTTTGAATTCAGCAGGATTGATTTCCTGGTTGAACTTGATCGAATCGACCTCCATGACCATGGAGGCTTGCTCCATTTTGGTGTCCTGTTTAAATGGTAAACTGATCCCATCCACTTTTTTGAAGTCGGATAGAAACACCTCGATGTCGACTTCTCCCGCCGCCCCTTTTTGAACCGCGTCGAAGCGGAGCATCTTGCCGTCATCTGCCGAAAAGTAGCGGGTGATGGGACTGCCCGTCGCGGGTACAAACTCCAGCTTGTAGCACTTGGTCCCATCTACGTCCGTTTCACCCTTCATGTTGATTTTGCCATCATAATTCGTCAGCCAGTCCAGGGCCGGGAACGGTCGGGCGTATTGCTGTTGGGCCAGCGCCGTCTCATCCTTGTCCATCAGCCTGTCACCCTGGGCCGGGTTGATCGTCCAATAGTTTTTCCCATTCGAACCTTGTTGAATCTCACCAAAACCGGGCAGGCTCATCGTCATGCGGAACTTGTTACCATCCTGAACCAGTTCGCATTCGAGTTCCCTATCACCGCCCGGTCCCGACAGGATCATCACGAATTGCTGCTTGACCGTCTTGATCGACTTCAGTTTTTCTTCACCACCCAGCTGTTTGATATGCATCTTGATGATGTCTTCTTTGCTGAGAGTGTCCTGGGCCATGGCGGGGCCGACCAGCATGCCCAGTCCACATAAGATGAGGTATGCCAGATAACGCACAGTTTGTCGGGAATGATCCATGTCGTTCATCTCACTGAATGTAGAGGATATTGTTGGGTTAATCCGTAGTGGTTGAGCCAATCAAAATAACAGCCGCAATCACGACTTGCAAACGGCAATCGGCAACCAGTTGTTTTACCAGGATCCTGGGCCGGAAGTTGACTTGGATAAGTTGATTAAAGAGTTCACCGAGGTGATCCGTCCGATGCGGTGACAACCTTCAACCGGATCCGGACTTTCCAAGGCCAGGAATTGGGCTTTCAGGACTAGCAACCCGCTGCAGCCTCTACGAGCGAACGCCATCGCCCAATTCGACCCGGAGATAATTCAGGATGCGAGAGCGGACTTGGTAGACCACGTTGGTCGAGATGTTCAACTGGTGGGCAATATCAGCCGGCTTGCGTTGCTGGACGACGTATTCGGTAAAAATAAATACGTGGTCCGGCGAGAAATTTTCTTGCAGCAGTCTGGTGGCCTTTTTGTAAAGAGCCGACCTTTCTTCAGTCAATGTTGCTTGCTGTGTCGAGGGAGAATTTTGCGGAACGGCAGAGAGGACTTCGTGAGGCGCTGAACTTGCTCGACCACAGGGATCCGTGTTTCGATTGGCCGAAAAAACCAGGTTTCTTGTAATGGTCTTTAGGTAGGCCGGGAACGAGCCATTGGCAAATCTCGGCCGAAACCGACCGATTGACCCTACCAGACTGATGAAAACCTCTTGCCGGTAATTCTCTAATTCAGAGCGAGGAACTCCGTACCGCAAGCACCAAGTATCAATCAAACGGGAGTAACGGCTTACGATGGTTTCCCAGACACCTGGGTCGTTCGCCGTGGCATCGCGAAAAAATTCGTTTTGTATGGATGTTTCGGCGAAACCGAGGCAACTGGAGTCATTGCAGTTCAACATAAGAGAAGCATTTGTCAACGTAAAGTTAGATAAGGAGGCCTTTTGCGTCTGCCAGAATGGATCTGAGTCCATCACGGCCATCAAAAGGGGAAGACAAGTTGCTGAAGTCTAACACACAGTTAACGTGGAGGGCGGAAACCGATGTGGGGAAACTTGGGAAAAGGATTTTTTTGCAAGGCAATTTGCTAAAAATGGATCCATTTCCTGAAAAAAATGGAGCATTTGCCGGTTGGGACAACAGAAAACACCCCCTAAAAGGGGAGCTCGCGATGGTTGCCTGGGCCACCTGTCAGCTTTCATCCAGGTTTTGTCCTGAAACCAGCAGGAATTAACCTGCTACGTGCCAAATGGCTGCTTTCGGTGGCGGCCAACAGTACCTGGCACAGGAGCATGCCGGATGAGCGGCTCAAAAGGTTAGGTTGGGTGTTTTCAGGAAGCGAGGCAGCTGATTTTCCTGGCCGGATTTCTTTCCGGCCTTCTGTTAATGGTTGAGAAAAACGCCGATTTTAGGTAGTTTTGTTGTGTTGATTACTGACAGGTTGCAAAAAAATGTTTCACAAATTTTCTTGGCAGACCTCCTACCTAAGCTTGGCCGCGGCCTAGTAAGAAACTTACCTGAAGATCTCGGATTACTTGATAAAGTTCTCCTCAAAAAACGTTGTAGTATTATGAACGGACAGAAAACGCATAAGAAACAGCCGAAAGTAATGTTTGTTTGCACTGCCGGTGGAGCTCGTAGCATTTTTGCGGCTGGATTCGCTACTCAACTTGTTAATGACCTGGGCTGGGCAGTCGGTTCTGGCTTTGAAACTTGCAGGTTGTCCAAACAAATCAATTTGCTGTTCGAAGAAGTCGGGATCCCCGCTCACAGCCAGAGCCCAAAGACCGTGTTCCAACGATACTCGGACAAGGAGACTTTCGATCTTGTCGTGACAATGTGCTGTGAAGCCAAAGTGGACATTTGTCCCTCATTCAGGAAGGCGGTCCAGGCGATCTACCAGAGCCAGGCCGAGTTAATTCATTGGGACATTCGCGATTTTCGTGGGATAAAGGAATCAGGCGATGCATGGATGGATGTGGCCAGAGAGATCAGGAGTGACATCAAAAGCAAAACCGTAGACTTCATTCAGAGCATTATTTAGTCCGAGAGCTTGTACACGTCCTGGCTGGCACCAGGGGTCGCTGCCGTGAACGGGTGTCTGGATCATCCCAACCGGATGTCAAACCTTGATTCGGGTTTTGGTTTTAAAATCGGCAGGAACCAATGTGCCGCTTTCCAAATTGGATCTTTCTTTTTCGGTCAGAGGTACCAGCCACAGCAAATTGGTAGGGTCTCCGCGGAACGGGGGTAAATCGACAGGTTTGGATTGGCTCTGGTCTGACAGTAACAACGCGTATCGGTATGGATCACCCAGCAGCGCGGCAAACGCTTCCAGGGGAATCGTGTGGCCAGCCCCCAGCCAGGTCAGCCGTTGCCAGGGATAGGCAGCCAATCCACTGAGGGCCTGCCAAACGGCCTGAAATTCACTGGCGTCCTGATCGGTTTCCAGCTGGAGTCCCAATTCAACACGACGAAAGTCGCCAGGTGATTCAGAATGAAGTTCCACGTTCGGTTGCGGGCACAAGGACATGCCGATGGTGGTGGCAACAATCCCGCCAGGGCTGGTGTAAACCGAAAGGCCGCGGGGCGGAAATCGTCCGCCATCCAGGGAAAAGTAACTTCCCGGTTGGTGATTTCCGAACCGGGCATCAAAGGTTGCCAGCAATTGCGACTGAAGCTGCTTGAATGCGTTGTCGGTTTCATCCTCGAAAGACAACCAGAATTCAGCGGCGCGGGCGAAGCGTTGGTGCATTTGTTCTTTGGGCGGCATGGGCCAACAAATCGGACTTTCGGCCGCACATTCAGCCGCGTAGCCATGAAACCCATCGATGCCACTCCAGGGCGGGATAAACGCAATCGGCTGGCTGTTTTCCAATAGCGCCGCGCCGTTGCCCTCCTCCAGCCAGATTACATGCAGCGATTCTGGTTGGGGCAGAGGTTGGGCCGCTGGATCGGTACAGTGGGTTCGAGGAAGCATCGGCGTCTGGCCCTGTTGCATCGCTTCGTCATCCAGAACATAGGGACCCGTTTGCAGGTTGCGAACCCAACAGGCTCGCGTTCCAAAGGGTGCCGGACCGTTCAGGTAAAAATAGACGGAATGACCATCGTGTTGGACGATCGCATCGATTGTCCCGTAAGGCGACGCTTCAAAAAGCAGGGTTTGCTGTTGGTTTGGGTCCAACGAGTCTTGGTCGACAGGGTTGGGCTCAGTATTTTCGTCGTTGTTTAATGTCATTTGCCGATCTGGACCGATTGAAACCCGGAAAGGGGCAGGGGGGTATTGTTTTTTGCTACAGCGATTCTAAGCGAGCTGCTAACCGACTATAATCGGCCAAATTAAGCAGAAAGACTAGACCCGCCAATGTTGTTTTTTTGCGGAAAAAAATTGCAGTAACCTTTCATGCAAACGGCGCCGAGCGAATGACAGAATCTCCTGCGATTCATGTTGAATCATTAAGTAAAACCTATTCCGAGGGGCTCATTTTTCGCAAGAGATTTGAAGCGTTGAAAAATGTCTCATTTACCGTGCAGCGGGGTGAAGTCTACGGTCTGTTGGGGCCCAATGGTGCCGGCAAGACAACGTTTCTCAAAATCTTGTTGGGAATTATTTCCAGGACCTCGGGCAAGGCCTCGATGATGGGTTTTCCTGCCGGCAGCCGGGCCGGTCGGCGGTTGGTTGGGTATCTACCAGAGCACTTGAGAATACCGCCTCATATGACGGCGTATACGGCGCTGGAGTGTTACGGGAATCTCAGCAACGTTCCCAACCGGGTCGTGCGTGAAAAACGGGACGACTTGCTAAAACTGGTTGGCTTGGCAGACCGCGCCAAGGATCGCTGTAAAAATTATTCGAAAGGGATGCTGCAGAGACTGGGAGTGGCACAAACGCTTTTGCATGATCCCGAGTTAGTGGTTTTCGATGAGCCGACCGACGGACTTGATCCCGGGGCCCGGGCAGAAATGCGGGACATCATCCATAAACTGGCCTCCCAGGGAGTCACCATCTTCCTGAACAGCCACCTTTTGCACGAAGTCGAAATGATCTGTAAACAGGTGGCCATTTTGGACCGTGGAAATTTACGCTACAGCGGGTCGGTCGATGCGATTGGCGACTTCGTCAACAACCTGACGGGGAATAGTGAGGAAGTGGACAGCATCGAAATAACCGTTGTGGGCGATGCGGCTGCTGTCAACGAGAGTTTTGCAGATCGAACGTTTGAAATCCTCAACCGTATCGGTGAAAACGAGTTTGCAGTCCGAGTCCAGTCTGCTGATCAGGCGGCGACCGACCAGTTGGTGGACCAACTCCGCAACAACGACGTTAGCGTTGTCGAACTGGTTCGCAGCCAAGTTTCACTGGAAGACGCTTTTCTGAAAATCGTCGAAGATGGCAACACCAAACAATAACAGGTAAATGCATGCGACCTTATTTGGCCATTATTAAAGACTCTTTTCGCGCGGCACTGGCGACCAAAGTGCTGTATGTCTTGCTCGGTTTGATCACAATTCTGTTGTTGGCCATTGCTCCGTTTTA
>JABACA010000049.1:0-2510 GCA_014237975.1 Mariniblastus sp. | reverse complement strand
GCTGTATGTCTTGCTCGGTTTGATCACAATTCTGTTGTTGGCCATTGCTCCGTTTTATTTGCAGGAAACGGTCGAGTGGAAATTGAACTGGCAGTGGAATCCGCCTGGAGCAAACGCCCGGGTTGGAAATAATGTCAGCAACCCGGAGAAAATCATCGAGCGGTTGGTGACGCGACACGATCAACCAGGCGAGAAGCCGATTGCCAGAATCTGGGAATTGCTGCCGCAAGAGTTAACAGAAAAATTGACAACGCTAAACGCTGCAGGGGATGATCCTGACGAGTCAGAGGATGTGGAAGACCAGGGGCCCGGCTTGTCACCGGAAGTGAGGTCGCTCATCAAGCAAAACAATGAGCTGGTCGACGGGCTCAACCAGGTCATTCAGAACCCGGATTTTTATCGACCAGATGATTGGGCCAACCGGCCGTTGCCAGCCGAGGCCGATGGATTGTTGGGTCAGGATGTGAAAAAGTTGGCGACCAATCGACAGCGTCGTTTAAACCGACTGTTACTGGCTACGGCATTGTCACCCAATATTACCCGGGGCGAAACGGCACTCGATTTCTATTACGGGCCTTGGCCGATCGACGTTTTTTCTCAACGAGGTGGAACGCATCAGCAGTTTTCCCAGCTGCTGACCAGCCAACTGCCAGTTTATTTTGACAAGTTCGTCATGTCTATCGGTTTGTTGATCGCGATCCTCGTCACGGCCAACATGATCCCGGATATGTTTGAGCCAGGTTCTCTGAATCTCTTGCTGAGTAAACCCATTTTCAGGTGGGGCTTGTATGTCTCCAAGTTCATTGGAGGCTGCGTGTTTATTGCACTTTGCGCGGGCTACCTGTTTCTCGGCGTTTGGTTGTGGATGGGACTGGCGCTGGGTGTTTGGGATCGCGCCATGCTGCTGAGCATACCGCTTTATGTTTTGGTGTTTGCGATCTATTTTTCAATTTCCGCGCTGGTTGGACTGTTATACCGAAGTCCAACCGTCTCGGTCATCTTAACGCTCATTTTCTGGGCGTTCTGCTTTGGTGTGGGGGTCATCTTCAATCTGGTAGACAACCGCATGAAAAATGCGGCCATCATGGATGTGGTCCCCCTTGCCGAAGGAGCGATGGCGGTGGATGTTTTACAAACCGGCTTTCAATGGAACAGCAGTTCGAGGGACTGGGACGCCAAGCTCGAGCCGGCCATGAAGCCCGAGGAAAGAATGGGCCTGGGCATCGGCATGTTTTTCGGCCCGCTGAACGACCTTCCCGATCCGGTGGGACCACTGTTCAACCCAGCGACCAACCAGTTGATTTCGGCCAAGTTCAGTTTCCAGGATATGGCTCGTCGCGGCAGTCCGCGGCCGATGTTTGTGGCGGACGCAGAACAGATGAACTTTGTAGAAGCGGGGCAATTTCCGGCTAGCACCATTCTGCTGAGCCTGTCCAAAGGCAAGGTGCTGGCGATTACCAGTCTTGGTGAATTTTACCAGTTAGACCAAACAGCACTGGACGAGTACCTCCAGGCCCAGCTGGTCGATACTCCGCCGATCGATGAGAGCAGCGGGGGTCAAAACGATCAAGACAGCCAAGACGAGGCTGCCATTCAACCGAACCAAAGGCCAGGACCGTTGGATTTCTTTGAGCTGATTGGACCCAACGAACCTGTCGATATTCGTTCCAGTGATCAGGTCGCCTTGAACCAGTCGAACGGCAATATCGCCATCTATAACAAAGGTGCGATTACGGTCTTTAAAAGGGTCAACCAGGACTACCAGAAACATGCGTCGCTTGAAGTCAACATCGATTTCAATAAACGGATGAGTTGCGTCATGGATTACCAGGGCAGTACGATCGTTTTGGCATTTGGAAATGGACAGGTAATAACCATTGACGGAGAAAGCCTGGTAGAGTTAAACGGGTATCTGCCCGAGACACGGTCACCGATCGTAACAGTTCGGGGCTCCCCCGATGGGAACTGGTTTGCCTTGCTGTATCGCAACCAGAAGTTGTGGATTCTCGACCGGCAGAACGACGCAACCTTGCGCAAAGCGAACGTGACGGGACAAGGTGGAATTTCTACGATGATGTTCTCTCCGGATAGCGAACTGTGGGTGGCGGATCGGACCGACCGATTGACCCAGTACAACCTGCAGACGGGCGAGTCACAGCAGCAATTTGTGCCGGGCGGAGACTGGCTGGAAAAAACGTACCGGTACTTTCTCCTGCCGTTTTACCGGGTTTGTCCCAAGCCGGGCGAGTTCTACAAACTGGTGACGCACCTGTCTGCTGCCGGAGATTCCCAGCAGAACAAAGACGTTGACCTGCGCAACAGTGTGGAGCGGACGAATCCCTGGTCGCCCCTCTGGAGTGGCCTCGCATTCATGGTGGCGCTGTTGGTGCTGGCCTGCCTGATTTTTCAATTTAAAGACTACTAGGCAAACAACACATCCCATCCGATAGGCTTTTCAAAACGGAATGTTTTATCGGTTCTAATGCACAGGGGATTACACCGAGCTGCAA
>JABACA010000048.1:18274-28441 GCA_014237975.1 Mariniblastus sp. | reverse complement strand
TGGCCTGCCCTGCAAACATTTATCAGGTTCAAACATGAACAACCTAATCCGCATCGTAACATTCGGCCTGCTAATTGTGATACTAATAAACCCAAGCATCGGACAGGAACAAGAACACAGAGATCTTTTTCGCAAATGGGACAGAAATCGCGACCGCGTCCTGACTCGCCAGGAAGTTCCTGCAGCAAACCGCGACCGATTCGACGAAGTCGACGAGAACCATGATGGTCGCATCTCCTGGCAAGAACACATGCGAGCATTTCAGAATGAGCGAGAACCGAGGCAACGAGAACGAGGAAATACGGGGCCTGCTGCTCTGGCTCACTGGAAACATGCTGACATTCAACAGATAGGCATCCGGCAAACATGGCCCCAGGAACCGGATGGTTTTGACCGGACCGCGATCGTCAGCCAACCGAAACACGCCCGCGGCAAACTGCCCGTCATCCTGTTCTTTCACGGGGCGGGCGGAAATGCGGCCGGACCAATGCGGCAATGGGAATTTTTAACCTATGACTGTGTGGTGGTATCCGCACAGGGTTATCGCAAGACATGGAATATCCATGGCGAACCCTCCAAGGCTCCAGATGTTGAATTCTTTAAACAGTTGCTGAACCAACTGGAAACCGAATTCCCGGCCGCCAACCTGGACGATGTTTCACTGATCGGTTTTTCCAACGGCAGCGGTTTTATTCACCGGCTGCTGATCGAAGTCGACGAGCCGTTTTCCAAGCGAAATTTTTTGCTGGGTTCCAGCCTGATCGAACAACAATACCACGATGGTTCCTTCTGGACACCGACGAAGGACACGGACCGCTATGACAAAAAGGCAACGCCCAAGTCCGGCCGGATGATAGCCTATTTTCATGGAACCAATGATCGGGTCGTACCGTACCAAGGTGGAAAGCGAGGAAGATTTCCACACGTGTCGGCCCTGGAAACAGCCAACGCCTGGGCCAAAGCCAATGGATACCGGGGAAAACCACGCTCGCTTGAACAGGGGAAATCGATAACCGATTCGGTCACCGCTTTAACGTTCGCCGGAACCGACGTGGCGTTTTACAGTGTCGATGGCGGCGGTCACGGGTTTGAGCCGCACCAGAAAGACGTGCGACAAATCGTTAAAAAATTGCTCAACCAGTAGTGCGACATGCCATTAAATCGACGTGGCAGCAACCTCGATGATGTAGTCGTTCGCCACGGCCACCAGCCCGCCGACAGCAGGCCAAGCAAGACGCCGACAGCAGGCCAAGCAAGACGCCGACAACGGTCGTCGTCAGCAGCAATGTCTTAAGGTCAAATTGATGTCGGCGGTTGCAAGGATCGCTGGCGCCGTCGTACCCATCCAATATCAAGCATGCACCATCGGGTCAGTGTGGCCCGGCAGCATGCCCTCATTTAATTGATGGTTGATTTTTTGGATCAGATCCGGTATTTCCTGAACACTCTCCAGAACGAAATCAGCACCCGCATCGAACATTGTTTGCGCGGCATCGGCCAGCATCTTTTGCTGTTCTGCCTCGGGGAGTTCCATGAAGTCCGACTCGGAAAGTCCAATCAGATTTCCCGTCCTGGTAATACCTACGGACCACGTGCCAGCGTTGCAGCCGGCCTTGATCCCGACCACCGTATCGTCGACCTTAACAATACGTTTCACCGGATAGACACCCAACCGTTTGGCACATTCAAATATCAGCCAGGGTGCCGGCCGACCCTGGGGCGCATCCTCCGCACACAGCACGACCTCGGGCGCGTAGCCGGCGGCTGCGGCAAGGGGCTTAACCACTTCCATCAACTCGTGCGTATAACCGGTCGATGAGCCGACCTTGATCCCGTTTTCCAGACACCAGTTGAACGCCTCGACCGCTCCCGGAATCAGATCACTATGATCGGTCAGGACTGATTTTTGCAACGGCAAGAAATCGTGATACATCCGGTTCACATCCTCGTCGCTGGCCGGTTGTCCAAATTTTTCGATCCATCGTTGCGACACCTCGGGCATTTTTGTAATGGTGGCAATATGTTCCCGCTTGGCCATCCCCATCGGTTCCCGCGCTTGGCCGGAAGTGATCGGTACTCCCTCCAGCTCAAAGACCCGTTGAAACACGGTGGCCGGGGCCCGGCTACCGTAATCGACCATCGTACCGGCCCAATCAAAAATAATGGCGCCAATCGCTTCTGAGTTTTCCATCGGTTTACTACTCATTCAAAATATGCTCTACAAAAGTAACTTCAGAGATGTCGCTTAATAACGCAAGCCACAGGCAAATCGACTGGGTAGCCGCCTTGGCTCCCAGTAACGCCTACATGGTATGGTCAATCATCCCGCACACAGGTCTAATTGAAACCGAATTTTCAATTTATACGAAGATAAAATCCAACGCTCTCCAGAGAATAGACTCAAATAGTCCAGATCACGGAAACCTCTCCGACAAAACCATTCAACTGAAATTGCTCGCAAGCGTTCAAATCATAATATTAAAACGTTTTGGATCCTGACTCATAGGGCTATATCACCTACCAGGTCGTGACTACTGAATCTCAAACACCCGACAGTGCTATTGGCAAATATCTGGCAAAGGCCCCAACCTGGGTTTTTGTCCTATACGCGATATCTGCGTCATTCTCCACGTACTTTTGCATGTACGCCTTTCGCAAGCCTTTTGCCGCGGCAAAATATGAAGGCCTTCAGTTCTTTGACACGGACCTTCAGATCAAGACCGCCTTTGTGCTCAGCCAGATCATTGGCTACTGCCTCTCCAAATATTTGGGCTGTAAAGTTTGCTCGGAGTTAAGCCGCAATAATCGGGCCAAGGCTCTGGTCGGTTTGATTTTCGTGGCGTTCGCAGCCCTCATCGGATTTGCCATCGCACCGCCCAATCTCAAAGTCGTCGCCATGTTCTTCAACGGGCTGCCCCTGGGAATGATCTGGGGACTGGTCTCCCGTTATTTGGAAGGTCGCAAAACGGCTGAACTTCTTTTTGCCGGACTCAGTTGTTCCTACATTGTCGCCAGCAGCATGGTCAAGACGGTCGGTGCCTGGCTGATGCAGGCAGGTGTTCCTGAATTCTGGATGCCAGCCACGGTGGGAGCCATTTTCCTGTTACCTTTTTGCATCTCGGTTTTTCTGCTAAACCGATTGCCTGAACCAAGCGCGGAAGACATTGCCAGCCGTAGTGAACGCACAACCATGGATGGCCATGAGCGAATGGCATTCCTTAAGCAGTTTCTGCCGGGCATGATTATGCTGCTGGTCCTGTATTTTTTCCTGACCGCTTATCGGGACTTCCGGGACAACTACATGCCCGAGGTCTTTACCGCGATGGGGTACGCCGATGAACCAACCCTTTTTTCCAAGGCCGACTTGCCGATCGGTTTTGGAATCCTGGTCGTGATGGCTGCGCTCAACCTGGTAAAGGATAACCGGAAAGGACTCAAAGCCGTCTACGGGGTAATGGTGGGTGGCATGGTCCTGATGGCAGGGGCCACCTTGATGTACGACTTCAAAATAATCAGTGGTTTATGGTGGATGATCCTGATTGGTTTTGGCGCCTACCTGGCTTACGTGCCTTTTGGAGCAGTTCTATTCGAACGCATCATGGCTTCGACCAAGGCTATTGGCACAGCCGTTTTTGCCATCTATCTCAGCGATGCGATTGGATACACCGGCTCAGTCGGTATCCAGCTCTACAAGGACCTGGGGGCGGCTGAACTGGATTACTTCCAGTTCTTGAGAATCTTTACCTACTCCATGGCCGCCATTGGCACGTTGTTGTTTTTCATGAGTGGTATTTACTTTTTGCACAAGGCAAGGGCAACCAGTTCATTGCCTGCAGAAAATTCGACTTGACCGTTGACGCGATCAAACAAGTGATAAATTCATTTCTCCCACCACGTCCTCTACCGCCGCCAGCAGCATCTCGGTATCGGCGGTAAACAGGTGCCCGATGTGGCCCATCCGGAAGCAGTCGGCCTTGGTCACTTTACCGGGATAAATAACGAATCCCTTGTTGTTGAGACGATCGTAGAATTCTTCGAAGTCAAAGTTGTCGGTGGGATACAGAAATGAAGTGATGATGTGACCTTGTAAATCTGCCGGCACATATTCTTCAAAACCGATCGCCCGCATGCCCTTGATACAGGTCTCGTGATTTTCCTGGTAACGAGCGGCACGGGCACCCACACCACCCTCTGCCTCAAGTTCATCCAGTGCCCGGGCAAACGCCAGTAGCGTGTGAGTGGGTGGCGTAAACCGAAACTGGCCGTTGGCCTCCAGCCCTCGCCATTGAGCCAGAAGATCCAGGCTGACCGTTCGGGAATGACCTTCGGTGGCTTCCAGCGCTGTACGGCGACAGAGGGCAAAGCCAAAGCCGGGAACGCCCTGGACACACTTGTTGGCACTCGAGACAAGGAAGTCGATTTCACATGCCGAAAAATCAAACTCGACCCCGCCAAAGGCGCTCATCGAGTCAACAAAATAAACACAGCCGGCTGCCTTGGCTAAAGCACCAACCTCGGCAATGGGATTCATGATGCCAGAAGTGGTTTCGCAGTGGACCACCGCCACGTGGGTAAAACGGCCCGTTTTCAAGGCGTCTTGGATAGCGACTGGATCGGGTAACTCGTTTTCCGCACAGCGAATCGCTTCAGCAGCAATCTCGTGGCACTCAATGATTTTCAGAAGTCTCTCACCATAGGCGCCATTGATAACAACTAGCCATTTGCCCTCAGGTGGCGTAATCGATGAGATGACTGACTCAATAGCGAATGTTCCGCTACCCTGCATCAACACCGACTCCCATCCTGCCGATTGCGACACTCCGGCCAGCTGCAGCAGTTTTGCTCGAATTTTTTTCACCACGTCGATAAACTCACCATCCCGCGAACCTAAATCGCGCAGCATGGCCTGTTTGACCGTGCTACTGGTGGTCAAGGGACCCGGTGTGAAAAGCGGTTTATCTTTTTTGTCTACCACGGCAGTTAGAATGTTGTCACGTTGGTCATGTGGTTCTTGCACTCAATTACCCCCTTGATGTCCAAGCCCGAATCTTGGATTCCACCTTACAAAGAAGACTCAATCCAGTCACCAATAATGGCATCATCAATATCGTTCACTGGTACGACAGCGGCAAGGGGCCCAACGAATTCCTGCCTTGACGATGTCCACATCGATTGGGTGTTTAGTTTTCATGAAGGTCGTATGGCGACACGAATCGGTCGGTCGTCAACGGCGTCCCGGATGGCCCGCTGCAAGTCTTGCAATGGGTACTCCCGCGCAACCAACGATTCAAATGGAAATTGGTTCTGTTCCGTTTTGAGAAAGTCAATCGCAAACTGCAAATCGGCCGGGGTGTAATTGTGAACCCCCTCGATTCGGATCATTCTTCTGACCAGATCCTCCGGTTGCACCTTTAAATCCTCAGTGGGAAACACCGATCCGACGAGAATCAAACGGCCCCCGATCCTCAAACTTGAAAGAGCTTGCTGGATCGCCGCATTGGACCCGGACATGTCCAGTGCCAGGTCACATCCGCGATTCTCGGTTAACGAATGGATCTCGCTAAAATCAATGGACGTCGCGCCAAATTCGGTTGCCCGTTCAGCTCGCCCTGGATTGATATCAACCACGACAACATGACTTGCCCCAAGCGACCGGAGCAAGGCAGCGGCCGTCAGCCCCAACATGCCAGCACCAAAAACGGCGACTGTTTTTCCTGCGCAATTTCCGGCAACCCGCAGCGCTGCGGCGACCGTCGCGGTGGCGCAGTTGGCCGGGCAAGCCACCCGATCTGGTACCGTTTCCGGAACCTTGACCAAGTGGGTTCCCGAAACCAAATGACAGTGCGTCGCCAAGCCGCCACTGAGTGGCGTTCCCGACGCGATTCCCTGGTGACCATACTTGAAAAGCCGCACGCACTTTTGAGGCAAACCTGCCCGGCAAAAAAAACAGTCATCGCACGAGGCCGCAATGGCCCAGCTGACCCGGTCTCCCTGGTGCAATGGAGCACCATCGATGGCGCAGAGACCGTCGGTCGTCTCGACCAGGCGGCCAATGATTTCATGGCCCAGGATCAACGGTGCACTGGCCGGACGTTTCCCGCCAATCGTATGCAGGTCGCTCCCACATAATGTGCAACAATCGATCTGAACCAGGGCTTCACCCTCAGACAAGGTCGGCCGGTCAAATGACTGGAACAAAAATGGCTGTCCGGGGCCAACGAAGACGGCCGCTTGAGGTTGGTTCATCGCCACTGACATGACTGCATCCATCTGATTGGGTAAGGTCGGCGCGAATCTTGTACTAGGGCACTAACGGTTCAATGGTTCCGGTACTATCTGCAAATCGTTTCATTCCCAGTCCCATCAATCGGGCCTGCGTCAGCCAGAGATTTGCCAAAGGCGTGCCCTCGGGCATGTTGATGTGCAGTCCGGATTTTACTCGCTGGCCTCCACCCGCCATGATGATGGGAAGGTCGTTGTATTGATGGGTCGAACCATCTCCCAATCCAGAACCATAGGTAAACAGAGTATTATCCAACAGTGACGTCCCATCGGACTCTTTGATCTGGTCCATCTTGTTGACCAGGTAAGCGTATTGTTCCATATGGAAATGATCGACCTTCAGCAGATCTTCAATCGTCTTGGTTTGATTATGTGACATCTGGTGATGGCTGCGAGGTTTGTCAAACAGTCCTTCAAACTGGTAAGGTGTGTCCCAGCGTTCGGGTCCAACCATGAAGGTTGCCACATTCGTGAGTCCTGTTTGCAACGAGACCACCATCAGGTCCCCCATCAAGCGAATGTACTGGCCCCGCGGCAGGTAGGCTTCGGCCGGTTCGTCAAAATCAACCAGCGACAACTCCGTCTTCATCTTCTCCAACCGATCCATTTGCGTTTCGATCGCCCGCAAGGAATCGAAATACTCTGCGAATTTCTGCTGGTCGGAATAACCAAGCTCTTTTTTCAACGAGTTGGCATCCTCCAACACCAAGCTCGTTATATCCCGGTGACGGTCAATTTCGCTGGTTGAAAACAGCCGTTGGTACATCTTCCTGGGATCGCGAATCGAAGGTGCCAGATGCCCGGTACCGTACCATGATATGTTGTCGAAATAGATCGATTCCTTGTTGTCCCGGTGACTGTTGCAGCTGAATTCGAGCGTGGAAAACGGCGTTGTTGTCCCCACATGGTCGGCGACGATATGATCGAGGGTTCGATCCAGTGGCCAAGCGGATCCCTGGATCGTGTTCGGCGGTGCGCTACTGAGAAAACAGGATGCGCATTGGGCATGGACGTCGGTACCTTGCTGGAAAGTACGGTCCATCCCGGTGATCAAGGTGATCTTGTCTTTGACTCCCTGCAGCGGCTGAATGGTGGGGGTCAATTCCGTCAACTTGGAAACACCAAAATCCGGATCCTGTTCTCCCAGGGATTTCATCACATCCCCCAGGTTCCCCTTGGGAATGACATGCTCTGCTTCCCCCGGAAAGAAACCTCGGCGAACAACACCAATCGGTACGTAAAAATGTGCCATTCGTTGGGCGATCGGTTTGACCGAGGCGGCAACCGCGATGCTCTCTAACCATGGCAGCGCAAGTGCCGCACCACCGACACCGCGAAGAAACGCTCGACGTGTTGTTGTTTTCATGAGCTGCACCTTGGTGTTCTTGCTGACGAATTCACTCGGTCGTGATTGACTTGGAACTGGTTTTGGACTGAAACGGCCGACTTAATATTACCTGCTTGATCAAGGTTTGAATCTTATAGTCATCTGCAGTCGTGTTGTTTACGATTTGGTCAAGCGCTGATTGATCCGACGGGCCCAATCCTCGTGCCAGACCGTAGGCAAGTAAATGACCAGCCAGTGCACGAGCGAACCGGTCTTTCTCCGCCAGTATAGAATCTTTGAATTCAATCACATTGTCAAATTGATGTTTGCGAAATAGCTCGCCTGAAACGTCGACTCCTCGACCATTCTCGTATTGGTCGCGCCAAACTCCGATCGCATTGTAGTTCTCCAAAGCAAAACCCAGTGGGTCGATCTGCTCATGGCATCCTTTGCAATTCGCCTGCTCGCGGTGCAAAGCTAATCGCTCACGCAACGTCAGATTCATTTCATCCTGCGAAAGTTTTTCCGCCAGGGGAGGCACATCTGCCGGAGGCGGTTTGGGAGGGTCGTTAAAAATAACGCTCGCGATCCAGGCACCCCGCGTTATCGGTTTCGTGCGATCCGTTCCGGAGGTCATCGTCATGACGGCCGCGTTGGTGATCACGCCGCCATTTCGACGATCCTCGACGGGGACTCGACTGAATGTTAACACGGTAACCCCGCCTCCCGTTTTCGCCGCTTTGAGCGGTTGGGTCCCCAGCTCCTGGTAGGCATCCTGAAGAACGGCCGATCGGTAAGTAAAGTCCGAGTCGATCAGTTGGGTTACGGGCAGGTTTTCAATCAGAACCGTCTCAAATAGAAGCAGCGGCTCCAGCATCATGTGCATACTGTCCCGGTATTTCAGGAAATAGAAATCCGGAAATTTGTCGACATTCGGCAGGGAAGATATGATTCGGTCCAGCTGCAACCACTGGGCTGGAAAACTATCGCAAAACCTCTTGATTTTGCGATCCTTGAACATCCGGTCGATCTGCTGCTCCAGCACGTCCGGTCGTTGCAACTCCCCCGATGCTGCCAGGTTCAACAACGTCTCGTCGGGAATACTGCCCCACAGGAAAAATGAAAGCCGCGATGCCATTTCGAAGCTGTCGACTGATTCCAATGAGTCCTCCCGACTGCTCTTGTCATAAAGATAAAGAAACTTCGGAGAGGAGATGGCGGCAGCAGCGGCCGCTTTCATCGCGTCCGTAAATCCGATACCGGCGTCGAGCTGCCCGTTCACAAACCGGGTGTAACGGTCGAGCAATTCGGTCTCGACCGGTCGGCGGAATGCCCGGCTGAGGAACGGTTCAAGACGTTTTTGTGCTTCCAGTTTCTTATCAAGTTCAGTCGCGGGTGGCTCAAAAAATGAATTCCAGATACCCACATTCCGTTTCACGAAATCGGGACTCTGGGTGATGGACTGTCCAAGTTTCAAGAATGACTCCATCAACAACGGCGACATGGATAGATGGTCACCCCGGTTATCAAACCCATTTTCTGCCCTCAGATCTTGCGGAAAGGCCGCGACCCCGGCCAGCCTTCGCTCGATCATCTGGGATTTTCCCAGCGGCCGGTTACCGACCGTTACCACGTCGGCCATCTTTCCTGTTTCAGGTTTGAAATACTGCTTGTGCTCCCGCATCATCCGTTCAGGCAAGGTAAATACAATGCACTTTAAGTCGAACAAATCGGTAACGGCGTTGTTGTATTGCAGACGGTTCATTCTCCGAATGGGCGCATTGGGGTAGGTTGCCCCGGAGGATTCCAGCGAGTTCAGAATGTGCTTCAGTTCAACGATCACCCGTTGGCGACGCTGTGGATCAACTGCCGGTTCTTCTTCGGGTGGCATCTCATTGAAATCGAGAACCTTGACGATACTGCCCAGGAGCTCAATATGGCCGTCGAGATTGCCAGCATTCAGCTGCAGCAGGTCAATCTCTCCCTCGATGGTTCCATCCAGACCATGGCATTTAACACAATGGTTTTTCAGTACCGGCTGGACCTCCATTTCGAACCGCTTGCCAGGGGCCAACGAATCGTCTTGGGCCGAGCAAAATGACGATTCCGTCAGACAGAACAGGCCAATCGCGCCGAGCAATACGACACCCCTGATAAAGAAACCATGAGTTCCCGCTGAAAAAGCGACTGCCATCCGCAGTTGTTTCGCGCCCACTACTAAACTCATGGCGTCCGAATTCCTTTATCCGCGACCGGAAATTACTAACTGACCGTTTTTAGCCTATTCCCGATTGTCTTGGTTTTCAACATGATTCTGAATAATGACTTACGTTGAGTATGAGTTCACCACATCATTGTCGAACATTTGCCAGTGGCGCCTACCTGCACTCGAGTATTAAGCTTGTGACGCAACCCGTATTGACCAATGCATCGATGTGCATTGATTGACTGCCGCACCCCCTGGCAAGAAATTTAAAAAAGCCTGGTAGAATTCAACGCCATCCAGTGATGCACGTTTTCAAGAGGCAAAAAGCCGTTTTTACCTGCGGCGAGAACGC
>JABACA010000048.1:0-17857 GCA_014237975.1 Mariniblastus sp. | reverse complement strand
CAATTTGATATTACCGATTGGTTTTTCCTGTCGCAACTAATGTCTAACCTCTGGAATTTTAATACACTTTTCAAAAACGATGCAAAATCGAGATCACGTTCAAAAACAAGAATCACTACGGCAGATGTCCCGATCTGTGGATCCAGTTTCAATGAGTGAAAGGGAGTACTCCGATGTCAACAGATTACGTACTTGTCGCCGGTGCCGGACCAGTGGGTCTGACCGCCGCACATTGCATTGCCCGGCATGGCGTGCCGGTCAGGATCATTGACCTGGACGAAGGGCCGACCACGCTTTCCAAGGCACTGGTCGTATGGCGTCGCACGATGCAGGTTCTCGATTCTTCGATCGGGTTCGAGCAATTCCTGGCCGCCGGTCACGAGGCCAAACGTGCCCGGATCATGACATTGGACAAGGAACTCGTCGAGGTTCCCCTGACGGACAAGGCCCACATGCTGCCCTCGGGTGTTTTCATTCCTCAATCGGCAACCGAACAGGTCTTGATCTCGGCACTCGCCCAACAAGATATTCAGGTAGAGTGGCAAACGAAACTGATCAGCATCTCGCCAGAAGATGACGGAGTGGTTTGCCAGCTCGAAACACCCAACGGCTCGGAAGAGACCCGTTGCAGCTGGCTGATTGATTGCGAGGGAGCCCATTCGGTTGCCCGGCATCAGCTCAATCTGGAATTTCCCGGGAGTTCCGTTGCCCGACGATGGTTGCTGGGCGATATTGAGGTCGACCAAAAAACCGACCCCCACGAGATGATCGTCAACGCCAGTCAGCATGGAATGGTTGCCCTGTTTCCAGTGGGTCAAACTCGCTGGCGGATCATTGCAGACGGAGGTCCCGCCGATCTGAACCAACCCAAATGCGATCCAAGTGACGAGGATTTACAGTCCATCCTCGACGAGCGAACCGGGGTCGACTGGACCTTTTCCAAGTGCTATTGGAAAAGTGAATTTCGTGTCAACGAACGGCAAATTGAAAACTATGTTCACGGACGCGTTGTGTTGGCTGGCGATGCAGCCCATGTCCACAGCCCGGCCGGGGGTCAAGGGATGAATACGGGCATCCAGGATGCGACCAACCTCGCCTGGAAAATCGCGCTGATCCAGCTTGGTGCGGCGGAGCCTTGCTTGATTGAAACCTATCAACAGGAACGACATCCCGTGGGTGCCACCGTGGTGAAAGTAACGGGCCGAATGTTAAAGGCAGCCATGATCAGCAACCCGGTGGCCCAACACGTGAGAAATATGTTCATTCACATCGGCTTGTCTGCCCCTTTTGTTCGCCAGAAGCTGACCGGGTTTTTAACCGAAGAATCGGTGACGCTCCGAGGCAGTACTTTATGTGGGCCCGGTCTCTCGCATGCCCGTTCCCAGCCGGGTGACATGTTTCCTGACGTGACCATCACTCTGTCAGGCAAAAAAGTGCCGGCAACCCATTTGCTGCGGGGCAACCCTAGCACATGCATCGTGATGGGTGACATTGACGTCTCGCAAATTCCAGACAAGTTCGGGATGGCGGGCAACGGCGTAGCGTTGACCGTCGTTTCAGTTGGTGAGGGAACTGAAATCACCGGTGTTCAGGACCTGGCGGCGGCCGTCGGTTTGAAACAGCAAGGACTGATACTGGTCCGCCCCGACAACGTGATTGCTGCCGTGGGAACCGATATCAACATGATTCATGACTACATGAGTCGCTTTGAACCGTTGGCCTGAGCAGCCGGGATTGTTGAATGCCGGGTAATAAAACCGGGGGCTTTCAGACTTTTTAAATCATTTCGGATGGACCTGCTCCATGACCCGGCTGGCCGCGTAAGCTACTTGCAATAATCAACTTAACTGGCTAGTTTCATACCGGTCTGAGTTGTTACGGTTCGTCAGCTGGCAATTATCATGTCTGTATTCGTCCCGCTCAGATCGATTTGCCAATAACCTTTGTAATTTGGCAACCTTTCCGGTTGGCTCAAAAAATCGCCGAGGCAAGCCTTGTCGGATTCGACATTGTCCAACACGACCAACCAAAAGAACCTGTACTGGATGTGCGGCTATGGATTCGCCGTTGGCATCATTGCCGGTTTAGGTGCCTGGGCCTTTCGCAGGTTGATCGGGTTGTTTCACAACTTGCTGTTTTTGGGTGAATTCAGTTTTTACTACGACGCCAACGTTCATACCCACACCCCCAGTCCCTGGGGTGCCTGGATTATTCTGGCGCCCGTCGTTGGCGCCTTGTTCGTAACCTGGATGGTCAAAAATTTTGCGCCCGAAGCAAAAGGCCACGGTGTACCGGAAGTGATGGACGCCGTCTATTACAATCGAGGCGTGATTCGTCCGATTGTCGCGCTGGTAAAATCGGTCGCCTCGGCCATTTGTATCGGCAGCGGTGGTTCCGTAGGTCGTGAGGGTCCCATTATTCAGATCGGTTCGGCTTTCGGATCGACGCTGGGACAGTTGACCAAACTGCCGGTCAACCAATGCGTCACCTTGATAGCAGCAGGAGCGGGGGCCGGAATAGCAGCCACGTTTAATGCGCCGCTGGGCGGCCTGGTCTTTGCCATTGAACTGATACTCGTTTCCATCAACGTCAGAACCTTGTTGCCGGTTGGGCTGGCCACGGTCACATCCAGCTATATTGGCAGGTTTTTGCTGGGTGCCGACCCGGCGTTTAACTTTCCAGACATTCAATTGGCGGATTTCCATTTGGCACAGCCAGGATTCCTGGCCCTCTTCATTCCCTTTGGCATTTTGATGGGTCTGATCGCATGGGTCTTCGTCCGCGGAATCTACTGGGCCGAAGACCTGTTTGACCGAATGCCCGGTAACCAATACAGCCGACATCTGTCGGGCATGTTGGTTGTGGGCATCTTGATTTATTGTGTTTCCATTTGGTCGCCTACCCACCATTACTATATCCAGGGAGTCGGCTATGCGACCATCATGGACCTGCTCCGCGGCGATATACCCCTGCAAGGTTTTGACCTGGTACTGCTGCTACTGATCCTGTTCATTTTAAAGCTGGCCGCAACCTTTCTCACCCTCGGTTCGGGTGGTTCGGGCGGTGTCTTTTCGCCTTCGCTGTTCCTGGGCGCTATTGCCGGCAGTCTATTCTGGCAATTGGCCTATGCGGTCTCTCCCGAGTGGCTGGCCAATGAAATTGCCGATCAACAGGTCGCCTTTGTGATCGCAGGGATGGCGGCAGGAGTGAGTGCTTCGACGGGAGCCATGCTCACCGGTGCCATCATGCTGATTGAAATGACCTACGACCCAACCGTGACCTTGCCTCTGATGTTGACCTGCGTGGTTGCGAACGAAGTCCGAAAATTGCTCTCACCCGGCAGTGTTTATACCCTCAAGCTGATCCGTCGTGGCCATATTGTCCCCGAGGGTTTGCAAGCCGCCATGATTGATTGCCGTAAAGCAACCGATATCATGACGACCGAATTCCGATTGCTACCAGCTTCGACACCCTACACGCCGTATGATGGCCTCACCGTTTTCAAGAAAACTGACGGTGATTTCCATGTCGTACCTGCCGGAACCGATGTGGCTCCTACGTCTTTTGACACGAATGTTTGTGTGTTCAACCAGGACACGCCGCTGATCGATTCCCTGCGTATTATGAAAGCTCATGATGTTCTGTTTGGGATCGTTACAGAAAACTCGAAACCGGACGCCGCCATTCTGGGTGTCATCACGGAGCATGAAATTGCTGAACACATGAAACTCGAGGCCGAACTTCTCTAGTGACGGCAACCATTTTGCGAACCGCATCTTTTGTGTAAGGGGTCGCACAGTCAAATGAGTCGCAGGTTCCATTCTGTTTTCCAGGGAAACCGGACACGGCGGCAAGTCAGTAGATTCGTCCTCTGAATTTTTTTGACGATCACAGCGGGCAGTGGTTGAAATACCAACGTATATGCGTGAATATAGTAGATTCACCGCACACAAAAACATCTTTTAAATGTCACTGAGGATCTCTTCGCCATGCAAAAAACTCTCCTGTTTGGATTGATCGCCTGCTCGTTACTATGGCCACAACTTGGAGCCACGCAAGATGTCGAGCTGCCAAAGCATATTATCCCGTCGTCGGCCGTCGCGGCCGTGTTTGCCCAACCCAAAGCCCTACTTCACTCCGAGGCTATGGAACTGGCACCGCGGGAAGTGATCACCGTGATGGGACTCCAGCAGTTCGGTTTTGATCCGTGTGAAATCACCAACGCGATGTTACTGGTCGACTCTTTTTCCGATCTACGGAATCCACCCGGATTCGCACTGGTCATTACGTTTGGCAAACCGCAACAGCCGGGTGAACCACTCACCGCAATGTTCAACAAGGAGAATCTGGATGGCAAGACAATCTACCGGATCGCTCCTCAAGTGCCGGCCATCCTGCAGTACGACGCATCGACCCTCGTCTTTGGCATGGAGCCATTCATTCAAAAAATGCTGTCAGCCAAAAATGCAGAGAGCCCACTGATTGATCTGGTTAACCGCGACAAGGGCGATTCGCATCTGTCCGCCTTCATGACGATGGCGCCCGTCCGCGACACCCTCAACCAGATGCTGCCACCAGCCAACCAGTTCAATCCCCTCAATCGACTGCTCGAACTTCCCAACCTGATTGACTCCCTGTCAGTCCACGTAGATTACTCGGACCAGCAGCAGGCGAGCCTGCAGATTACTGCCGTCGATGAATCGGCCGGCCAGCAGATCGAGGACATTTTTGACACCAGTATCAAAACGGGTCGGCAAATGCTGCTGGCCACCATGGCCGGTGAATTGCGCGATCAAAACCCGGCCATGCAACAGGCGATGGAGCAATACCTGGAGCGTGTCGGGAACTACATTGAGGCCAACATTCGGCCCAAGCGAACGGGCAAGGTCGTCTTGTTCGAAGCGAAGAACGGAAATGGGCAGTTATCAAGTATCGCCATGATGGGAACCATGATGGGCATGCTGTTGCCAGCCGTTCAGCAAGCCAGGGAAGCGGCGCGGCGGGTCGAGTCGGCCAACCTGCTCCGTAATATGGCTATCGCGGTCCATAATTACCACGACGCTTATGGCCACTTTCCGACCAACATCGTTGACGCCGACGGCAAACCGCTGCTCAGTTGGCGCGTCGCTATCCTGCCATTCATCGAAGAAATGAATCTCTACGATCAGTTCCGCCTGGACGAGCCGTGGGACAGTGAACACAACATCAAGTTACTGCCATTGATGCCGACGTACTACCAGTCGACCATGGCCCCCAGTGACCAAAAGACAGTGTTCCTGGGATTCAGCGGCGATGGCACTCCTTTTGGCAAGCCAAAGACTAAGTTCAGAGATATCCAGGATGGAACATCCAACACGATCCTGGCGGTCGAAGCGAACGCCGACGAAGCGATCGAGTGGTCTCGCCCCAAGGATCTTTCTTTTGATGTCAACCAGGACGTGACGTCGGTTGGAAAATTGAGGCCCAATGGATTCAATGCCGTGTTCTGTGATGGTTCCGTCCGTTTACTTCCCGGTACGATCAACCAGAAAACCTTGAAGAACCTGATTCGAATGAGCGACGGCAACGTGGTCCGCTTGCCGGACAACTAGGCCTGCCGTTACTCACGGGGGCTATCGGTCGAAATGGACAAACTTTTTTGGGCCCTCATGATCCGGTTCAATTCAATCATGCCGACCAACGTACCCACGCCGGCGAGTCCCGCGCAAAACAACGGGATGCGGGCAGGAGAAATCCCGGCCCTGGAGAGTGCGATGAAAAACAGCGCTGCCATCGCCATAAAAGTAAATGATAGTGCATTGGCCGTACCAAAAAACCGGCCCCGTTCCTCTGATGGCGCCAAGGTTTGCAGTAACGCCTGCAACGGGACTATGTAGAAACCTGCCGAAAAACCGATGGCAAAAACGAGTGCGGCCAGCCCGGCGTAGTTGAGTGAGGATAAACCCATCACGGCAAAACTGGTCGTCATTCCGACGGCACCGGCCAGGGAAAAATAAGGCTTGATCGTCTTGCCCGACAAGAACCCAACGGTAAAACTGCCGGTCGCCACCGAAATGGCCAGAAGTCCAAGCAAAAGGTTGATCTGAATCGGTTGCAGGCCCAGGATTCCCTGGTATTCGGGCAACTGCATCAGGGCAAGTGAACCAATCAGGTAAAACCCGGACCAGGAAAACAACACCACTAGCAAGGGACGGCTGGCAACACTCAATGTCTGGATATGAGATCCTAGAACGTCAAATGACAAACTCAAATCGGGATCGACGGCAGGCGCTCTGGGCATCATCAACACCGCGATCAAACCGAGCAGACTGACACCCAACAAAGCCAGTCCCATCGGCAAGTGCTGCGGTTTGCGAGCGGGATCCGGAATCAATTTTGGAATTTCTTCTTTGACCATTGGCCTTGCCACATCAGCCGCCTGCGGAATGGCGGCCGGGGCCACGACGGCCACTTTTGGATTTTTCATGGTGGGATAATAGAGGTCCGTCAGGAATCCGGCTGCCAGGGATCCAAGAATAATGGCCAGGTTCGTGACAGCGTTTAGCAAGCCATTCGCCTTGCTAAGCTGGTTGTTGGTGACGAGGGCAGGAATGATTCCGAATTTGGCTGGACCAAAAAATGAGCTCTGGATGGCAAACATTAAAAGCGCGATCAATGAGAACCAAAAACTCTGCAAAACCAATCCTGCCAGAGCAGTCAAGGCGATGGGGATTTCGGCAATTTTGACCAACAGTATGACGTTGCGCTTGCTGAATTTATCCGCCAGCTGGCCCGCGAACCCCGACAGCAGTACAAATGGAATCGTGAGAACGAGAAAAACATAACCCTGGGTTCCAGGCCCCCAGCAATTAGCCCAAACACCGCCCGTCACAACCATCAACATCAAGAACTGTTTCAGGATATTGTCATTCGCGGCACCAAAAAATGACGCTCCCAGCAAAGAAATAAATCCCCTGCTTAACAGAGATTTTTGCGAATCAATTTTCAAATCCGTCAATGGAGTAACTCACCAGGTATTGTTTTGACACAACGAATGATATCACCTTTTAAATGCGAAATGGGAACCACTGCTGTGCCAGTTTTTTTGTGAATATGTGTTCTACACGGCTCTATCAATACACGCTACAGCAAGTTTTGTTTGCCCAGTCGACTTAGTCGCAACGACAACAGCCCCAGCAACCAACCGGTCACAGCAAGGGTCATTCCAAAAACCAACAGATAACCTCTGGAAGCAACCTCCGCTTGGGTAAAGCAGAATCCGGCCAGAATTACAAATCCTGCCACCGCCGTCACCGTCGTGGTCACGACCAATTCAATCCGCCTGGAAAAACACGTTATGACCATCAACAACAGATAAAGTGACAGCAAGGACCCACGCGGCTCTGCATTCTGCCAGAGAATTAATGTCAGAAAGATTGGGTTGATCATGGCCCAGGCATACGCAATCACCGATTTGGTATGGTATCGGTTCTGGATTTTTTGCAGCGCGACTACCACCATCGCCCAACCAATCAACAATCCAATATTTTTCCACATCATCTGCCAGTGGCGATTAAACGATTCACCCAACAGGCAATAGTTAACAATGATGATAACCAACATGAAAACGGTTGCCGCAAGATGAGCGGCCAGGACCGGTTCGCGGAGCGTCCATTTTCGGAATCTTCGAACAAGATCATCCTTGGCCCGAATCGGTTCCCCGGAAAGATACCTCTGCAAATCATCTGCCAATTCATCTGACGTCTGGTAACGATTTGACGGATCTTTCTCGAGGCACTTCAGGCAGATTACCTCGAGATCCTTGGTAACGGACGTGTTGATTTGGCGGGGACTGGGAGGCTCATCGTGGAGAACCCGTATGATGGTCTCTACCTGAGACGCTCCTTCAAAGGGCGCCCGTCCCGTCAACATTGCAAACAAGATCGCCCCCATCGAGTAGACGTCCGAGGTGGGACCAATACCTTTTCCCGCTGCCTGTTCGGGCGACATGTAGCTGGGTGTTCCCAACACGGTCCCGGTGGCGGTCAGGTCGCCCTCGCCCGTCATTCGCTTGGCCAGTCCAAAATCGGTAATCCGCGGTTCCCCCCGCTGATCCAACAACACGTTACCCGGTTTCAGATCACGATGGACAATGCCCCGGTCGTGAGCTGACTGAATCGCCTGGGCAATTTTTTTTGTGAGCATGGCCGCTTCACGTGGACTCAAATCCTTGGCTTTAATACGTGGAACAAGATTTTCTCCCTCGATGAAAGCCATGGAAAAATAATGCTGTCCCTCGCAACAACCGACTTCATAAACCGGCACAATGCCGGGATGATCGAGGTTGCCCGCCGCCTCTGCCTCGATATAAAACCGCTTGATATCATCTTGCCCTGCCAACTGCCCCGACAGGATCATCTTGATGGCAACCACTCGATCCAATCCATGCTGTCGCGCTTTGAATACAACGCCCATGCCACCTTCGGCAATCAGTTCGATCAGTTCATATTCACCAAACGAACAGGGGAGTTGATCCATTTTTACAACGTCTTTTGCAGCGGGTTGATTCGGATATTGTGTACCCTTACGAGAAGTTCCGACCGCCGGGTCTACCCTGGACAGGGTTGGCGACTCCTCCAGGAAACCTCCAGCCACTTGATAGGACTGCAATAAGGCCTCGACTTCACTGCGCAATTTGTCATCGTCCAGGCAGGAATGCTCAACAAATGCACTTCGCTCCCGGAGCGAATCGATTTCCATCGCCGCATGAAAAATTTCTTCGATTTTGCTGCTGGGCATTGGCTTCTGCTCCCTGACAAAAACCTGCTTTACGGTGACGGGCCAATGAATTCAATCCATTCCCTGGTTCATGATATGTCATGTTCTTCGGACAATTTCTGATAAAGCCATGCTTTGGCAAACGCCCAATGTCGGTTCACGGTTCGCAACGAGATTTCCATCGCCTGGCAGCACTGCTCATTGGTCAAACCGCCAAAAAAACGAAGGTTGACGACCTGCGCTATCTCCGGTTTCTCCTTTTCCAACTGCTCCAAACAGTTGTCCAGTGCGATTAGAAAGGCCGAGTCATTGGGATCGCAGAAATCCAGCGTTTCCACCTGGACCCGCTGGCGATCACCCCCTCGCCGCAAGGTTTTTTTTCGCCGTGCATTTTCTATCAAAATACGGCGCATTGCCGTGGCCGCCGCACCAAAAAAATGGCCCTTGCTATTCCACGTCTGTGGGTTCTTTACGTCGACCAACCGCAAATAGACTTCATGGACCAAGGCGGTCGGTTGCAGCGTCTGATCGGATGACTCGTGCCGCATCCGCGATTGGGCCAGCCTGCGAAATTCATCGTAAACCAGGGGGAAAAGGCGTTCGGACGCGGCCGCATCACCTTGTTGAATGGCATTGAGTATCTGCGTGACGTCATTCATTTAGCACAATCACCCAAGACTTCCCCCCAAGCATTCATATCGACAACTAACAGCGTAGCTCATTTGACATGAGACCTGAAGCTCATGCCACAACTGTTTTTGATTCCATACCCGACAAAACATCTTTGTGTAACCAACCACACAGGGAAGCAGATTGCACAAGACGATCATGACGTCATTTCGCCCAGGTCCATTCAATGCTGAAACCACAACAAGAAACAGTGCCCTAAACAAATTGCAACCAGGCCCATTGAGAAATTTTGTAACCCCAGGCGACAGACAGCACCAGCAGCCATGAAACAAATACCCAGTGGGGCAGCCTCACAGGCTGGCCGCGGAGTGCCTTAGCAGAGATGATCGCGATGGAAGCAACCAGTATTGCAATAATCGGCAGTGTCATCGGGTTATGAAAAAGTGATGTTTGCCAATCGCCTTGAACCGCCGACTGAAAACCACGGGTGCCCCCTGTCGTAGCACAGGGGATACCAGTGATCGATTCAAATATGGATGGAGCTAATTTCAGCTGAGCCAGCCAGAAAACATTCCATGCAACGTAAACCCCTATCAAGGCAGCCGCCAAGCAACGCAAAAAAGAGGTCCAAGCAGAATGAAAAATGCTCAAACCACAAGCTGACGTTACCACGCATGTGAATGGTAGTCGGACCACTGGCGCAAGCCCTCTGTCAATGGAATGGGTTCACAAATACGACCCGCTATTTCGGATTCCCTTTGAGTGAATCTATCAAGAATGGAATCCAACAAAGCGGTAAACAAACAATAATCAGAATGATGAAAACAATCAGTCCATTTTGATTGAGTCCAATAAATACTTCTTCGCCAACTGGCATAGCACCGACCTTTCGTAGATTAGGGAGCAACCACTCGAAACCATCTCGTCCAGAGCACATCGTTACGATTCTCGCATCCCCTGTCAATTAACGGTCGCCAAGATTTCTTGTAAAAAACAGAAGTGCAACACGCCCGTGTCAATCGTTATCTGATCTCACAGGACGGTAGGGATACATGAAATCCGCCATCGCCAACGGGTTACGGCTCTGAACCCAAATCCGCCCTTGACCATAAAACCGCAACATCATTCCCTCGGCAAACAGGAAATTTCGTACGCCCCGTCGATAACTTAACTCGTATTGCAGCGTCGGCTCCCAGGCAACCACGTGACCGTTGTCGACGATGATATCGCCATCCACGTCAATTGCTTCCACATCACCATAGGCGGCAAAAAACACTTTTCCATTTCCTGTTAAGCGGAGACTCAACAAGCCCACATTAAAAAACCCGCTCAGGCCTTGAAATTTCAAGTCCGTAGCCACCCCTTCCTGGCAGCAAATGAAGGCACCTTTTTGCAAAAACAGATCACCTGACAGATCATAGTCAACAATCATCCCTGGATCGCCTGGGGCCATCCCGATCGTTCCACCGCCGGTTCCAGCAGTGTAGGTATTGAGGAACATCGACTCGCCACCGATCGCCCGCTTGATTCCCGACATAATGCCACCCGACATATTGGTAGTGGCTGTCAGGTTTGACATCCAGGTCATGACACCCCCATCGGAGACAATCTTTTCACCACCGTCGAGTTCCATTTCAAGAATGGCATAACTGGGTGCTTCGTCGATCGTGTACTTCATCGGTTCCTCAATTCCGCTCGGGTAAGGTTGGCCCGACGGATTGGCCAAGCCGCGTGGAAGAATGGGATTGGGTATAGACAACTCCATTTCCCTTGAATTTCATTACGAACCCCTCCCCGACCAGCCCGGATGTGACAAACCCGCCGAAGCCTGCTCCGCTGGCAACACCCACATCGACCTGCAAGGAATCCTGGTAAGCCACCACATGTCCACTGTCGACGTTGTATTCACCATCAACCTGGATCTTATGGATCTTGCCAAAGGCCGAGATCAGTACCGGGCCTTTTCCCGAACAGACGATGTAGAACATGCCTTCACCACCCACCAAGCCCTTCTTGAAACCGGCGAACTCGGTGTTGATCGAGACATCGCCACCGCAACCGATCCAACTGCCTCCCGTACAATACCACTTGCACGAACCGTCGATGTCAATCTCTGCACAGTCACCTGGCATCGTTGGCGCCAATGACAAATGCACGGGCTGTCCGTCCTTGGAACCGTATTGCGTGAGGAAAAAGCTGGCACCACCCAACAGTCGTTTGGCGGCACTCAGGATCCCTCCGCCACCGCTGCCCCGCTGCCGGGTCGACGTGTCCAAGTGGGTGTTGGAAGTCATCTTGAACAGCGCACCCGCATCGGATGTAAACGTGTCATTCGCATCAAGCGTCACGTCGACATGGCCGAACAGCCCCGTATCCCGAATCGAAATCTGCATGATCAACCTCTGCAAAATGGAACAAGCCAATGACTGAATCCGCCCAGGTGGCGAGTCTGGACCCAGACGGTCCCCGTACCTGAAAAATCCATCACCAGACCTTCACCCGACAGCAACGTCGATTTCAAACTGCCCATGCCGCGAATCTTGTAATCAAGCGACGGTTCCCAGGCAAAGGCGTGCCCTGTATCCACGGTAAAATTTCCGTCAACCTTCTTTTCGATCACCGAACCAAAAGCGCCGATCACCAAGTCCCCGTACCCCGAGCACTCCAGGACAAATGCTCCCTTGCCGGAAAACAGCTGGCGAAACCCATGCGTCTTGGTGCTGACATTGATGTCGGGGCTACAGGCAAGAAACGCGCCGGCGGTCAGGATTAAACTGTCACCGTTGAGCCGCCGATGAAGGATCGTGCCGGGGGTCGTGTTGGCAATGCACACCTCGCCCGGTTGCTGGGCAACGTATTCTCCCATCACCAATGTTTCGCCACCGAGAAACTTGCGAGCGAGCGAACTTAACACCCCGCCTTTCATGCGCGGTTTGATCTGCACCGTTGGACTCATGCGGGTCATCGCGCCACTCTCGGCCAAGAACGATTCACCCGCCGCAAGTGAAACGGTCGCTTCGGCAGAATCCGGGTTACCGTTAATGGTAATGTTCATAAAGACGACTGCACTGAAAAATTCTGACTGTCCCACAGGTAAGTTTGCGTCACGAAAAGCGAGGATAACTTAAGGCAACAAATCACACAATTACCCGCATTTTTCCCGGCCAGAGTCAAGATCTGGTCCCGACTTGTGTGGCGTTGGCAAACCGATTTGAAACGCACTCTTTCCCGGCCTGCGACGTCGTGCCAAAATAGTCACACATAGTCACACATAGTCATTCCAGACAGTCATCCAGCATCGAGCCAACCTATGAACCCGAAAATCTATCGATCGGCCAGCAGCTTGTTAGCTGTCATCTTGTGTTCCGCCCTGGTCGCGCCAACTCTGGCTCAATCTACAAAAAAGCCACTCAAGGTATTTATCTTGGCTGGACAATCGAATATGGAAGGCCATGCCAAGCTCTCCTCGTTCGATCACATCGGGATGGATCCCGAAACGGCCCCTATCCTCAAACAGATGCGGGCCGACGATGGAACGCCCACGGTTTGTAGCGACGTATGGATCTCCTATTTCACGGGCCCAGGCGAGGGCGGTGAAGGTCACGGCAAATTGACGGCCGGCTACGGAGCCCGGTCGGACCCGGCCAGCGACGGTGGCAAGATTGGTCCCGAGTTTACGTTTGGGATCTACATGCACAAGCTGCTGGATGAACCGATCCTGATTATCAAGACCGCCTGGGGTGGTAAGTCACTGCATACCGACTTCCGTTCACCCAGCGCCGGTCCGTATCCTTTCTCCCAGCAACAGCTGGAACAATTCCAGAAACAGAACAAGGATCTGAAACAGGTTCGGGTCGACAAGGAAAAGGCCACCGGTCACTATTACCGGCTCATGCAGAAACATATCAAACATGTGCTAAAAGACATACAACGTGTATGTCCCGATTATGATTCCGACCAAGGCTACGAACTGGCCGGGTTTGTCTGGTTTCAAGGTTGGAACGATATGGTGGACCAGGGAACCTATCCCAATCGTGGCCAACCCGGTGGATACGATGCCTATAGTAAAGCGATGGCGCACTTCATTCGCGACGTTCGCCGCGACCTGTCCGCCCCGAACATGAAGTTCGTAATTGGCGTGATGGGAGCAGGCGGACCGGTGGCCAACTACGGCAAGAACCGCATCCGTTACAAGGACATCCACCAGGGCTTTCGGGACGCGATGGCCGCTCCCGCAAAATTACCTGAGTTCAAGGATAATGTGACGGCCGTGTTCACTGAAAACTGCTGGGATCCCGAGCTGGACGCCGTGTCAGACAAGGTCGAGCTGGTCAAGGCAAAAGCGAGGCAGCTCAAGTCAACCAACGAAGGCTATCCCGACAAACCGGGGAGCATCAGTCCCAAGGAACAAGAGGCTGTCGTCACCGCCTACCGCGCCGAACTGCTCACGCCGCGCGACATCGAATTGCTCAAAGGCATTACCAACGCAGAATACCACTACCGCGGGTCTGCCAAGATCATGGCCCAGATCGGCAAGGCGTTCGCCGAAGCACTCGCCCCAGGAGACACTGACCAACGGCCGGGCCAGCGCTGAACCCGTTAGTCCTTGTCAGCTCGCAGAACCGAGACAAACGCTTTTTGAGGGATATTCACGCGGCCAAACTGTTTCATTTTTGCCTTGCCCTTTTTCTGTTTTTCGAGCAGTTTTTTCTTCCGCGTTACATCGCCGCCGTAGAGTTTTTCGGTCACATCTTTACGGAAAGGCGCAATGGTTGACCTGGCAATCACGTTCCCGCCAATCACACCTTGAATGGGAATTTTGAATTGATGGCGGGGTATTTCCTTGGCCAGCCGCTCACAATAGTGAAGTGCTCGCGTTCTGGCCTTGTCACGGTGAACCAGGTAGGCCAACGTGTCGACCGGCTCCTTGTTGACCAGGATATCCACCTTGACCACATCCGTTTTTCGATATTCGATCGGATCGTAGTCAAAAGATCCATATCCGCGGGTAATCATTTTCAACTTGCCATAAAAATCAAACAGCACTTCCCCCAGTGGCATTTCACTGATCACTTCCAGGCGGCCTGCCGACAAATAGTTCATCGTCTGGCTCTCGGACCGATGTTCCCTGCAAAGTTCCATGACGGGGCCAACGTACGCCTCGGGGGTCAACATCGAAGCCTTGATAAACGGTTCTGTGGCTGAGTCGATACTCATCGGGTCTGGCCAATAACTGGGATTATCGACCTCGATGGAAGAACCATCTTTCAAGCTCAACTTGTATTTGACAGACGGTGCAGAAATCACCAGGCCCAGGTCGAATTCCCGTTGCAAACGCTCCTGGATCACATCCAGATGAAGCAGTCCTAGAAACCCGCATCGAAAACCGAAACCCAAAGCGGCCGAGCTGTCCTTTTCATAAGTCAGCGCCGCATCGTTGATTGCCAGTTTATCGAGTGCCTTGGTCAGTTCCGGGTACTGATCGGTACTCATCGGGTAAACGGATGAGAAGACCACCTGCTTGGCTTCCTGGTAACCGGGAATCGGTTCGCTGGCCGGCTCATCAACCAGCGTAATCGTATCGCCAATCTCAATGTCGCGAACACTTTTGACACCGGCGACAATATAACCGACCTCGCCAACACTGAGCTGTTCCCTGGGAACCAGCTTGAACTGGTTATAACCGAGTTCATCAACCGTGTAATCGCGACCCGAGTGCATGAAATGGATCGTTTGCTTTGCTTTCAACGTGCCTTCCATGATCCGGCACTGCAAAATCACGCCGCGGTATTTGTCGAAATGGGCGTCAAACACCAGTGCTTTCAGCGGCGCCTGGGGGTCGCCCTGGGGAGGAGGCAATTGTTCAACAATCCCCTTTAATACATCCTCGATTCCGACGCCCGTCTTGGCGGATACGGGGACAGCTGCAAATGGATCCAGTCCCAGGTCTTCATCGATCTCTTCGCGAACGCGGTCGACGTCCGCGGCTGGTAAATCAATCTTGTTGATGACCGGCAACAGTTCCAGGTCGTACTCCATGGCAAGATAGAGATTCGCCACCGTCTGGGCTTCCACTCCCTGGGATGCATCGACCACGATCAATGCACCTTCGCAAGCCATCAGTGAACGTCGAACTTCGTGTGAAAAATCGACGTGACCCGGTGTGTCGATCAGGTTCAGTAAATAATCCTTGCCGTCAGGAGACCGGTATTGGAGCGACACCGTGTTACTCTTGATCGTAATGCCACGCTCCCGTTCGATATCCATTGAATCGAGCATCTGGTCCCGAAACTCGCGTTGCGTCACGCCACCGCAGGCCTGAATCAGTCGGTCTGCCAAGGTCGATTTGCCATGATCAATATGGGCAATAATGCAAAAATTGCGGATTTGGTTCATTACGGAGGGTTCTACTTGGTATCGTCTTGTGGTCTTGCTTGTCGACTGAATTCTATCCAACCAGAGGAAACACCGGTAGGGATTCGAATCCAAGTTGCCAACGCATCCCGCAAGACCCGCATCTTGGGGTACAAGGGATTTGTGTTGGACGCCATAATACGATCAACCAAGCCCCATGTTCTGGCCGGATCATTCATGTCGCCTTACGATATTAATCAAGATATTTACGAGACAGTGCCCCGCCCCGTCTCTTGGTTTGCGTCGAAATTTCCGTCACTGGCGTACTATCCCCGCTTCTTTCGCGTGGTCCTTGCCGCCGGATCACTGGCAAAGAAGGATCAATATCATAAAGACCAATGGTGCGCCAGTAGCTGGCAGGTCCTGAGGGATCTCGAGCATGTTGGTGTCAAGTTGAGAATTGGTGGGATCCAGAACATTGCCCGACTGGAGTCCCCCTGCCTGGTCATTGGCAACCATATGAGCACCCTGGAAACGAACATTCTGCCTGGTGTCATACGCCCCTACCGGAAAGTGACGTTCGTGGTCAAACAGAGCCTGCTCAAGGTACCGGTTTTTAAACACGTTATGCGATCTCGCGACCCGGTCGTGGTGGGACGCACTGATCCTCGCAGCGATTTGCGATCGATGCTGGATGGTGGCCTTCAACGACTCGAGGCAGGCACCTCGATCATCATTTTCCCGCAAGGTGAACGGACCGACACCTTTGATCCCGCCAAGTTTAATTCGATCGGCGTGAAGCTGGCCAAGCGGGCTAATGTTCCCATCATCCCGATGGCGTTAAAGACGGATGCCTGGAGACTCGGCAAGTACGTTCCGGACATTGGCCGAATTTACCCCAGCAAGAAAGTGAACATCGAGTTTGGCAAACCGCTGACCGTCGAAGGTCGCGGCAAGGATACTCAACAGGCCATCATCGATTTTATCCGTGATCATCTGGACCGCTGGAACCGTTCCGATCAAGAACTCTCCGCATGATCCACGGGCTGTTGTGGCTGGGCACAAAACTCACTTGTACTGTTGTGGCTTTTGGGGAATGACACCCAGTTTTTCGTAATCAAAACCGCTGGCTAACGGTTGGTAATCACCGATATATTCGACGCTGCTGTCAGCTGATATCTTGTCCTCCAGCTGCAAACACCAATAAGTCGCATTCACGACAAGTCTTCGTAAACCGGCAGATTCAAAATCTTTCCCGCTGGCCATCGTTGAATGGAAGACGCGGGCCGTTTTCCCACCCGTCGTTTTCCAGTCCTTGATCCAGACGATGGGCAAAGGTTCCTTGTCAGGATTTGACTTGCCACCCCGTTCCCGACCGATCAGCGGCTGCCCGTACACCAATGCCGTACAGCCTGTCGGCAATTGTCCGCCTTCTTTAAACGTCCGGTACACATCGGAGGGTCCCCAAATATCCTGGACACCGATCAGGATGGGGTGCCCCTGCATCGATTCCAGCGGGTCACCACGGGTCGAATCCTGGTGCCAATTACCATGGTGCCCGCGAAAAGTACCTCCCAATACGTCTTCGCCAAATCGAACTTGTCGACCTGCGATTTTGTAGGGCAGCGGACTGCGGAATCCATGGTTGGCCGTTCGAAGTCCGATGATTGGTTTGCCCGAATCGATATAGCTGACAATTTGTTCTTGTTGCTCCGAAGAAAGCGTCAACAACCGGGTAAAGAATATCACCAGGTCCGCTTTTTCCAGGTGTTCCAACCCGGGTATGTTGTGTTGTTTGAATTTGTCTTCTTCGCCTTTCTTGGGATAGACGGGCAAGGTCGGGTCCACCTGCCCTTGTTCATTGGTTCCAAACAAAACGGTGCAATCGAAACCGTGCCGCTCCGCCAGCAACTTGGCCAACATGGGCATCGACTGCTCGCTGCGGTATTCCTGTTCGGCCGAAATCATAACCACCTGTTTGCCTTGGCCGGGACCCGGTTTACCCCGGTAGGTCAGCCAATGGGGACTCTCTGGAATCGTTTGAGCGTGCGCGTGAGTCATCCATGAAACGAGAAAAAAACTGAGGATCGCAAATTTCTTCATGACTGACGGGTCT
>JABACA010000047.1:15054-28742 GCA_014237975.1 Mariniblastus sp. | reverse complement strand
TTTCGCATCGTTCCATAGCGAACAACGTACCTGGACAAGTCTATCCCCAAAATCTACAAGGTCTGACGTGATACTATATCTTTATTAGTCAGACGGTCCAAAACAAGTCGTTACTCCACCAGACAGGTTCATTCCGAGTCGGGCAGCCACAATTTCGAACCGCCCTCGTCAGCGGGTGAATCCGCTGGTTTCTCGGCTTTCGCCGGGTCATCCGGAGTCCAGATGGCGCTGCCAGGAGCATCTGATTCACTCGCTGAACCCGCCATTTCGGGTGGGGGCGCGTTCTTGCTGGCATCCGGCGATCGACCGTCAGCGGAAATCAGCCCAAACTTTTCCAGAACGTAAGCCAATTGGTATTCGACATTTGGTTCGCGCATATGCTTTTGTTGAATCGTCTGCAAAAGTTCCGGCAATTTATCGGTCAGTCCGCGCGACAATCGGTACTCGAATTCCTGCACCAGATAAGTCCCCAGCGGCTCGCCCGATTGGCGGGCAAAATGACGGGCTTTGGACAAACACTCAAGCGCCCGCTCATCGTCGTCAGTCAATCTCGCCATCATCGAATAACAAGCCTGCGGTGGCACTTGTTCCCGAAGAGACTCGCGCTCAAGAATTTCCGGGATCGCCAATTTGAGAACTGCCAAGTTGCCCATTGCCATCGCATCACTCTGCAGACCGATCAACTGATCATCCTTCAATGAAGCAAAATCAAGATGTCGTTGGCGAAGGGGCGAAACAAATTCCGTTTCCAGTCGGCCACCGTCAATTTTTTCCGGTTGTTCGATGCCAAGTTCATTACGCAACGCGACGATATGAGCATCGTCGGCAGATTGGGTATCGGCCGTTTGTTCCAGCTGCAAGACCAATGCCCTCAAAGGGATGGACAATGCTTCGTCACCTACAGCCTGTCGCGGTGTTTTGCCATCCAATACATGGAACGGCACATCGGACCAGGCTCCCAGCAATTGTCGTGTTTGTTGCTCGCGAACCAGTTCCGCGTGTTGCTCCCGTGTCACCCCGGCAGGAACATGCCAATTCCAGCTTAGCGCTTCGGCCGCTCGCGAAGTGGACGTAATGGCTTCGCGCTGATCATCTCCCTGGGTAACCTCTGCGAACGTCTCGATAATCCTGCTGCGGACCGTTTCCAATTTGGGCGTATCGGCCCCTATCAAAACCAGCCGAGCCGATCGATCCGTTTGTTTGCCGAACAACATCAGCTCACCGCTAACCACCGGGATCATTTCAAGCGTCATGCCGTCCGTGTTTTCCAGCTGGTCTCGGTCCAGCACGATAAACGCATTCCTCGGTGCCGGCCCCTCTCCAAACGGGTCTTCCTCCGGAGCTTGAGTGGTCACGATAAAAGGTTCTTGATCCGCGATTTCAAAAGCGCGATTCAAATCTTCAATTTCCAAAGTCAATCGCACCACATCGACCATGTCAGAAGATTCCACGGTACTGAACAACTGTGCCAGCACCTCTGCCTCGACGGCTTGCCATTGCGGAACGGATTCCAGCTGTGCCAACGTTCGCCAGGCGGCCGCCATGTTCTCGACATCCGCCATGATGGCGGTCAGGATTGCGATCGATCGCAAGACCACTTCATCTCCCGGCCAATGCTCGTCAATTTTCTTCAGGATTTGCAATGCCTTGCGGAATTGTCCGCGATTCATTGCCCGCATGACATTCAGATATTTCTTTTCCCACTCAACTCCATCCGGCGGTTGAGGAAGTCGGTAATCCGCTTTCAACAGTAACGGCCCGCCTTGAAGCCGGTAGGATTCATACAACAACTGCTGTAGTTCTTGGTCCGGTTCGCCTTTGAGCATTTGGGCAAACTGCAAGTGGGCCCGCGCCGCCAGGACGTGGCCGTGCTGCAAAAGGGCCGCTCCCAACATTCGAAAAACGTTGGCAACCGACAGTGGAATTTCGTCACCCTTGATCGAATCCATCGCGTCCTGCAACGAATTAATGGAACCGGTCACATCCCCTTGTGCCAACAGGATCAATGCCTCGTGCTGCTTGCCCATCGAATGGTCCGGGTTGGCAGCCAAAAACTGGTCATTGGTTTCTTGGGCCTGTTCGATTTCACCCTGAGAAATCAGAATGTGGGTTTTGATGGTCAGCAGACAGTCTTTGGGACCGAATTTCTGGATTGACCGATCCAGCTGATCCAGCGCACTTTTGGTCTGTTTCGATTTATTTTTGGCCAGGATTTGATCCAAATCATGGACAATATCCTTACCGCAACAAAACTTGATCTTTTTGTCTGCGTGACAGGGGCACTGCTGATAAATATCAATGTCCATATAATAGATTTCGTCCCATGACTGAGAATTGGCCACGCTGTTCGTTTGTTACCCGTCGGCCAATGACCGGCGACAAAAATTTGACTACCCAGAATTTACGCCATCGTCTGTGGGCGATAAACCCATACCATTGAATCTGAGCCATAAATCGGGTGATTTAAAGGAATATCTGTTGAATCAGAACAAAGCGCAGGCCCGTGATTCCATCACACCATGGACCATGGACATCTTGTCCAATGTCGGTATGGCATTAACGGAAACCGCCCGTCGCATGCCCGACGCGATTGCCGTGGCAGCACCCCGCAAAGGCAAAAAAGAGGATGGGAAACTTGTCTATACCCAAATCTCATTTGCCGACCTGGAAACCAAGAGCAATCAAATAGCACTGGGCGTGCAGCAGCTGGGAATCAAGCCAGGCTCGCGGTTGGCATTGATGGTTCCACCCGGTATTGAATTTGTATCCTACGTTTTTGGATTATTCAAAGCCGGAATTGTCGCAATACTGATCGATCCAGGAATGGGTCGGAAAAACATGATTCGCTGCCTGTCCGAAGCAGCGCCGAGGGGTATCGTCGGCATTCGCAAGGCGCAACTGGCCAGGTGCGTTTTTCGACGTCATTTCCCCGATGCCAAGTCAAACATTTTGGTGGGCCACGGTTTCTGGCCCGGCTGTTATTCGGGCCAACGGTTCAATCAACTCGATGCGAGCAAGTTCCAGCCAGCTGAACAAAGTCGGGAAGCGCCAGCGGCTATTATTTTTACAACAGGCAGTACCGGTCCACCCAAAGGTGTTTTGTATCGCCATCGCATTTTTCTGGAGCAAGCCCGCCAAATTCGCGATTATTTCCAAATTCGCCCCGGTTCCGTCGATGTGTCCGGATTCCCTTTGTTTGCCCTGTTCAACGCGGCCATGGGGACAACCACCGTTTTCCCAGAGATGGATGCCACGCGACCCGCTGAAGTCGACCCACTAAACATCCTGGACGCCGTGGAACGTTTCCAAGCCGATCAATCGTTCGGCTCCCCCGCACTCTGGAACACCGTTTCTACCTACTGTGAGGCAAATCATTTGTCGTTACCGTCCATCCGCCGGGTGCTCACGGCCGGGGCGCCCGTTCCACCTCACGTGCTGGATCGAGTCAAAAAAATGATTCATCCGGACGGCGAGGTTTACACACCGTATGGCGCGACCGAATCATTGCCCGTGGCCTGTAACTCGGCAACCGAGATCTTGTCTGAGACGTCGCGTGGTACGGAGAATGGATTAGGCACCTGCGTGGGAGAAAAATTTCCCGACATCAACTGGAAAGTAATTCAGATCTCGGATCAACCGATTGCCACGATCGACGATGCGACCTGTGTACCGCCGGGTGAAATCGGCGAGTTGATCGTTCGAGGAGCCGTCGTATCCGACCAATATGTCACACGAACCGAAGCAAACGAGCATCACAAGATCAGGGACGGGCATCGGTTTTGGCACCGCATGGGTGACGTCGGTTACCTCGATGAAGAGGACCGTTTCTGGTTTTGTGGTCGCAAATCCCACCGTGTTCGAACCGCCCGTGGAACGTTGTTCACGATCCCGGTCGAAGGCGTTATCAACCAACACCCCAAGGTGTACCGTTCGGCACTGGTAGGATTGGGAAAGCCGGGCAACCAGGTACCAGTCCTGATTGTCGAACCATGGCCGGAGCATTTTTCCCCGTCCCGGGCGAACCAACAAGAACTACTGGCCAGTATCCGCCAGCTAGCCCAGGACCACGCCAAGACCAGCGCGGTTGAGCACTTCCTGATCAGAAAAAAACTGCCGGTTGACATTCGTCATAACTCGAAGATTTTCAGGGAGCAGCTGGCTGTTTGGGCTGCCGACAAAATATCGTAAGTCATTTTCGTCACATGGTTTCCGACAACGCCACAGGTAGCTAGCAACGGCGAACTGCCCTTGCCGCACCTTAAAAAATTGCTACCTTACCCCGCGCGATGTGACCCGCGGCCAGACAGGCCATGTTCGGTTCATCGCAATAGCTCTCCAAGCGGCCATCAGGTTTGAAACAAGGATGTTGCGATGAATCGTCTACCGGGTAATTTGTATTTGACCTTGATGATGCTGTGCCTGACTGCCGGGTTAACTGGCTGTCGCAATGGCACCAGTCAGAACGGCTGGATTGGAGGCACTCGCGTCCAACCACCTCCGACCAATTGGACGGCGTCCGACAGTTACTACAATCCCCTGGCGACCGCTCAAAACCGAACCGGGCTGGTTGCTCCTTCGGGCCAAGCTCCCACTGCAGCGTTGCCAGGTGTTGGATTGGGAGGTCAAGCCAATCGCAGCCAACCAGTCGGCGCTTCTGCCAATCCCGGATACACCACCAGTGGAACGTCCTACACCAGCTCAACCAATTATCAAACGACCAGCATCGACGAGACCAGGGACCAGTCGCGAATACCCCTGACCGATGCAACCGCGGTCAAGGCACCAGTACAGAGTGTTCTACCACCGGTCGTATCGTCCGTTTCCCGCCAAAATCCCTATGGCAGCAACACGGCATTCCCAGACCCTATCAGGACAGCCCGAGACCAAAACAACTTGTCAGCCACTGGCGCCCCGATGCCCTATGCCGGTCACCCAACGTTCAACCAACCGGCTTATTCTACTGCCAGCAGCTCCAACACGGTGCTGGCCGAATCAACGGTGACCACGGATCCTAACAGTCCAAATTATCGCGCAGGATGGCGAGAAAACCAGGCAAAGTCCGACATCATGCGTTAATTGGAAACGGACCTCGGCGCCGGGTGGTCCCCGGCTCAACCGGTCGCTGGAGGCCTGAAACCGTTTCGGCTACCCAAGACAGGCGGTGATGGGCCCGAGGGCCACGACTTGGTGGCAACTCACCTCGATCAGGTCCAACCTGGGAACCTGCTAGGGCGGGCCGGTTGGATTCGTCCGCCACTCTTATCGAACGTTACAATCTAGACATTGGCCTTGTCCGTTGTCGTCGTGCACCCATTTGCCGTGGCGGTAGGCGTGCCTTGCACGGCAACCCGTCTTGCCGTAGAAGCAATCCTTCTTGCAAAAGTAGCGGAATCTCGAGAGCCCAAAGCAAGGACAGAAGTCAGCCCACTCATCGCAACATCCCGTCGAACCACCACACGTTTGATAGTACGCGTGGAACGGATTGTTCCTATGGCGATACTCGCAAAAACCGATCGGTGTGCGAACATTCTGCGGCTGCGGCATATCGCCACCAATGAACTGGTACTCGGATGTTGGATATTGGGGATCGTGATAATCGAGGCTTTCGTATCGGGAATCGACCGCCACTTGATTTCGCTCCGCGGGGTCCGCAAAACGCTCCTGCCGATCCACAGGGTAGTCACTGGGCGAACCCTGCAGGTCAGCCCGTTCCTGTTGGTACCCCACTTGCCCGGCCACATCCTGCGGTTGGATATCAGGTAAAGACGCAACGACCGGGTGAGCTACCAGTACGGACTGTGGACTCGCGTGGTTCTGTTCCGCCAACGGGCTGCAGGAGGGCAGTTCAGCCGCCTGGACCACCGGGTGGCGTGCCGTATTGAAGCGGTCGGTTCGATCAATACGTATCGTAGTCACTCTCAAACGTTTTCCCGACTCGGTAATCGGTTGCTGTCCCAAGACAGTCGCCGAGGCCAGTAAACCGGGCAACACCAACATCAAAGCCACCATTACAAGTCTCATAGGAAACTCCAGATCACACGATATTTTCAATTTCATTGAGAGAATCACGATTTCCGCAACAAACCGTGGTTCCTGAACACTTCATCGAACTGTTAGATCGCTTTAATTCAAACCAAAGATCTCGTATCGTGCATCGGGTAGCACCGCGTCATCTTGACTGATCCTCATATATTTACATTGTGGATTTTACTCGTCTATAACAGAAAAAACGCCGTGTTGGATAACACGGCGTTTGCATGAATCTTCGGTCAATTGACAGCATGCGGATTTTCCGCAAACGGGTCGGCGGCTGGTTACTTGCGGGCCTTTCCCCAATCCATCGATTGTTTGGCACCCGGACCAGGCATGGGGATCGGATAATCACCATCCGCATCGGGCATCACGGGTGCATCGCCCGTCATCGACACCATCTCGTCAACATTCGCCAGGCTCAGGTTGGAATTAATCGCGTCATCCCATTTCAGCATTTTGCCGGTATAGGTTGCCAAACGACCAAATATCGATGTCATGGTGCTCTTGGCACCATATTCCGCTTCATTCGGAATGACACCCTCTCTGAGGTCTTGGAACAAATCGTGGTGTTCTTGTTGATGGCCGCCACGACTCCCTTTGGAATGGAATATCTGTTGCCCGTCAGCATCATAAATTTTCGCACCACCGATGTCGCAATAGCCTTTTGTCCCATGAACGTGTTCACTGACACTGTTGTAGCATTCGGGGATATGTCGGCATTGACTGAACATCTTCGACCCGTTCGCATAGGTGAACTCAATAAAGTGATGGTCGTAAATCTGACCATGGTCTTTTCCAGTTCGAACCAATCGGCCACCCTGCCCTTGTGCCGTCACGGGAAAGCCATCCATCAGCCAGTTGATCACGTCGAGGTTGTGGATGTGCTGTTCCACGATATGGTCGCCGCAGAGCCAGTTAAAGTAATACCAGTTCCGCATTTGGTATTCCAATTCCGACTGGTCATCGGTCCTGGGACGCACCCAAACCCCCCCGCCGTTCCAATAAGCTCGGCTCAACACAAAATCGCCGATAGCACCATTTTGCAACTGGTCAATCGTTTCACGGTAAGCGCGCTCATGACGTCGCTGCAGCCCGACCGCAATGGCCAAATTTTTCTCTCGCGCCTTTTCACCAGCTGCCAGTACACGCCTGACCCCGGGTGCATCGACCGCAACCGGCTTTTCCATGAACACGTGCTTGCCGGCATCGATGGCAGCCTCGAGGTGCAAGGGACGAAAACCGGGAGGGGTCGCCAACAGGACCATGTCGGCATCACTGGCCAACACCTGTTTGTACGCGTCGAACCCGACAAACTGTTTATCCTTTGGAACCTGAACCTTCTCCTTGTGCTTTTTGGCGCACGTGTTGAGTGAACCTTGCAAGCGGTTTTCAAAGGCATCGGCCATGGCAACCAATTCAACGTTGCCGCTGGTGGTATTCATCGCCTGAATTGCAGCGCCTGTACCTCGACCGCCACAACCCACCAAACCGATCTTGATCGTGTCACTGCCAAATGCATGGGCCGATCGTGCCATTGAGAGTTTGGGTTTCAGCAGCGAGCCGGCAGCCACGCCGGCCGCTGCGATTTTGGTTCCATTCCCGATAAATTGACGACGTGTTGACTGGCTTTTTTCTTGACTCACAAATCTCTCCTGTTTCATTATCGAATCGGTTGGTTAGAGCCGATCACGTTTGAAGACCAAAACAATCTCGACACCTGCCGAAGCCGATCTTTGCACGGAACAATGCTACTAATTTAGTCATTGCCACCTCAGTTTTCAATCTACGGCGACAAGCATCGGGTTATTGGTATAATTGGATGGCCTGGTTTCGACTCAACCAACAACCCGATTGCCCCCCAACAATGCCAACAATGCACACGTTTTCTGGTTATCTCGGCATTTGTTGCTCTGTCTTGCTGCTGCTAACGCCCTACCCACCAGCCAGTTTGTGCAAAAAATCTCTACAGGAGACACGTCATGACTGCATTTTCCCCGCCATGGGGGTGGAGTTTCGAGTCACCTATTATGCCCCTGCGGATGCCGGAATCGCCATCAACAGGAAAATCAAACAGCGGGTTGCCCAGATTGAAAACTCGTTAAGTGATTACAAAACGTCCAGTGAGGTGTCGCGATTTTTCCAATCGGCACCTCACAGCATCCCCCAATCGGTGAGTTGCGATTTCTGGGAATTGAGCCGCACCAGCCAAGCTATCAGTGAACAGACCGATGGAGCGTTTGACATTACCGTCGGCAACCTCTCACATCTTTGGAGAATGGCTCGCAAAAGAAACCGCCTGCCAACGTCGCAAAAGATCGGAGCGGCCAGGGAACTCACGGGCTTCCGCAAACTGGAAATCCACCCGAACCGAAAATTACGACTGACCCAATCCGGCATGAAATTGGATTTCGGTGGAATCGCCAAAGGCTATTCGGCCGACCAGGTCATTTGCCTTTTGAAACAACACCGTATCCAATCGGCCCTGGTCGACGCGGGCGGGGACATTTGTGCATCCAATCCGCCACCTGGCAAACCGGCCTGGAAGGTCCGGATACGGGACACTCAAACGGGTTCCCAAGCTACCGGGCAGATCTACTTGAAGTTAGCCAACGCGGCAGTGGCAACCAGCGGGGATTTGAATCAATACCTGACAGTCAACGGCAGGAAACACTCGCACATTATCGACCCAAGGACTGGCCAGGCGACCACAAACATATCGATGGTTACGGTCATCGCACCGAATGCCACACTAGCCGACGCGTACGCATCGGCCATTTCGGTTGCCGGGGTCAGCCGGGGCCTGGCCCTGGTTGAAAACCGGGCCAACACGGATTGCCTGATCTTGGCCCGTAGCGAAAACGGCGGGGAACCGATTGAACGTTTCACTTCGGGGAACTGGCAACGTTCTGCCGACCAAAACCAACAGGCCAACCCAAAATGAAATCTCGCAAGCCGCCGCAATGCCAGCCGACTGGGAGCGTTGTTCAAACCAGCGAGGTCATACCGCTCAACCCGATCGGCTCCCGGCACGCGTACGGTTCGCCAAATTCAACACCAATCGATTTGCCCCAATACCGGGCCTCGTATTCCAGTTGTTCTACAAAACCCGGCTGCATCGATTCACGGCCCAATACAAATTGGCTGTGGTAACACTCAATCGATCTTTTCTTGGTTTCCCAGTAATCGGAAATATCCAGCACAAAGGCGGGTTGACCATGCAACTTCAAATGAACGCAATAGTAATTAAAAATTCTCTCCGGGTGATGCGGGTCTCCCGGCATGTCGGTTTTGGATAACTTGGCCCAGAATCGTGCGTCGTCGACCAACTGGGTCGCGGCCAGATGATCGGGATGAGCATCCTGCCAAAACGGAGCGAACAGCCAGCGCGGCCGCGTTTGCCGAATCACGCCAGCTAACGCGGCGCGGGCATTCAAGGTCGGCTGCAGTCTTCGATTTTCCAAGCCGAGGTTGCCGCGCCAGGCCAGACCCAGTACCTCGGTCGCCGCTTGCGTCTCGGCGGCTCGCAGCTCGGTGGATCCGTGGGGGGTAGGTTCCCCATTGGTAAGGTCGAGCACGCCGACTCGCTGACCACTGGCTTGCATCGACTGGATACCACCTCCCATCCCCAGTTCGGCATCATCCGGATGAGGCGCGATCACCAGTACATCGAGTTCCTTGAATTCCATCTTGTTTCCAAAAACTTGCTAGAACACCGGTCGGTGTTTTATTCGAAATCCCTGCCAGACGTATCCCCACCTGACATGCTATCAGAAATTTTTCCTGACTGGACAGACCGCCGCATTTATGAAACAAGAAACGGGTTAAATCTCCCTGTAACAACCGAGAACTGAAATGCGCTACGCCATCCTTCTGGTCAGTGCAGCTTTAATGTCTATGACAACCGGCTGTTTAACGCCCGTCTTCAAAGAGGCAACCACCAACTTGACGGAAACAACCAAATCCACCGGTGACTGGATTTCACGGACATTGGGCAAAGGCCAGGCCTCCGATCCCCGCGCACGCGATATCGAGGAGCGTCTGGGTTATGGAGACATGTTAGATTATTGAAATCACTACGTTGGCCCCGGATTGTTAGCGGACCCGCTAACCCTCTGGCGCGGTCACCAGTTCGTCCGCGTTTCTACTGCGTGTCAGCATGGCCGGTTGCGGCCCTGAATCATCACCCGTCCAAGGTTCGTTCGCCCGGCTTTCTTCGTAGGGATCATCATCGATGGAAACATCCATGGCCCTCAGAACACCACCGTACATAGAGTAAAAAACGGGCACCAGAATCAGAATCATCAACGTACCTGTCGCCAAACCAAAAATCAGGCTGGCCGCCATCGGAATCAATACTTGGGCCTGCAGCGACGTTTCCAGCAAAATCGGGAACAACCCGGCAATGGTGGTCATCGAGGTCAACATGATCGGGCGAAAACGCCGCTGGCCCGCCGACATGAGCGCCTCTGTCAGAGGTAAACCATCACGGACACGGCGGTTGATAAAATCCACCAACACGATCGAATCGTTGACCACTACGCCGGTTAGCGCAATCAAGCCGAAGAAACTAAACAAGGTCAATTGCAACCCGAGGATCGCATGGCCCAAAATAGCACCCAGCCAGCCAAATGGAATGATTGCCAGGATGATCAATGGCTGAATATAGGAGCGAAACTCCAGCGTCAGTAAAACGTACATGCAAAGCAGGGCGCCAAAAAAACCGACAAACAGGCTGACCATGGATTCAACGGTCTGCGCCTGCTCTCCTTCCCAGTTGACCGACAGCACGGCCCCTTTCTCTTTATACTCGGCCATAATTCTAGGAATGATGGTCTGTTGCAGTTCCATATTGATCTCGGCGGCGTTTCCCTGGGTAGGATCGACATCCGCCGTGATCGTGATCGAACGGCGTTGATCCAACCGATTGACTTCGCTGGAGGCCCGCTGGTAGCTGACTTCCGCTACCTCCAACAATGGCCATTCAGCCCCCGTATTGTCGCGGACCCGGATATTCTCAAAGCTCTCCATGTTCTCGCGCTCTTCGCGAGGATACCGGACCATCAGCTTCACTTCATGCCGTCCTCTTTGCAGACGCATGACTTCATCACCGAAATAGACCGTCCGAATCGTATTTGCCAGAGAATTCTCGTTCAATCCCAGAGCGCGTCCCTGATCATTCAGCTTGAGGACCATTTCCCATTTACCCAAGCGAGAATCGTCTTCGATATCCTTGACGCCAGCAATTCCGGCCAAGTCAACCTTGCAATCCTCAGCCGCCTGTTCAAGAAATTTGATGCTTTTGTCATCCGCCAATAGCTTGAATTCAATAGCGACTCCACCCGGCCCCATTCCCTGTGATCCAAATTTCAGAACTTCGTTTCCAGCCAATTTCCCTCTGAACTGATCGTTCCCACCGGCTGGTTTTCCATTCGCCTGGTCCTGGATTGCCTGTTGGGATGATTTGCCATTGCTGTCGCGTTGACTGGTACCCACCAGCTTTTCTCGCCAGGCAGAAATCAAGTCGTCACTCCTGATATCTCGTTCGTCCGCCGGAACCAGCTGCACCTGGACCGTTCCAACATGGCTACCATTGGTGACGCCGGTCGGCCCACCCATCCCGTTGCCAATTTCTCCGATCTTTTCGTAGACATTCACGATAAATTCAGGACTGCCCTGGGGACGTTCTTCCTGGAGCTCAAGAATTGCATCCCGCATCTCGGCAACCGCATCGGCGGCAAAATCAGAACGGGTTCCAGTGGGAAAGGCAACGGTTGCGCTGATCTCGCGACTGTCCAATTTTGGGAAAAACCCAAAAGGAGCAATGCCGCCGGCAATCAGCCCACCCGCCACACAGGCATACGCCAATGCAGCGGCCAAAACGACCGGTTTGTTTTTGAGAGAGTAACCCAGTAACGGCCTGTAAAACCGCTGGATCGCCCACTCCATCAATGCGGACGCTACCCGGTTTATCTTTTTGAACAGGTACATCAGTGGTTTGAACACATACAATATCAGCCCCACGGTCCTCATGAACAGGTTGTTCTGGTGGGCCAGATGACTGGGGAGTATGAACGTACTTTCAATTAACGAGATGACCAGCATGGCAATCACAGCCACCGGCATCACCGAGATGAATTTCCCCATTACGCCCGTCACAAACATCAAAGGCAAAAAGGCAATAATGGTGGTTGCGACCGACGCACAAACACTGGGTAATACCTCGATCGTTCCCTCGATCGCGGCACGTGTAAAGTTAAGACCTTCCGATCGTTTGGTGTAAATATTTTCACCAATCACGATCGCATCATCGACCACGATTCCCAATGCCATCAAGAAAGCAAACATCGTCAACATGTTCAACGTTTGACCTGTGGCCAGCAGGACAAAGCCGGCACCCAGCACGGAAACCGGAATTCCAATGGCTACCCAGAATGCCAGTCTCAAATCCAAAAACACGGCCAAAACAATGAAAACCAGCAACAACCCCTGAATCCCATTTCGAGTCAGCAAGTCGATTCGATCCTGAACATCCTCGGATATATTCCCCCAGGTCTTGATTTCATAGCCTGGATTCTGATTGGCCTTTTTTCTTACGTATTGCTGAACGGCGTCGACGACCGTAAACAGGTCTTCGTTGTTGGTCTTGGTGACGGAAATCGCGATCCCGGATCGACCATTGATAAAGTGCTGCGATGTCGTTTCTGCAAAACCATCGACAACGTTTCCGATTTCTCCAACCGTAACGACATCTCCATTGCCTTGCGTCAAAATTGGAATCTTGGCAATCTCCTCACCAAGCTCCTGCTTGTTGTCGCCGCGCAGCAGAACTTCCTGCGAGGCAGTTTCCATTTTCCCACCCGGCATCTCTACATTCTGCAGCCTGAGCAGACGGGCCAAGCCGTCAATACTGACCCCGTATTGCCGCAATCGATCCTCCGGAACCTCGACGGCAATTTCGTAGGGTCGTTCGGCGACAATATCCGCACCGGATATGGCCGTGCCGCGGGGCTGGAACAAACCGCTCAGCATCCGGCGGGCAATTCCTTTGGGTGGTACCGCCCTGAGCTCAAGAACTTCGGCCCGTACCTCTTCGGCCAATTCGCGCAATCGTTTTTCCGCAACTAGAGGATCCACTTCCGGATTCGATTTCGGCCCCAGAATACCAATCGTGATGGCCGGCGCGCGGAACACGATCTGCTTGACTTCCGGGTCTTCCGCTCTAGGTGGAAACGACGCAATCTGATCCACCTGCGAACGCACGTCGTTCAACACTTTTTGAACGTCTTTAACGTCGCTATTCAATTCCAGGATCAGGTAACCGAAGTTTTCACGCGCCACCGATGTCATTTTCTTGACACCTTCGACACCACTTACAACCGATTCGATCTTCTGGCAAATCCCCTCTTCGACTTCATCCGGCGTGGCACCCGGAAACGGAACCGAGACCAGCAGGATCTCTAACGCGAAATTAGGGAACACCTCTCGCCGCATGACAACAAAACTGACCGCACCAACTAACATGGAGGCGATCAAAAGTGTGTTCATTGCGGGTGAGTTGCGGATTGCCCAGGCAATGACTGACTTCATTCCACGCCCCCTGCTGCCGGCCCTGAATTCGAACTGTTTACGGGCGGGTCACCCGGTGGTCCATCACC
>JABACA010000047.1:0-15044 GCA_014237975.1 Mariniblastus sp. | reverse complement strand
AGCCAATTTCCTGCCCTCGCCTACGATCTCGACGGTCGTGACCCCGTCCACCGGATTCGGTAAGGGCGAAGCAATCACCCAGCTTCCAGTACGAAAATCGCCTCCGTCGTCACCCACAACGACGTACTCCTCCAATTGACCATCAATTTTTTTATCGAAACGGTGAACAATATCGATCTCTACCTTGTGAAGCTTCCCCTCGATTTGGCCATCCATGCCGGGTTTCACTTTGCCTGTCTCCTGCCCGTCGGATTTGTCGCGTTTCCAATCCAATTCACCGGCGACCCAAACCACATCTCCAGATTTTCCATCACCGTCCAGGTAAGGCTGAACCGCGGCTGCCGGCAGTTCGTAAAATTTACGGTTTTTCAGTTGGCTTGGCGGAATCTCCATTCGGCATTTCACGTACATTCCACGCACTAATACACGCGCGCCATCCGGCGTCAAAACAATCGGCTTGTCTACCAAAATCGAGCAGGGAATCGTCTTGGTTAATTCATCCCTACCGATACCGTTAAAGCGCTCCAACACGCCCCGCCATTTCACCTCCGGATCTGAGCTGTCGAAAATCTCGACATCCATTTTGGGGAGCTGGTAGACCAACACATCCCCCTCAACCTGGAAAGCGTTTCCGTTATCGGCATGCTGACGCAACCAGCGCAATTCCCCCGGCGTCAAGTTACTCTGCACTTCAGCCCGACGCGTGACCTCCAGCGAGACGAGCTTCTTGCCGGGCGTCGCGTAATTCCCCTGCTCGACAAACTCGGCGACGATGACTCCATCGTCGGCCGCCTTGACGGTCGTCCGCTGCAAGCTCAACTCCGATTTTGCCAGGCGGCTTTTGGCCAGATCCAGCGATGCCTGCATTTTCAATTCGCGGGCGCGAAGTAGATCCAGCGAGTTTTTGCGGCCCGTCAACGCCGTTTGCGACTGCAGCAAAACCCGCTTGGCTTGATCCAACTCGGATTCCGAAAGCGCCGAGGAAAGTCGATTGGTACGTTCAAAATCTTTCTGCTGAAGTTCAAAATCCGATTGGGCCAACTCGATATTCTTGATGGCGCCCTCAATTTCCTTTTGCACCTCTTCCAAGGAACGCTGGGCTTGATTGATTTCTGAATTAATTGTCTTGACGTCCAAATCGTAATCCGAACGATCTATTTCAAACAGTTTCGTGCCCTTTTTCACGAACTGCCCCGCCTCGCATTCGGGATACTTGGTTGTAATCACCCCGCCCACCTGGGCTGCAATTTCGATTTCCCGAAACGGAACGACCGTTCCGGACACTACCAAATCCAGCGACCCCGTGTATTCCGCAGCGGCGACCACGTCTGCCTTGGAGTTCAAGTTCCGGGCATCGGCCGAACCCAACTCACCACGCAAGGAAGACAGAATCAGCGCGATGGCAATCCCTACACCAAGAATGAAAGCGGAAAGTAAGTACTTGAACACCTCTTTGGCGGCGCTCTTTTTGGCGGTTTGTTTTTTTGAAAGTGCTGTGTCCATTTTCCCGTATATCAATGCATCTCTGTTTTATTGGCTGGCACCTCGGCGGCACATACGGCCTCCAGATTTCGAATGGCCGCTAATGAAAACTCGGTAATGTGATTCGTTAATTCTTCCCAATCAAAACACTCTTCCCGCTGATCCTCATCGACCATCAATGAGATCACACCGGCAGAAAATCGGTAATGCAAACATTGCCCGATAATGCTGAATCCGACCTGAGTTCGCTGCAAGGTGGTCAACGGCTGCTCGGCAATTTCGTCCACGATTGTCAATAATCGCTCAAAAATGGGGCGGAAATAATCTTCAACCAGTTGTTGACACGCTTCGGTCGGATTAAGAATTTCGCGCATCAACAGTTGAACTTGCCATGGTATCGTCTGCATCACGACGACACGTTTTAATAACATGCCAACGAATTCGCGCAACTTGATTTCAGGCAATGTCTCTTCGGACCAGGATGGAAAAGGGAATTGTTGCGCCCGCTGCTCGCGGGCCAAAATGACACTGTCAATGTAGAGCTGCTGCTTGTCACCGAAATAGTAATTGATACTGGCCAAGTTCACATTTCCAGCATCGCAAATTTCCCGAACGGTCGCCTGGTGGAAACCCTTACGTGCAAATATGGGCCCCGCCGCGAACAGGATTCGATTTTTCGTCGATTCTTCACGACGCATGTTGGTCATCGGATGCCGATCGGGGTTGATTGTGGGTCCATCCTGCCAGGGCCCCTCAAAAGTGGGGCATGGCCGTTTCCCTCGTAATACTCACAGTGTTTCGGAGTCACTAACCTAATCTAAACAACCGTATTAAACAATCGTTTACACTCGAAGTTGCCATCAAATGAACGGTATATTCAATAGGAACCAAGAATTTTTCAGACTGAATGATCACTCCCGCTACGACAGGCCCGTCGACTTCCATGAGTTGTTCCAAACTAAGACGACAGATTGCCTGGCAAGCGGCTCGGTTGATGTACGACCGGGACGAAACGGAATATTATCGAGCCAAGATCAAGGCCGCTCGCAAGTTGACTTGCGGTTGGGTCAAGCCTTCGGAACTACCCAGCAATGCCGAAATCCGCGATGAAATCGAGTTGTTGGCGCGACAGCTCGAAGGGACATCCCGGCAGGCCAACCTTCTTGAAATGCGGATTGCCGCCCTGGGCCTGATGTTGCGGCTGGAACGATACTCACCTCGATTAATCGGAAGTGTACTTACGGGGCATATTCGTCGTGGAAGCGATATCGATCTCCATATTTTCTCCGACAGCCTGGAGGCCGTGACGGCCGAGTTGGAATACCACTGTATGCAGTTTGAGGTCGAGCGGAAAAGAATAACAAAAAAGGGTGAAACACAGACGTACCGACATATCCGGCTGCAGGACGGTTTCCAGTTTGAATTGACGGTCTACCCGGTCAGGCAGAAAAGCTACGCGTTCAAAAGTTCGATCACCGGAAAACCGATCGAAAAGGCCAGCATCGCCCAATTCAGTCAATTTCTTTCTCAGGAATATCCCAATATCGACCTGGAAACGGAATTAGCTAATAGCGATGAGCGGGTGGATCGCTTCCAGGTTTACGCGGCGCTGTTACTGCCATTGGAGAATTTCAAACAAAACCCGAAGTACCATCCCGAAGGAGATGCCCTGTATCACAGCCTGCAGGTCTACGACCTGGCTTGTGACCAGCTTCCATACGATGAAGAATTCCTACTGGCCGCCTTACTACACGATGTCGGGAAAGGTATTGATTCAACGGATCACGTCAACGCTGGACTGGAGGCTTTGGAAGGTTTTATCAGTAAACGCACCGCTTGGTTGATTGAAAATCACATGCTGGCCCATGCCATACACGATCATTCCATTGGTGCCAGGAAACACCGGCGATTGCGAGAGAATGAGAGTTACGCCGAGTTACTGATCCTGGGCGAATGCGATCGACAGGGTCGTCGAACGGGTGTCATAACCGAGGACATGGAAAATGCCTTGGCGTATATTCGGGAAATCAGCGAATCCTACCGCTGAGTTGTTCCACACCCGTTCCCCAGTCCGTCCAAACAGAGGAAATTGACCATCTCGATCAGGATCCGAACACGGATTCCATCTCGTTCAGAATCTTTTTTTCCTGGTCAGATACACGGCCAATTCCCAAAATGCCCCCGGCGCAATCGGCGACCTCTCGAGCACGTTTCATAATTGATGTTTTCAGGTGCATCAGGGATACGACATCGATGGACTCCTTGAGCGCGGCGACGTAGTGCTTCCAACTCTCAAACAGCTCGGCAGCAGGTTGCTCTTGCAACCAGGATTCGACCAACTCATAGCCAACCGAACCGGGCTCGATACCCGATGACGTCGCGGCGGTCAAAATCGTTCGACGTTCGGCAGGCTCCAACGTGTGATCGGCCCAGGCAACGGCCACCAATGGGATCAACGAAACACTGGTTAACGACTCGGCAGAAACCTTGTTTTCAACCAACTCGGAAAGCACGGATTCATCCTGGATACCGCTTGCCAAAGCTAACGCTTTTCGCGCATCCTCGGCTTGCATCTCCGCCTTCAAGCGGTCCAGCAAGTGCTGGTCTTTCTCGCGGAAAAACTGGTTTTCCAACGTCTTTCCGCGTTCAAACAAAAAGTCTTTCATCGTGATCAAATCTCCACATTCAACATGGCTACCGGCGTCGATCCATTTTGTGTCGAACCGGTTTTTGTACTTTTATCGTCGCAAATAAAAAAAACCCTAACTTCGGAACCCGTTTCAGTTGGGGCAAATCATCACTATTCCCACCGAATTATGCAAATTCTGGTCCAATACGCGATAGGCCACCAAAAACATTCCGTAAATTCCGTATTCTTTTTATCCCCGCCAAATACGCTATTCTCTTAGCGTAAACTAGGAAAGAGATGAGGGAACTTCTCGTTGAGACGCCCATCTTCGGCATGGCAACGTGTCGGCCAACTCCACCAAGAGAAACAGCTTAGGCAAAAAGGACGTTGAGGAATCCATGATTCAACACAGACGCACGTGCCGACCGGGCATTTTGATCATCCTTTTGTTTTGTATTTTCGCCGCCAGTTTTTCCCGGCCATTATCTGCTGACTCGGCTCGTGAACTACAATTAGCCGTCCATCAGTTAACCATCTTTCTGGGTTCCGACACTAACGCTCAAAATTGGCGTCGCTACTTGGACCTCAACACGCTGGAAACCCAAGCAGCCAAGGGTGACGCGGCCAATGTCAAAGACTTGGCGGCGGTCTTAAAAAGGTTTAACACCGATACACCCGGTCTCGATAAACGGGCCTTCCTGGAAGTCAAATACGCCCTGCAACGGCAAATCCACCACCTTTCATCGAGCGATTCTGCCGATGTTTACGACGCCGTTACCAAGAGCCGAGCCAACATAGTCCCAATCTCCCAGGCGGAAATTGAATATCGCAGGGACCGGGCGATTCACGATCTGAAATCGCTCAAAAAACGTTACTCGAAATCGCTCGATGAACCAACACGCAAGGCGGTTTTTGAACAATTGAAACCTGTCGAGCTGCTCGAACTCCTCGATGGAATAACCATCGAAGTCCCCGATTACCGAACCCCCGAATCGATTCAACAGGAAATCGAAACCGCCAAACAGGGATTGGCCAAGATTGATGAACAACTCAATGCCCTCAATCAGCAGATGAATCAAATCCAGAAATGGTTGAAGCAGTTACAAGAGAAAAAATCTAAAAAACTTGGCGATGGCCCCGTGCCGGACGACCCAGTTCAAATCACTTTCAGCCAACAGGAACAAGATCCGGTTACGCAAGAATCCGTTGACAAAGACAAGCTCAAGCTGGAATCCAACCTGAAGACACTGGAGAAGACAAAAGAACAACTAAAACGGACGATCGAACAGCTTGAAGACGATAAAAAGAATCTTGAGCCCAATGAAAAATCCCGCATGCAGCGGCGAAACCAGATTGGTCGCGCGCTAAACCCTTACCAACGAGCGTTTAACGAACTGCAACTGGATCAGCGCGATGTCGATTTTGCCAATGCCAACTATTCCTTTTCGCGATTTCGAAGCGTTTTCGCAAACGGCACCGATCCACGCAGCAAGACCGCGGTCGACAGCAACCTCGACACATTATTGGAATATTTCGGAAACCTCTCCGACCCATCCAATCGTCAGGCACAGGCAGAAATAGGCAAAGCGCTGGGCGATCTGGATGCCAGCAACCAAGCGACTCAACTGATTTCAGCCATTCGCAGAGCCCATTCTTTACCCAACCTGGAAGTTTCGGTTTCCCGCGAATTGATCAACCAGGTGGGGGGACGTACCGTCTCGGACACCCAGGCGGTGCGGGAAAATATCCTGGGGCGATTGATCCTGGGTGAGGCGCTGGTTGAAGGTGACGTTTCGATTGATTTGATTCCTGATCCGAACCAGGCCCACATCAGTTTGCAGTTATTGGGAACGGTCGAATCCGACACCTACACCAAACAGGGCCGCATCACCGCCTATGCGTCTGGATCGGCAGCCGTTGAAGCGCGGCGGAGCATCTTTGTCAACACGTCCGGTCTTTTCGTGACAGATGCCTATGCCGCCGCAAACCTGGAATCCCGTTTTAAAGGTGTCAGCAGTCGCTGCAAGTTGATCCAACGGATTGCCAACAAACAATACCAGAAAGACAAGGCTTTAAGCGAAAGAATTTCAGCCAGTCGACTTGAGAACAAAATGCTCAACCAGTTTTTCGAGCAGACCAACGAAGTTTTGGCTGAGGGCCAGGACCGCATCGATGAGTTCCAGATGAAACGCGCTCAGAACCTGGCGTTTCTACCTGAGATCTTTCTGACGACAACCGACCAACACTTCAAAATTACCGGGATTAAATCGAGTCCCTACGATCTGGCAGCGCCCGTGCCCCCGCAGCAATTTGCCGACAATCCGGCCGGTGTCTCGGTCCGGGTCAACGAAACCGCACTCAGCAACTACGGCAGCCAGGTTTTGGCCGGCAAGGCATACTGGAATTATGAACTCGCAGAAAAACTCGAAACGCTGTTGAATATTGACATGACCAATCTGCGGGAAGGCGAAAATGGTGATTGGCGAATCCTGTTCAGTGACAAACGACCGGTTCAATTCGAATTTGATAACGACCGTTTCTCGGTCGTCGTAACGGGCCTAAAGTTCAGTCAAGGACAAAATACAATCAATTATGGATTGAAAATACGCTTACGCTTTAAAATTGTGCGGAAAGATGGCCAGCTCTTTTTTGAACGTGACGGGAAATCGGAAATCGAATACCTGACCGAAGAAAAAGACGGCAAAACGGTCGCATTCAAGACCGCCTTGGAACGCCAATTGGATAAAGCGAATGATGATGGAACGGCGCCGGAAATTCCTCTGCCGGAGAACTTGATCCCTGTCGATGGTGAACTGTTGAAGGACGTACCGTTGGCCAAACAGTTGAAGCTCGTGCAATTTCGCGCCGTTAAAGGCTGGCTTTACCTCGGTTGGAACTACGTTGCCGAAGGTGCAACCTATACCGGCCCGATCAACACACCGGCCATTGTCAACGAGTAAATGGCAACCCTGGAGCGCCAAGGCCCCCTGCCTCGGCTTACTTGCCCGAGGTCATGGTGGATAATCGATCCAGGGAACTTGTCTGCGGCGGCCGCAGACGAAACTGCTATCAAGTCTTGTCTTCCAATCCTAGCAGCAACCGTTGACAGCTGCTTTTCCTTGTAAATCTGCAGTGGTCAACTGCATGGATGAGAGTCCCCGTCGCATCGCAAGCATTGGGGTCAAGCTGACATTGGCGCAACACCGACAGCACGGTATTTCTTTTCCTGCACAGGTTATTTTCCATCGTCGGATAAGGTCATGTTTGAAATCAAAAACCTCGAAATGTTTAAACAGGCCGATGCCGATCGACGTGAAGACCTGCGCGGGCTGGTTCGAACGGGGCGCAGAATTCTTTATCGATGTTGGCGCGACACATTTAATATCAACCGGACCAGGGTGTTTTGCCAAAACAGTGGAGACTGTGCATCAACCTACCTCGTTCGTTTATTGGAGGCGAATGGACTGGCCAGGGTATTCCACAAAAAACAACCGAACCTGCAAAACCTCGGATTGGAATATTACGAACAGGAGATGCCTTGGGTTCGCATGGTAGCACTGTTGCGTTACACCCGGCATGACATCGACTTTGAATCCAACAACCGACTGTTCAGCCTGTCGCGACCCATCCACGATGCATTTCCCGGGGCTCGCTTTATCCACTTGCATCGCGATGGAACCGAATCGGTACGCAACACCCTCTCCAAGCCATCGGTGATTCGCTATTTCCAGGACAACCCTGAGTTTCGGGGCAAGCTGGCCGGTGATCATGAGCTGGATGTTTTTTCCAGGGCCTGCCATTACTGGGCCAATGTGAATTTGCGGATCCACCAAGATCTGCAATACCTGTTTCTGACCGAGGGCCTGGATTCACCCATGTTGCGGTTTGAAGATCTCGTGAACGGCAGGATTCAAGCCGTGGAGGATATTCTCAAAACCAGTTTTGCGATCAAGTCCTGCCCGCCAGCCAACCAAAGCAAAGTCACTGAATCGAAAAGATTCCCGCCCTATGCCGACTGGAACCTTAACCAGAAGCGGACATTTGAACGGATCTGCGGGCCAACCATGGGACGGTTGGGTCGGTAACCAGGCGCCGTCTCAATCCAGAAAACGAGCCGCCCTCTCTTAATTCAACCAGTGCTGACGTCGGTAATTCTCTTGGTTGATTTGCGTGTTCAGGCAGAGCACGTCATAAATGTAGCCAATGCCAAAGATACCCACCGTCAACAAGTAAATAATTCCGGTAACGATCTTGCCCATATAAAAACGGTGCAACCCAAGGTACCCGGCAAGAAACAGCAAAACCCAGGTCAGGTTGTAATCAATGGGTCCTGGCACAAAGCGATGGTTTGCTTCTCGGTTCATCGAGGGAACCAGGAAAGCATCAATGATCCAACCGATCCCCAACAAACCAAGTGTAAAAAACCAGATAACCCCCGACACCGGCTTGCCATAATAAAAGCGGTGAGCGCCTGAAATTCCGATGATCCAAAACAGGTACCCCAGCACGACCGAATGCGTCTCGACAGCGGCAACGGGGACGTATTTGACGGATTGCTGATTCGGTTGCATCACAGCCACCTTGCTTGTGAAGTTTGCGATTGTTTACCAAATGTTAAACGGGAAAATCGCCAACGCAGCGGGACGGTCATTCGACCAAAAACGAACCTGGTTGTCCAACTCCCCCGGAAAGACAAAAAAAAACGAGCCCACCTGACGGGCGCCGGATGCCTCCAGGATGACTATTCCTGTAACAATTTCTCAATCAGCGCTTCGAAATTCGATTGCAGCTCGGCATGTGCTTTACCGGTAGCAGGCCCACTGAATCCGGTATGGATTCCTCTCACCTGATTTTCACGATCCAGGAAAATGGTGGTGGGGTAGGACCGAACCCGATCCAGCAGGGGGATCGCCAGGGAAGCCTGTTCCTTATCCGACAGCCCGGCGATCAACACTGGGTACTCTGCCTTGTGTCGTTTCAAATAAAGCCCCACCTGTTTCGAGTCGCGTGAAAAGTCTCCCGTCAATTCAAAAGCCAAACCCAGAATGGAAAGCCCCTGGTCTCCATATTTTTCCTGCAACCCGGCAAAGTACTCAGCCGCATCGTGACAATTGGGACACCAGGAACCGAACACATAGATGATCCGAACTTTGCCAGCAAACTTTGGATCATCCAATCGGGTTGGTTTGCCTTGTAAATCGGGAAAACTGAGTCTGCCCCAATCGACTCCCTTAATCATCTTCGTTTGAAGAAATGCATCCGGCATCGTCGCCCTGGCGTTCGGTGTGGCGGTCCACTGTTCGTGCCACGTATTGGACGACCAGAAATCTCCTTTCAGGCTGCCGTCATTCTGCAAAGTGGCTCGAAACAGGAAGGCGTGGGCGCCGTCGAAACAGGAGACCGTCATCTGGTTAGCCGTGCCCTGGCCACTGAGGTAACGGTAATCACCGGTGGTCGTCAAGAACGTGGCCAGCAACTTGTGCGACCCGTACGCTTCGATCAATGCGACTGCGGGGTCATCGCTACTGGAAAACTTGACGGACCATTTACCCACATAAGGTTTCTGGTCCGTTGTCATCTCCCCAATATCCAGGTCCTTCTCGATTTTGGCACCCACCTGCCCGGACGGGCCGTTCAGCGTCGCTGGTCGGACCGATTTGAAATCCATTTTAACCCACTCGACCGGACCCCGGCGTTTTTGCCAGTGACCCACCAACACGTCTTGGTCAGACAGGTATTGAGCCACAATTCGAGAATCATAATGGTCGATATCAAGGCATAAATTTGTCTCGTCCAGCGTGACCGAGGGTATCTTGATTCGTTCCGGGCCATTGACGAGGTAGCCCGACCAAAACTTTCCAGTCCGTTTCAATTCCAAATCAAATTGGATCGGCCCACCCGGCGATTTCAGTCGGCACGACCAAACACCTTCGATGGAATCGCCCGATCCGGCAAAACAGTCAACCGACGAGACGACAAGCAAGACGGTGGCAAATGCTATTCGTGGCATAACGGTCATGGGCATACTCGATAAATCGAACCTTTTTGCCCGGTTTTTCGACGGGACCCAGATAGGATACTCCAATTTTACGACGCATCCAAAAGAGAAATGCTGTCAGCAGCGGTTGAGTTTAACGATTTTGAAGATTGCCCAAGATCCGGCAAGGTTTCCGGACTCGTCGAAACTGATGCCCACCGGTTTGCGACTGCACATATTGGCTTGATCAGGTCGAAAATAACAGACGTAGCCGCTCGCAGCCGTAACCATTTGAATTGCCCAGCTTCCGTTGCCGGCAATATTTCGAGGAGATGAATCGTGCCAACCATTTCCAGGCTAAAATATCTTCAGCTTCGTTTCCTGGCTAAGCCAAAATGTGATCGCCAAATTTACCGGATGATCGCAAGGAACCGCTACCGTTCTATTCTCGAGCTGGGTATTCCGGATGTCGAAAGAACGAAGAATGTTATTTTACTGGCACGAAAATTTGGCTTGGGCGGCCAAGTCAAATATACCGGCGTCGATCTTTTCGAAGGTCGGCACGACGGGGCCGCCAAATTACCCTTAAAGTTTGTCCACCAACAATTAAAACCCCTCGATGTCAAACTCCAACTGGTCCCCGGCGATCCACTCCATGCCCTCAACCGGATTGCCAATTCACACATAAGAACCGACCTGATCGTCGTCTCATCCGACTGCGATCACGAATCACTGGAACAGGCCTGGTTTTACGTGCCGCGCATGCTCCACGCCTCATCGACTGTCCTGGTCCAATCAAGCGGGAATCCGGACGCTGATTTTAAATCAGTAAGTCGCCTTGAAATTGAACGAAAAGCGGAGCTGAAATCAAACAGACGCCGAAATCCTCGGGCCGCCTAATTTCAGAGACGCCTTCGCCTATCCCCCGTTATCTGGTAGGTTTGGAACATACGCAGTTGGCACGGTAGCCGTTGCAAATTCATTGACACCGTTTCTGTTTGAGATACACGTGAAGTACGCTGGCATTGGTCCCATTGCCGTTCACCTCCCTGAGCGAATTGAAACGAACGCTGACCTACAAACGCAAAATCCTAGCTGGAACATGGAACTGATTGGTGCCAAAACGGGCATCCACCAGAGACACATTGCGGCGCCTGACGAATGTTCGTCAGATCTAGGCGTCCTCGCTGCAGAAAAGCTTTTCCAAGAACACAATATCGATCCTCAATCGATCGACTTCGTGTTGTTCTGTACCCAAACACCGGATTACGCATTGCCCACAACGGCTTGCCTGATCCAGGAACGCCTGGGGCTGCGTACCGACGTGGGGGCGCTCGATTTCAATCTGGGATGCAGTGGATACGTCTATGGACTATCGATCGCCGACGGGATCATACGGTCCGGTACGGCAGGCAGAATCCTGTTCATTGCGGCCGAAACGTATACCAAGCTAATCCATCCAACCGACCGTAGTTTAAGGACCATTTTCGGTGATGGTGGAACGGCTACGCTGATTGAACCGTGTGACCAACCCTCCATGTGGGGCTTTAAATATGGCACGGACGGAACCGGTGCCGACACACTCGTCGCGTCCGACAGCGGATTCCGCAAACCGGAACAGGAAATCAAACCACGCCATCGAAAACGTTGGCCAAGCCAGTTGTATATGGACGGCCCCAGCCTGATCAATTTCACGGTCGAGAAAATCCCACCGCTAGTGGAGAGCATCTTATCCCGATCGGCGATTGCCGAGTCGCAGATCGACTACTACCTGTTCCACCAGGCAACATTCAAGATGCTCGAACAGCTGCAACTAGCTTTGGAAATTCAACCCGAGAGGTTACCCATTCGACTGGAAAAGATTGGCAATACCGTTTCCTGTACCCTACCAATATTGATCGATCAACTTCGCCAAACCAACGAACTAAAACCGGAGATGAAAAACTTGCTGATCGGGTTTGGGGTCGGTTTGTCCTGGGCGGGCTGTGTCTGGCAAGACGTATTGGGCAAGCGTTAAACATGGAACGCCTCGCTTTAGTCGTTCAACATGGCTCCCTTGATGACGCCTTCGGCGCACAAAGTTGTGCCCACGTAGGCCTGGAAATCGGTGAATATCACCATCCCTTTGCGAAAACGCTTCTTCCGCAACATGATGACCAATCGGTCACCCGGAACCACCGGTGATCGAAACCGGACTTCTTCCAATCCCCCTAAACCCATATAGCCATCGCCCTTGAGCTCGTGGTAGCTCCCGAAAAACGCTGTCAATTGGGCTGCACATTCACAGATCAGAACACCGGGCATCAACGGTCGTTCGGGGAAATGCCCTCGCACCCAAAATTCGTTCTCCGTCAAATCTTTGTAACCCACGGCGCGCTCCTCATCGATAAAGAGAATGCCGTCTAACAGTGCCAATTCAAATCGATGCGGATTGTGTCGGTAGATCTCATCAAGATCTGCGACCACTTTATCCATTTCGAATTCGGAAAAATCAACGTAAGGAGGATTTGATTTCAAAATTCTAACCCGGCAATGTTTATAGGAATGTTAATCGGTTCTTATCGAACCCCTGATCCAAGCTACAGATTTTACTCTGCTGGCGTTTGATTTCAATTCACAATTCAGATCAATTACCCCTTTAACCGTCAGGATCCGCCCCACTTTCAAACGATCAATGCTCGCAACTTTACATAATTGGTTTAAACTGAAGCTTGTAGTCTGTTTTGTTGAGGGTTCCCGTTTTGCATCGTCGACACGTTTTGCGGATATTAGCCGGTACGGGCATCGGAGCGCCCGCCTTGCATCGCGCTATCAGCGTTTTGGTCAAAGCCCCCGATGGCCTCACGGCTGAGTCGCTCAAGGAGGCCGAGTGGATTACACAGATCCCGTTAGAGGAAGAGGAACGATCGGCCATTCTCAAGGCAGTCAACGACCATTCCGAGCAGCTGGCCTCATTGCGCAAGATCCCGCTGCCAGCCTCCCTGCCCCCGGCGATTCAATTCCAAACAGTAGCACCACCCCCTCAACCGATCAAGATCGATCGCGATGCCCGACCGGTCGACAACGGTGTCGGAAAACTTCCAGCCCAAAAAGAGCAAATCCCTTTTTTGCCCGTCACGAAACTGGCCGGGCTGATTCGATCCAAACAGATTACCAGTGTTGAATTAACACGTTTGTATTTGGATCGGCTCAAACAATACAGTCCGATGTTACGTTGCTCCGTCACGATTACCGAACCACTTGCGGTTGAGCAGGCCAAAAAGGCGGACGCCGAAATCAATTCCGGAATTTATCGAGGGCCATTGCACGGAATCCCCTGGGGTGCGAAAGATCTAATCAGTGTGCCGGGCTACCCCACGACTTGGGGAATACCTTACCTCAAGGATCGGGTGCTGGACGAAAAGGCGACGGTCGCAAAACGCCTGGAAGAGGCTGGCGCCGTGCTGATCGCCAAGTTATCACTGGGAGCCCTGGCCATGGGAGACATGTGGTTCGGTGGTAAAACTCGCAACCCCTGGAATCCCAAAACGGGTTCCAGCGGATCGTCGGCCGGCAGTGCGTCGGCGACCGCGGCCGGCCTGGTTGGTTTTTCACTGGGCAGCGAGACGCTGGGGAGCATCACATCCCCCGCCAAGCAGTGCGGTGTAACCGGATTCCGGCCGACGTTTGGGCGAGTCAGTCGATTCGGCTGCATGCCGCTGGCGTGGTCGATGGACAAAATTGGACCGATCTGCCGTAGCGTCGAAGACTGCGCCCTGGTTTTCGATGCAATCCACGGCGCCGACGGCCAGGATATGACGGTTACCGACCGGCCGTTTGATTGGCCCACCAAGATCAATTTGAAAGGGCTGAAGATTGGCTACCAGCCATCGACGCGTAACCCTGACCGAGCCCGACCGGAACTTGAACTACTGGAGAAGATCGGTTGCCAGCTGGTGGAACTGGGCCCTCCCCCCGAATTCGAAAACTACCGGGCATTGGCCAATATCATCGATATCGAAGGCGCGTCGGTGATTGACGTTTTACTACGGGAAGGTCACACCGAGGGTTGGAATTCGTGGAAAAACATCTTCCAGTCCGCCCAGTTCATCTCGGCGGTCGATTATCTCAGGCTGCAAAGATTGCGGACTCGGTTAATGGTCGAATTCGAGGAGTACATCAGGCCGGTCGATGCGCTGGTCAATGTGTTTGAAATTTTCCACACCAATTTTGCCGGGCATCCCAGCGTTGTTTTGCCACGGGATTTCAGCGACCTTCGCGGCGGCGGAAAACGACCCGTTCCAATGACGTTAACTGGTCAGCTAAATCAGGACGACAAACTGTTGGCCATCGCCCATGCGGTTCAGAACGAGTTGACGGCCCATCTTCAGCAACCGCCGCTCGATGACTGGCTGGTAAAATATGAGAGCGGGCAACTCGACCAGAAACCGGAATCCAAACCGGGGAAACCAGAAAAACCCGGCGGCAAACCGAACAAACAATCACCTAAAAAAGATGGCGACAAGTGATCCACGAGGGCCCCGATGGTACCCTTGTAGCAGACACCATGAAGGACATCCTATGACGAATCGAATTGACTCTATCGCCCTGATCTGCGGAATTTGCTGCCTAGCCGTTCTCGCGACGGCACCGTTAAATGCCCAGTCCAACTCCAACGAAGCTCAAGCCAAGACGGAACCGCTGCCGGGCGAGATCGATGCCAAATCGTTTTCTGCCTTGAAGTTTCGGAATATCGGCCCGTTCCGCGGCGGCCGCTGCAATGCCATCACGGGGGTCGTGGGTCAGCCGATGACGTATTACATGGGAAGTACCGGGGGAGGCGTCTGGAAAACGACCGATGCCGGCATTACCTGGAAAAACATCTCGGATGGCAGCATCCAGTCCGGCTCGGTCGGCGCCATTGCCGTCGCACCCAATGACGCCAACGTCCTGTACGTCGGTATGGGCGAGCACGCC
>JABACA010000046.1 GCA_014237975.1 Mariniblastus sp. | reverse complement strand
ATTCGCTGAAGTTTCTCAAGGACCAGAATCCTTGTTCCCGGAACGGCTGAAACTAGAATTCAGTGGTGGCGAATTCGAAGATCTCGAAATGATCGATTCCGGTTTTGGACCTTTTAGTTTAACACGTCTTTGTTTTGAGACCGGTGGAATCTATTTTGCGGTTCATCCCAACCGGCGCGTGGGCAGGGTTCGCCGCACAGAAACGACAGCTTACTCGGCCGATTTGAGGTACTTTTTTGAATCGGGAAACATGAGGAAATACCGGCCAGATTACGTTTCTCGCCAGGAATACATCAAGCGATTGAAGCACAACGAAAGCCGCTACGTTTTGGTCCAGGCCGCGGAAGCATCCGTCACCGGTCAGTTGGCAGCTCCTCAATTTCGCTTCCCAAAACTGAACGAAGCAACCTTTGTCAATGCAATCAGTCAAGCCCAGCGGGCGGCCGCAGTGTTGGAACCCAAGTACGGGCAGTTGTATGGCATTTTGAAAGCGGGCGAGAAAGACCGGGAAATGGAAGCCTCTCCTCGATGGCAAGCTGGCTATGACTTGGCGTTCGGGAGGATCATGGCGGGCAGAGTCCGGGCTGAGTCGTACAACGCGATGTTGGCACTTGCCAAAACCAAATTAAAATTCGAAGACGAAAAGAATAACACTTGGGTTCTCGAGCCAGCTGATTCGATCAGTACGGGAAGCCAAGCCGAAAACATGGCGGAAAAGGCTAGAGTTTATCTGGAACGGGTCATCGACCAACATCCCGACACTCCCTGGGCCATGTTGGCCGCCCGCGAACTGGAAACCCCGCTAGGCTGGGAATGGAAAGAAGATTTCACAGCTCCTCCAACACCCCGCCAGCCACGGGCAAACAATAATAACAACAACAACAATCCTCCAAGACCTAATCCCCGTCCGCAAGCCAACGCGATGCCTAAACAAAAACGGCCGCCACCCAAGCTTTAGGACGGCAATTCCCGCTCCATTTAAAATGGTTGTTCCAACAAAAAAGTCGGTCTCGAAACAGACCGACTTTTTTTTATTTTATGAAAACGATTACTATCGCATAAAGGTGGCATCTTCGGCGACCGTATCAAGGCGGTCATAGGCGTAAAACCGCCTCGAGATAACTTCTGTCAACTTGGCCAGAAAGATCGCTTCAAATTTTCGATCATTGGTTTGAATCGCGGGCCGAGGCTGTTCCGGAAACTGAAATTGGTCGGGGCCAATCAAGTAAATTACCTGACCGTCGTTCTTGATGTCAAAAACAGTGGCGGTAACTTCACATCGGCCCTGATAGAGCGTCGACCCTTCCTTGATGGAATAATCAGCGATTTGTATTCCCACAACCACGTCCGCCTTGACGCCTTTACCAATGGCACTGAAGTCTGTTTCATCCCAGACGTTTTGATCCGCCCAGTCTTCAACCGTCTTTGCCGAAACAACTTCAATACCCTTGACGTCATTCTGCAATTTCATGCCAACCAACTTGCCGATGGTATCCGTCAAGGTATCAGGACCATAAGCCGATGCGTCAGAAATACAGACGACCGCCACCCGTTTCCCTTCAAGGCCATTGAATTCGGCAGGTATCTTGTGACCTTTGATGACATAGAGCAACTGGGCTAGTCCGCCCATGCAACCCACGGTGGTCACCAACATTACGATCGTAAAGCTACAAGCCAGGAACTTCACAAAGCCGACGTGTCTTGACATCTGATTCATCCTTGTTTTGGCGCCGCTATTTTTACTAATTGGGTTGAATTACCCAACCGACTGCCATCAATGAAACATTGATTCCTGCCATCACCATGATGACCCCAGGTCCGGTAAAACCAGCAATCCAGTTACCGAGAGCTTGGCAATGCAAACTGCCATCGCGACATGCTAAACAGTAAAACAGATGTCAACCGAAAAAACCAAAATCAATCGTGTCACGGCTGGTTTAGGCGGTCGAAATATCCGTTCCGTTACGTCTATCACATGGGTGGAAATCGCGAGGAGATTAGCGATTGACTGCTACCGCTTCAAGGTCAACTGACTGGATGATAGCAAGCGGCAGCTGAGGCCAGTTTAATAGTCATCCAGATATTGGTCCGCATCTTTTTCACGAACGCAAAATCGACGAATCCCCTGGGCCCGACCCGTTTTCGGATCGATATCCACGATGGCACCATTTAAGCGGACATCGTTTTGGGCCACCAGGAATGGAAGCGGTTTAAAGGTAATGGTGGCTTCCATAACTTTGCTGATTTGTCTGCCTAAAATACTCTCGTGAGGCCCAGTCATACCGACATCACATTGAAACGCGGTGCCACCGGGCAAAATCTGCTCATCCGCCGTCGCCACGTGAGTATGGGTGCCAAGACAGGCTGAAACGCGGCCTTCCAGGAACCGGCCCATCAGTTGCTTGTCGCTGGTTGCTTCTGCATGAAAATCACAGAAACGAATCTTTACGTCTTCAGGAATCTCAGCCAATACGCGTTCTGCCGCTTTAAATGGACAATCGACCGGGCGCATGAACACCCGGCCCATCAAACTGAACACCGCGACCTTGCGGCCCGTTTCCGATTTCACAACAACCCAACGTTTACCAGGTGCATCCTCGGGAAAGTTGGCAGGCTTTACGATATTTGCCTGGTTTTCAAGTATCTCGATGATGTCTTTTTTCTTGTAGATATGGTCGCCGAGGGTAACACAATCAACACCGGATGCGATCATCCGACGATAGATACTTGGGTTAATTCCGGAACCGCCGTCTGCATTTTCACCGTTGACCACGGCCAACTCAATGGACTCCTGACGCCTTACACCAGGCAAGACGTCGGTCAAAAATTGCACACCGGGTTTACCTACAACGTCGCCGACAAACAGGATCCTCACGGAATGTCTTTCTAGTGCCCAAGGCACGTGATAGTGGTTTTACTTTGCCAGTTCAGTAAAGCGTGATTCACGAATAACCGTTACTTTAACTTCTCCAGGATAAGTCAATTGCTCCTCGTATGCGTTCGCGATATCGCGACAGATCTTCGCGGCTCGACCATCGTCCGCATCTTTGGAACTGACGATCACGCGGACTTCTCTACCCGCTTGCACAGCAAATGCCTGCGTCACTCCCTTTAGCTCAAGAGCGATCGTCTCAAGTTCTTCCATTCGCTTGATGTATCGATCCAATGACTCCCGCCGAGCGCCAGGTCGCGATGCACTGCAGGCATCTCCGGTGGCGACGAGAACCGTATAGAGATGTTCAACCACGATGTCATCATGGTGTCCCAATGCCGCATGCACGACTTCCTGGCCTTCACCATGCCGTTTGAGTATTTCAGCTCCAATCTTTGGGTGACCGCCTTCCCTTTCATGATCGGCAGCCTTGCCAATATCGTGCAACAGGCCCGCTCGGCGTGCCAAGTCCCCGTCCAGCCCGACCATTTCGGCCAGCATACCGGACAGGAATGCGACCTCCACACTATGCCGCAGAACATTCTGGCTGTAACTCGTTCGGAAATGCAAACGACCCAGCATGTCAATCACTTTCTTATGCAGGCGCTTGACGTTAACTTCTTCGGCCGCTTCCATTCCTTTCTTGCGAATCACCTTTTCAATTTCTTTTTGTTTCTCAGCCACGACCTCTTCGATGCGGGTTGGATGTATTCGGCCGTCATTGATCAATTGATTCAACGCAATTCGGGCAACTTCCCGACGAACCGGATCAAAACCACTGACAATCACAACACCGGGGGTGTCGTCGATAATGACATCGACACCCGTTTCTTTCTCAAATGCCCGGATATTGCGGCCTTCACGACCAATGATCCGGCCTTTCATTTCATCATTGGGAATATCAATCGTACTGGTGGTGGAGTCGGAGGTCTGGCTGGCCGCAAATCGCTGCATGGTCATCAGCAGAATTTCACGCGATTTGACTTCCGCCATTTCCATTATCATTTTCTCGTGTTCCATCAGGCGGCTGCCGACTTCTTCGCCAAGCTCGTCTTCAAGCAGCTTTAACAACCGACTGGTGGCCTCTTCCTTGCTCAATCCGGTCATCTGCTGCAATTGCTTGCGCTGCTTCTCAAAAATCTCGTTAAGGTCTTTTTCACGCTGGGTTGCTTGTTCCAATTTGATCTTCAGTCGATTTTGGCTGGACTCGATGATTCCACCCTGTTTCTCCAAGTCCTGCGTTAGCTGATTGATTTGCGATTCTCGCTTGTCGAGTGCCCGTTCTGTTTTATGAAGATCCTGTTGCGCTTGATTGATTTCCCGTTCGGCTGCCGCTTTCTGGTTGAGCGTCTGCTCCTTTACCTGGAGCTCTGTTTCTTTCCGGTTTCCCTCAATTTCCCGCATCGCCTCGTCCATGATGGATTTGGCTTTAGACTTGGCATCTTTGCCAGCTATCAGCAGATACAAGAAAACCAGTCCGCCTCCCAAAAACAGGCCGCCGGCCCCGCCGATTAATAGCGTTGTGCTTTCCATTTGACTAGTTACCCCAATATTCAAGTCACTCGGGGCACGGATCGACGGCGGAGGGGAACGAGGACAATTCGAATGAGGTTGGCGATAAAGCCTAGTCGATTCGGTGGTCGGACTTGAATAATTCACCAAGCATTGCAGATTCGGGCGTTTGCCGATCATGGTCGTTCCGACCCCAGGATTCAAAGTGCATCCTGAGCCATCGCTTACTGGGGGCATGACGCGGGCCGTCGTAGACCAAACATGCCGAACCCCATCCCAAAAAAGGCATCCATATGGCATACTCCACCGATCGAGCGCTAACATTCGGGGATCGACGCAGCGACCCTCGCCCTGTGGCCGATTGCTTGCGAAATTTGAAAGGCCAAACCCCAAGCAACATGCTCAAAATGTAAAATAAGATCGCCATCGGTATAGGATACCTGTCAAGGCTGAATTCAAATACGTGCCAACTGTTACTTTCGTTTCACCTTAGCCATCGAACTCAGAAATCGCCGAGTCACAATGTTGCTTTGATAAACCTGCTCTCCAAGCAAATTCGCCGGGAAAACATCGGTACATCTTAACAAACCATTTTGAAAACGCAAACTTCTGCCATTTTGCCATTTAGACCCGTGGTTGTAACACCATGAACCCGTCCGACAATTCCCAACCAAACTTCTTGAAAGTTTGCCAGTCCATTCAAGCCAATTGGCCCGCCGAATTGTGGGGCAAGAAAAATGTCATGGTGGCCGTTTCAGGTGGTCCGGACAGTGTTTTACTGTTGAGCGTTTTAAGTCGAATTCACAAACATCGCACCGAAACAGGCGAGTTGATTGTCTGTCATGTCGACCACAGCATCCGCGAGACATCGGCAGCAGACGCCAAATTTGTAGAGCGGCTGGCTGAACAACATGGTCTCAAGTTGGTCAGCAAATGTCTCGCCCCCATCCACTCGGACTCCAGGTCCACATCGGAAGATGCTATGCGGCAAGCTCGCTACGAACTGTTCATGAAAATGGCTGACGCCTGCGGGGCGCGCTACCTGGTAACAGGACACAATCTGGATGACCAGGTTGAGACGGCCCTGTTTCGTATTTTCAGGGGCACCGGGTTCCACGGGCTGCGGGGAATCCCCTTTTTACGGGTGCAGGGTGCTGTCAGCATTGTCCGTCCATTGTTGCAAGTTCCTCGTCAAACAATCCTGGCCGCCCTGGAGGAAATCGAACAACTTTTTTGCACGGATCCAACAAACCAAACTTCGAACTACACGAGGAACTTTTTAAGGAATGATGTTTTGCCACGGCTCAGGGAACGCTTTCCCGCCTTGGACGATTCGGTCCTCAAGCTGACACGGCAGGCTGCGGAACTGGAGCAATACCTGGAATCGGAAGCAGAAACGTTTTCCGATGCGCTGATCGACATTAACGACCGGGAACTGAAGATCATCAAGTCCAAATTGGAAAACGCCCAGACCATCGTCATCCGTCAGCTACTGACGCGGGTCTGGCGGGACCGTGGCTGGCCCCGCCAGGATATGAATCGCAATTGGTGGAGCCAACTGAGTGACTTGGCCAAGGACAAGAGTGAACGTTCCGTGCTCAATTTGCCGGGCGACATTCGTGTCGAATCGGATCCGCAGGAACTGCGACTCAAAATCCAGACACCCTCAGGCAAGGATCCGACTTCAAGGATCAAGTAAACTGGGATAAAGCAGGCAAATTACCCGTGAAATTGGCCTGGCAAAATGTTTACTTCGCATAAAGAGTCCTTTATACTCGGTCGATCGGTGAGCCACCCCACACTTGAGGGGTCGCTTTATTTCTGGCACTGCTGACATTTTTCACTGACAGCTTACTGCCTTGGCAGCTTGCAGGAAATGTTTTCGACGTGTGCCGGAAATGACTTCGGCCCAATGCAAATCAATCTCAATCATGCCCAGTGAAGGGGTGAATTTCGATGAACGACCGAAACAACAAACTTGTCTTTTGGGGATGCTTCGTTGCACTGATCACGACTGCCTTTGCTTTCTTCAGCCGAATCTACCTCTGCAATGTCCGTTTCAATACTGATTTTGGACTCGATGCCACCCAGGTTGGTGAATTGAGCGGCGCCGGCATTTGGCCGTTTGGTATTTCTATCATCCTGTTCAGTCTGATCATCGACAAAGTTGGTTATCGCGTCGCGATGATCTTTTCCTTCTTTTGCTATGCTGCCTACCTGGTCATGGCCTGCCTGGCCTATGCCGCAATCCAGGGGGTTGAGGGTGCCGCGCTGGAAGCAGCCCAGGCCCGTGGTTATTTCTTTCTTTACTGGGGCAGTTTCATCCTGGCCCTCGGTAATGGAACGGTCGAGGCGTTTATCAACCCGGTCGTCGCCACCATGTACAACAAGGACAAAACCAAGTGGCTCAATATCCTGCATGCCGGCTGGCCCGGCGGCCTGGTCCTGGGCGGGATGCTGACGATTTTCCTGGCCGATACGGCGGAGACTGGTGACTGGCGAATCGTGCTAGGCATTGTGGCCATCCCGGCCCTGATCTTCCTGGTCATGCTGATCGGGGTCCGATTCCCGGTACAGGAACGGGAAGAGGCGGGGGTCAGCTACCGCGAGATGCTGGCCGAGTTTGGCGCGTTTGGGGCGTTGATCGGGTTTGGCCTGATTTTCTGGCAACTCGGCGACGTCGTATTCAAGCCGCTCTTTGCCTACATGGGTATGGGCGAGGTGCAAATCGCTGGTTACGGTTTATCGGTCGTGACTCCGATCCTGTTGACGGCCCTGGCCGTCATCTTCTTCGCGGTTTACACCCGTAGTTTCGGCCGACCAATCATGGGTTTCCTGATCATTATCATGATGCCCTTGGCGATCACTGAAATTGGCACCGACGGCTGGATCAGTGGCTTGATGGAAAAACCGATGGAAGCTCTCGGCTACAATGCCGGTTGGGTTCTGGTCTACACGTCACTGATCATGATGATCCTCCGGTTTTTTGCCGGCCCGATTGTCCACAACCTGTCTCCCATTGGCCTATTGATCATCAGTTCGCTGTTGGCTATGGCCGGCCTGTACACCCTCTCGCTGACCGGTGATTCGGGAATGTTGGCAATCTTTGCAGCCGCCACCCTTTACGCGTTCGGCAAGACGTTTTTCTGGCCGACCATGCTGGGTGTCACGTCCGAACAATGCCCCAAGGGAGGGAGCCTCTCGCTGAATGCCATTTCCGGCATTGGCATGATCGCCGTCGGTGTGATCGGGTTCCCGCTGATCGGGATGTTCCAGGATATCAAATCGAGTGCCGAGCTGGAAAAGAACGCACCGGCGACTGCCGGGATCGTTGTCCAGGAAAAAGAGACCTTTGGCTACCCTTACAAATCGATCGACCCGGATAAGACCGATGCGGCTATTGAGGCAGAAGGTGACAAGGACAAGGTCGGCGCGGAATTGGAAGCGGCCAAAAAGTCAGGGCAGTTCACCGCCCTCGGCACGATGGTCCTGTTCCCGGCTTTCATGTTGGTCTGTTATCTGGTCCTGTTCTTCTACTTCAAGAGCAAGGGAGGTTACCGGCCTGTCGAACTCGATACGGGTCAAGCGGCAACCAGTGATGATCCGTATTCAGAATAACCGGTCCGATCATTGATGGGATCCATGGCGGTGGAGCGCGAGCTTGCCGCCCTTTTTTGTTGCGCCGGCGACGAGCGGGCATCGTCCCGATGGATTGTTTTACACAACACGACATTGGCTGCTTGACCAAAAGGTGCGTTCCCATCCAAACCACGCGCAAGAGGATCGGTTAAGAATCGCCGCAGCGCAGAATGCTAGCTGCTGTCAAACCAGGTACCTGACGATAAACCAATCGCCAGGGGGCAGCCTCTCACCTTCATTTTCCCGTGCGATTCATGGTTAAATCCACCCTCTCATTCCGTGGAAGGCCGGATCGGGAAACCGAATCGAAGCGGGGCCGTTCCTGTCGGAACCGAAGCGGGTTCCGTGTTGGTCCCAAACGTCGAATTCGCTACTATTTCGCGGCTTCCGCCCCCAACACGTATCACGGTTCCATGCTACTGTTTCGAAAAGTCTCGATACTGATTTGCCTGGCAGCGCTGGCAGCGCTGGCAGGCTATCTCTACTTGCAGACAAAAGTCGATTCCGCGGTAACAAAAAAGATATCGATTCTGCTCAACCAGCAATTCAATTCCATCGGTTTAACCGCAACGCTGGACGGTGCTCAATTTGTCGAAGATCAAGGACTGCAGCTGACCGACTTACGTGTGGTCGACCCGGCCAACGGGAAATCACCGATATTAGAGGTCTACAAGGCGTTTGTGCAGATGCCGGTTACCTTGACCGAACTGATCACCTTGCCACCGCAACCGAAGGGTTTGGAGTTGAAGCGGGCAAAATTGCGCATCGTCAGGTACCCCGACGGCCGGTTCAATATTCATCCGTTGATCCAATTTCTCCAGCAAACCAAGCCCTCAACTGACATCATTCCCGTACGGCTTGTGGATTCCACGATTGAGTTTGAAGACATGCGTACCAACCAGTTTCATTCGCTGGAAAATGTCTCGATCGCACTGGAACCAACACAGATCAAATCGCGATCGGTTGCCAAGATGACCGTCTCATTCAACGGAGAGTTTATTGATGATTTTGATGGCACGGTCTACCTGGATCCGAACAATGGAGAATGGATCGCCGACTTGAACCGGCTGCAGGTTGACCTGTCGCAACAACTGTTGACGGCTTTACCAAACTCTGTGACTTCGATTTTCCCGGTCAGTCACCTCGACGGTCAAATCAGCCTCGCAGGACGCGTGTATGGCGAAGCGGACATCCTGGGGCAAATGCCCAAATTTGACCTGCAGGGAACGGTGCGGGAGCTGAACATCAACAGTGCCCAACTCCCGGTCGGGATTCAGTCGGTCAACGCCAGTTTTGCCATCAACCAGGATGGTTTCTCTGTCACTCAAGCAACGGGAAAATTGGATCAAGGCAAGTTTGAATTAAGCTACCGTCAAACGGGGCTCCTCGAACGATCAGACTGGTCACTGGCCGGCCAATGTCGGCATGTCAACTTCCGGCCCCAAATGCTGAGCGCGTTTCCGGAGTATTGTGTCAAGTTCTGCCATGAGTATTCGCCGGAAGGTCTATTTGATCTCCAATTCGAGCTTGATTCAAAGGGCCACAAGTTGATTCATGCCGACTTGATCAAAATGTCGTTTGACTATTGCCGCTTCCCCTACAGGCTGGAAGGTTGCTCGGGCCAAGTCGATTGGCGGGGAGATTTGTGTAATTTCGAAGTGGCATCGCAGAGCGGAAAGCAGCGGATCAACCTGGTTGGCCATGTCAAAAACCCGGGACCGCTGGCAACCTATCGCTGTGATATCAAAACGCTCGGTGATTTCCCGATTGACGAGAAATTAATGAAGGCAGTGGATGCATTTCCCAAGATGTCTTCAACCGTCCGCGCCTTCAATGCAACGGGACGGGTCAGCTGCCAGGGTAGAATCGAAAAACACGACCCTACCAACCCGATCGCCGACAAGAATTTCAACATCCAACTTTCCGATTGCACGACCCGGCACTCACACTTCAACTACCTGGTACATGATGTGGCAGGGTCGATTCAAATGAGAAACTCGGACTTCCATTTCGAGAATGTCACTGGCAGCAATAACACGTCCCGCGTAACGTGCAACGGTGTCTGGAACGAATCGGAAGGCCTTAATCTGCGATTCATCTGCAACGATGTCAAACTGGACACCCAACTGAGGACCGCACTTCCGGAAAACATCCAGGAGATTTGGGACGGGTTCCGACCAAGCGGTACGGTTGCCTTGACCAGGGTTGACTTGTTGATGCCGCCAGGCGCTGCCGAGGTTGACGTGCGGATTGATGCTCAACTGGCGAACGAGGTCGATTCATCTGTACACGAAACGGTTACGATTGAACCAACATGGTTTCCCTATGAACTGAATCAGATGACGGGGCGCATTCGAATTGGCCAGGGTGAGGTCAATCTGGAAAAGATCCGTGGGAGGCATGGCCGGGCGTGGCTTTCGGCCAACGGTTATGGACAGTACGACCAGGAACGTTGGGCAGTCCGCCTGTATGATATTTTGGCCGGCGCTTTACCGGTAGACGACGACCTGATTTCCGCCTTACCCGAGACGCTTGCCGAGTCGATTCGCCAACTCAAATATAAGGGACTCGTCACCGTCAATGGTGAAACCACGCTGTCCGGCCAACACAGCGGTTATGCTCCGGCCGAATTTGCCCAGGTTTCTTACCCGGCTTCGCCCAGTGAGATCGACCCCAATTTCAAGATGACCTGGGACGTCCGGTTTGACATGGAACAAGCGGAAGTCCTGCTCGGTCTGCCGGTTCAAAACGTGTTTGGACAACTGTCATTAAAAGGTCAGTATTTCGGTGAAAAAACAACGTGTAAAGGGGAAATCGCACTGGATTCCCTCACCCTGTATGGGATTCAGGTCACCAACGTCACCGGTCCGTTCTGGATTGACGATTCAAGGGTTCTAGCCGGAGCTTACACCAGTCAAATTGTTCCCACCGACCAACAACGTTCGCTGGTTGGAAACGTCTTCGGTGGACAAATCCGGTTCGACAGTCATCTAAGGTATGCCGAGGATATACCGTTTCGTATCGATGTTACCTTGGCAAACAGCAAGCTCCAGGACGTTGCCGCCGAGGTCGCCCCCCAGTTCCGCGACATGAATGGAAAGGGATTCGCAAGTTTTCAAATGACAGGAAATTGCGTTGATTGGAACTCGCTGTATGGAATTGGAACCGTTCAACTTAGAGACGCCGAAATTTACCAATTACCTGTGATCCTGTCGCTGTTAAAAATACTGCGAGTCAAGGAGGTTACCACCAGTGCCTTTGACACCAGCAATATCAACTTCAAGTTACAAGGTGATCGTATTGATTTTCAGCGCATCGAGTTGATAGGAGACGCCATCAGCTTGATAGGCAACGGCAAACTTAACATGAACCGTGATATTGACTTGAATTTTTACTCGGTTGTCGGTCGCAACGACTACATTCCTTTGCTTTCTGAAATTGTGGAACTTGGGGCTCAACAAATCATGTGGATCAATATCCGCGGCCAACTGGACAACCCGCAAACTCATCAGAACTTTCTGCCGTACTTGAACGAATCGATTAAACAACTGTTTCAGACACCGGCGGCCAACAGCTTTCCGGCAACCCCCATCCCTTCACAAACCGGGGGCCGGTAGTCACAAGTGGCGGGTAACCAAACCGATGGTCATACCGGTTGCAAAACACTTCATTCCAGATCAAATTGTTAGAAGAGCCTGTCATGAATCACTCAACGCCACCTATCTCGGCCTCTTCGGCGAGTTCATTGATTTCCCAGGATATTGCTTCGAATGTCCGTAACCCAAAGGATCAGCCGCCCAATCTGCTGGAAACTGGCAACCAGATCAGCGACACACTCGAAACCCACGACCGCGAGTCAGACGGTACTTCGGACTGGAAACATCCCGCCAAAACCGAGCAGGTCGAACACCGGCCCAACTCGACGACGGGCGATGCACTGGACTTAACTGGGTAAAACCTGATTACAGCCGACGCAAGAGACCTCCTTTCACTCACAAATATCGATTTGAATTATGCACTTTACGAAAATGCACGGAGCTGGAAACGACTACGTTTACGTCGACTGTTTCCAGGAAAATCCTCCTGCTGACCCCCAATCGCTAGCAGTCGCGGTTTCCGATCGTCACCACGGGATCGGTTCTGACGGTTTGATTTTGATCCTGCCAAGTGACAAAGCAGATGCAAAAATGCAAATGTACAATGCGGATGGGAGTGAGTCGGAAATGTGCGGCAACGGAATACGTTGTGTTGCCAAATACATGGTCGACCACGGCATCTGCCATAAACCAACACTACAAATTGAAACAGGCGCCGGAATCTTGGCATTGGATGTCCTTCGACAAAACGGTAAAGTTCACCAGGTGCGAGTGGACATGGGGCCGCCCCAATTGGCTCCCTGTGACATTCCAACTCGTCTGGTCGGGGAACAAACGGATCAAGTCGTCGATGTGCCCCTCAATATCGAAGGGAGCCACTTGACTGCGACCTGTGTGTCGATGGGCAATCCACATTGCGTACTTTTCGTCGATTGCGTAACGGATGAACTGGTAATGCAAATGGGACCCCGAATCGAAAACGACCCACGCTTTCCGGCGCGGGTCAATGTCGAGTTTGTTGAAGTTATTTCACGATCGGAAGTGCGTCAACGAACCTGGGAGCGAGGCTCGGGCGAGACGATGGCCTGCGGTACTGGTGCCAGTGCCGTTTGTGTTGCCGGTGTCATATCGGGCAGAACAGATCGTGAATTGACTAACCATTTACGAGGTGGCACCCTGATTTTGGAGTGGTCCGAGGAAACAAACCACGTTTTCATGACCGGGCCTGCCGCCGAAGTTTTTAGCGGCGAATGGCCACAACAGAACATTAACTGAATCCAAGTTGTTTATTTCGGGGAAAAGTAACAGGCGTGATTGAACAAGGCCCAACTATCGCACAAAAACTTGTTGGTAAAGTCAGTGCGCTTGTTGTACCCACATTGATGGAGAACCTGGTTGATTTCAGACTGGCTTATTACGACCGAACGGTTGAATTAGGACGCCCAATTTTCAACGAACATGTAATATTTGTTTTTTGGCACGAGTACATTTCAGTTGCATTGGGCTATTGGGGACACCTCCCATTGACCGTCCTGATTAGTCAACATCGCGACGGCGAGTGGGTTTCACAAGTCGCCGAATCAATGGGAATGAAGGTAGTGCGTGGCAGTACGACACGAGGTGGTTCCGGAGCAATACGCCAGTTGAAAAGGAATTCGGCATTTACCAGCATTGCCATTACACCCGATGGACCAACGGGGCCGCGCCGCGAGATGGCAATGGGCCCCATTTACTTGGCAAAAATGTTACAGATACCGATTGTGCCAATCGGCATCGGCATGGAAAATCCCAAGCGTCTCAACACCTGGGACGAATTCGCCCTGCCACGCCCCTTCTCAAAGTGCCGTGCCATCTTTGGTCCCAAGATTCGCATCGACCGCAGATTAGGTCGACAAGAGCTGGAAGCCACCCGGGTAAATGTACAAAATCTGATCAACGACCTTGGCAAGCGGGCGGAAGACTGGTCTTTGAACAACTACGGCCTGGTCGGGGAGCGACCGTTTGCCCGAGTGGGGCGGCGCAACCGACTGGTATTCGACAAAGCGCCTGAAAAACCCCAATCCCGCACGGTCGTTATCGGAAAGCGATCGGCCGCCTAGCCATCAATCTGGCAGTCTCCGCAGGGGCGGGGCCCAAACCCCGCTGGATTGAAAGAAACTCCCAACGCAGGCCGCTTAACGCCGATGCGCCGCTCGCAACCATGCGTAAAACGACTTGATTACCGTTTAAGTTGACACAAGACCGGGGCTGGTCAGTCATCTGGTAAGCCAGGTTCATTTCCAATTTAAGAGATTTTTTTCCGTTATTAAGGAATTCTGCTTGTGCTGTTGGGACGGTACTGACTATAGTGGAGGGTGTTGGCGAGTTGAACTGGGACTTCCTTTACAGCTCGCATGAGGGATTTGTGCCGCTTGCAGCCTTTACTGCTAAAGAGCATCCGATGGACGCAACCCATTAAAGACAACCCAAGGTTGCGACTTCAACAAGAGCCTCATGACGTAATAAGTAACGTTAGGTTTTTGTTGCTTTCTGCTAAGCGTGCGAATCCGTTTTTGAACCCCTAGTTCGGAATACGGAACATGTTGCTAAGAGCCACCGACGCAATCCAACTGAATGAAAATCAGGTCACGACCCCACCACCAACCATTGAGCAGGGTTTTTCGACCATTTCCGTACACGCTGGTGAACAGCGTCAAAAACCGATTAACTCGATTACGGATCCAATCGTTTGCGCTTCGACCTATACCTTTAAAGATACCCAGTCTGTCATCGACTATATCGAGCAGAAACAGGATCGGGGTGAGTATGGGCGCTACGGCAACCCGGGCGAACAAGTCGTCGAACGGAAACTAGCAGCGTTAGAGGGAGCAGAGCAAGCCATTCTTTATTCCAGCGGGATGGCAGCATTAGTCGGCTTACTGACGGCCAAATTATCGGCCGGCGATGAAGTCATTTTTTTTGATGAGTGTTACCATCGAAGCCGACAGTTTTGCACACAACACCTTTCCCGGTTCGGAGTCGTTACACGAACTGTCAAGACCGGCGATTATGAAGCGATGGAATCGGCAATCAACCAGAATACAAAAATGCTGATCTCCGAATCTCCAACCAATCCTCATTTGAGCATTGTGGATCTTGAACGTTTTTCAGACATAGGAAAACGTCACCAGGTAGATACATTAATCGACGCCACGTTGGCAACGCCGTTTAACGTCCGGCCGATCGAGTATGGAGTGGACTTTGTAATGCATTCAGCCACCAAGTATTTTGGCGGGCACAACGATCTATTGGCGGGAGTCGTCGCCGGAAGCAAAGAGAAGCTCGAAGAGGTCAGGGATTTGCGGGGTATCTTAGGGTCGGTCAATTCTGCCCATAATGTCTACTTGTTGGAAAGAGGGCTGAAGACATTCGAATTAAGGATGCAACGGCATAATGAAAACGGGCAATTGGTAGCCGAGTTTTTGGAAAATCACCCAGCCGTTTCCAGGGTTCTTTACCCGGGTCTCCAATCACATCGCTACCATCAACTTGCTCGCCGCACCATGAATGGTTTCGGCGGACTGATTACGTTCGAGGTGGCCAACGCCGACTGGAAACAGACTGCCGCCGTCGTGGACAACGTCCAAGTCCCCCGGATCGCCCCCAGCCTCGGTGGTGTGGAATCTCTCATCGAACAGCCATTGGTGATGAGCTATTTCAATTACCCGCCAGCCGAGCGCACCAAGTTTGGCATTACCGACAACATGATTCGGCTGTCGTGTGGAATTGAAAACGGCAACGACCTGGTGGAAGACCTGTCGCAGGCGTTGGAACACGCCCATACGGCGTAGTTATGGCCACGCTTGGGCAACTTCACCGTTGCTGACGTGATGGTGAACTACCCTGGCTTGGTACCGCGCTGACTCGCTCGGTCGGAGCCATTTTTTGGTTGGGCCTGGGACGTTGATGAGGGCGAACCGAAATCAATCCTTCTCGGGCGACAAACCGCCTGCCAAATTCCTGCTGGGGTTGTGTCGCAACTGGTTTTGACGACAGGGTAACCGGTTCCGATACAGGGCTCACGGGACTCGCTTGTGGCACAGGCGGATGGGGCGGCTCGGTTTGGGGCGTTGGAATCGGAGTCACTTGGTCGTTGGGTATCGGTTGGGTAGTCGTGCAAGAATTACAACCGTTCGTACAACCGTTCGTACAACCACTGGGACATCGGCTCGGACAGTTGCAAGATATTGGTCCCAGCGAGGCAGCGCAGGTTCCACCACAATTTCCGGCACAGTGGGCAAAGGTACATTGACAGCCACAACTACCGTCGATAATTCTCTGCTTAGTCGCATGCAAATCACTGATTATGTAACGGGGAGCCAACGGGCAGGGTGGAATCGGGTCAATCGTCTGGCATTTCCAATAGATGTAGGGAGAGTATCTCTTCTGCTCTTCTTCGTCGCAGTTAAAAAACAGCCCCGAACGACCCGCTTGCAAGTTCCACAGGCAACTTCGCGTCCAGGGATCATCCGGCTGGAATTGACGGAACGGATTCAGACAATAGTCCTGCAGCGTCTTGATTACCTGCTGCGCCTCGGATTCCCGGTGAACCGTCACGAAAATCAAGGCAACCAAACCGAGGAATATTGTTTTCTTTAACATTTTAGTGATACCCTGGATAAGGATGCGTACGTTAAATCCCATCGACCCCGGACAGTCGATTTATCCCAAGTTTCTATAACATCCGTCAAACTCTTTCCTAGCTGACGTCTTTTGCTGGCTTGCCTAACCGGAAAAATACTTGAAATCTACACCACAAATGCGGTGCCTAACCGTTAGAAAAATCGGTAACCTGCGGTTATGTTAGGTGATTTAGTTCGTTCGGATCGCCGGTATTCGCTACCCGTTTAAACTGTCTCCTTGAGTGGGACGGCCCTTTCATTTTACTGGACCCAGTCTTTCTGCTATGTCACCGCCAAAAATAGGTGCCGTTTCCTATTTGAACACCAAGCCATTGGTATACGGATTGGATTCGCTAGCAAGTGGGTATGAAGTCGTATACGACCTTCCCAGTCGACTGGCTGACCGGTTGGATACGGGCGAGCTGGACGTGGCGCTGGTGCCTGTCATTGACGCTGTCTGTAATCCGCAGTACACGGTTGTTTCCGATGCGGCGATCGCCTGTCGGGGACCTGTTCGAAGTGTAAAAATTGTGAGTCGCGTGAGGCCCGAATGTATCGAGTCGCTAGCCCTCGACGAGGGTTCTCGAACGAGTGTCGCACTTGCCAAGATCCTCCTGGAAGAGCGACATGGCGTCACGCCACGCTGTGAGCCACTCGCCATTGATATGGATTGGCGGCAGTCAACGACCGATGCAGTCCTGGTGATCGGCGATCGCGCCATGCATCACCTTACCGCCGACCTACGAAACACGAATGGATTTCAGTTTGAATGGGACCTTGGCGATGTCTGGCACCAGTGGACCGGATTACCTTTTGTATTTGCAGTTTGGGCAGCCCACCCGCGAGCCAACTATACTGAACTGGATTCTATTCTTGGCCGTAGCCGTGATCTTGGCGTTTCCAACGCTCAGCAGATTGCAGCCGACCAGGCGCCCCATCACGATTTGTCGAAAACAGACTGCCTGCACTACCTGAGCCACCATTTACACTTTTCCATGGGTGACCAGGAAAAAATTGGTCTGGAAAAGTACTTTACGTATGCCCGTCAGATGTCACTCATTCCCCAGGACGTTACACTTCAATTCCATGATTGCCAATCTACTGGATAAATCCGTTTCCGGCCAACGACTGACGCCCGAAGAAGGGCTGCGGCTACTGCAAAGTGCCGACTTGGCTGCGCTGGGTGCTGCAGCGAATGCGGTCACTGGTCGGATGCATCCCGAGAGGCACCGGACCTACAACATCGATCGCAACATCAATTACACCAATATCTGCACGGCGGTATGTGATTTTTGTGCTTTCTATCGCGGTCCCAAGAGTGACGAAGGCTACGTTTTGCCGCGTACAGAATTACTCAAGAAAGTGGAAGAAGCGGTCGCCCTCGGTGGAAACCAGATATTGTTGCAAGGTGGGTTGCACCCCAAGTTCAAGATCGAGTGGTATGAGGAGATGTTGAGCGACATCAAAACACATTACCCCTCAGTCAATATTCACGGCTTTAGCCCACCCGAAATTTTCCATTTCACCAAGATCAACAACTTGTCGTTGGAAGAGGTACTGTCGCGGCTGCAAAACGCCGGCCTGGGAAGTTTACCGGGGGGCGGGGCTGAAATCCTGGTCGACCGTGTTCGCAGTGAAATCACCCGCGGCAAGGTAATGACCGATGACTGGTTAGACGTGATGAGGGTTTGGCATCAACTGGGCGGGCACTCCAGTGCCACAATGATGTTCGGTCATGTCGAATCGTTGGCCGAACGGATTGAACACCTGGAGCGACTCAGACAACTGCAAGACGAGACAGGTGGTTTTACGGCCTACATTTGCTGGACATTTCAGCCAGAAAATACACAGATGAGCGACCTTCCCGCAGTGGGTTCTTTTGAGTATTTAAAGATGCTGGCCGTCAGCAGGCTTTATCTGGACAATTTTCAAAACCTACAATCCAGCTGGGTAACCCAGGGATTGAAGATTGGCCAAATGTCATTGGTGTACGGGGCCAATGACATGGGTAGTTTGATGATCGAAGAAAACGTCGTGGCCGAGGCGGGAACGGTGCACTACCTGACGCTCGATGAGATACGGGATGCGATTCAGGAAGTCGGATATACTCCACGCCAGCGGGACGTTCATTACAACTTGCTATCCCTGGAACATGAATCCGATGCGGTCGCTGCCAATCGCCAGTGGGACGAAGAACGCCGCCGGGCCTCGGAAGGCTCCATCGTTCAACTGGCCTGAACGGGAAGTGGGTGGACGCAAAACGGGCTGGCTACCAAGAACCACCAACTCGCTACGATTAGAACCCGGGATCCAAATTGTTGAATTTTCCGATTTTCAATAATTCTTTGAGTAAATCGGTTGGTGTCGCAAAGCGATGTTGTGGATCCTTGGCCAGCAGCTTCATGACCACATCCTGAAACAGGTCATCGATCGCCAACTGAAACGATTTGGGAGGCCGAGGCACCTCGCTCCGAACATTTGTAACCATTTCGGTCAACGCATCGCCACTGATTGGAGGATTGCCGGTCAACAGTGCGTAACAAGTTGCTCCCAGTCCATACATGTCTGAACGTGTATCGACCACCGCGTCGGATCGGGTACGTTCCGGTGCCAGGTAGGGGATGTCACCAAGAATCTGACCTGGCTGGGTAACCTGTTGCGCCAAGGTCCCTTCCAGTGCCTTGGCCAGCATTAAATCTCCCAGCAAACACGCTTCATCGCTCTTTCGACGGATGATATTCATGGGAGTCACGTTTCGGTGGATGATCTTACATTCATAGGCGTCGTTCAATGCCTGGCCTATATCCACCGCTACGCGCCAAACTTTCTTCCAGTCCAGCATGCCTTCGATACCGATTCGCTCAATTTCCTCGGCCAGGTTTTCGCCTTCGACAAACTCCATTGCAGCCCAACAGTAAGCACCTGTTTTTCCTGCATTGTACAAACGAATGATCCGATCCGATCGGACCGGAAGCATGGTCTTCATCGCGCGGACAAATCGCTGCCTTTGCTCATCGTTCGACGTATAAGCGGGTGACAGGACTTTGACGGCGGCCATCCGATCTTTTTCCGTATCCGCCGCCCGAAATACCATCCCGGAATTACCCGATCCGATAATTTCTTCGAGCGTGTAGGGACCCAACTGGGAACCAACTAACTGAGGCAACGACTGGCCGGAAGTAGGTGACTCCGCCAACTGTCGGACCACCTTGGTAATGGCATCCTCATTCGGATCGCCGACGTGGAATTCTGTATCTCCAATTTTCACCACGCAACCTTTGTCGACATCCAGTTTCTCGATTGCCCTACCGCTAACAAACGTCCCACTACTGCTGCCTTTGTCAACAATGGTGATCTGCTCTTCACAAACGGTAACCTCGCAATGCACCCTTGAAACGGAAGGATCATTAATCCGAGTGTCACTCTGTTCACCACGCCCGATGACCAATGTCTGGTTTTCATCAATATCAAAAAAGCGACCCTTGGCAGGCCCCGCGACAACATTCAATCTGACTTTCATGCAATATCCTTTGATGCCGATCCGATGACCGACTCGTATTGTTTGACCTCAGAGGTGGTTATGATAAGCGTCAGGCGCAACAATGATAAGCGCCGGACTTGAATTTCCATCCAGATTATAACGTGAAAACAGGGAAGGGGTGAAACCGGGTCTAATGCAAATTAAAAGTTGTTTAATTTTTGAATTCCCCGGAACGGTAACTCTTTTTTGATTCGGTTGACTTTGGCAACTTACCGACGAGTCAATGTCCGATACGCATCGACCTTGGATTCTGCACGAGTTAGAATTTGTGTTTTGGTGGGGTTTGCCACGAAATTGCCGGTAACTAATTAGATGCGTTGGCCAAGGGTGGGCTGGATCATTGAAAATCCGTTGCGAACATTGTGAGATCGATTTTGAATACGAATCGGTTGCGCCTCGGTTTTGTCAGTATTGTGGCCGACCGATCGCCACTTCAGGCCAACGTCCGGACCCTCAGTCAAATTTCTACGAGATGCCAACACAGATCCAGTTTCCAGTCGAACCGGTGCAGCTGGCAGAGGAAGATTTTGATAATCACCCTGACATCGGTTGCAAGATCGGTGAGTATCGCCTGGATCGGCCGATTGGATCCGGTGGAATGGGAGTGGTTTGGAAAGCGACCGAGGAGGCCACTGGCCGGGTCGTTGCCCTAAAGCGTTTAAACAACCAAATGCTGGCTGATGAAGATTCCGTAAAACGATTTCTGCGGGAAGCCAAATTGGCAGCCCAGATTTCCCACCCGCGGGTGACCTTTATCTATGGGGCCGGTGAAGTCAACGGCCAACCGTACATCGTGATGGAATTGATGCCGGGTGATACGTTGGCTGATTTGGTCGAAGAACAAGGTCCCTTTACGATACGACAGTCGGTTGATAATACGCTGGATGTTGTCGAGGGATTGATCGCAGCGCACCGGATGGGAGTCATTCACCGCGATGTTAAGCCATCCAACTGCTTTCTTGACGCAGACCAGACCGTCAAGATTGGGGATTTTGGTTTGTCCAAGTCGCTGGGGAGCGGGGACGCCAACCTAACCCAAACGGGAACATTCATGGGTACCCCCAGCTATTCGGCACCTGAACAGGTGCGAGGTGAATCGGTGGACGCCAGGACCGACATTTATGCAATTGGTGCAACGCTTTATTGCCTCTTGACTGGCCAATCCCCTTTTGTCGGTGATGCCATGTCGGTAACGGCTCAAATCGTCTCCGATACTCCGGTTTCGTCCAGGCAAGTCCGACCTGAAATCCCCTATGACCTGGACGAAACCGTCATGCGATGTCTTGAAAAGGACCCTGCCAAGCGATTTGAGACACTGGAACAATTACGAACGGCGCTACTTCCATTCGCGTCCTATGGAACGTCATTGGCCAATTTTGGTCGTCGACTGGCGGCCTTTATGACCGATTACCTGTTGGTCAATCTCACCCTTTTCCTCTTGTTTGTATTATTGGGCGTCTATCTTGTATCCGAACAGGAAATCAACGATCCGGCCTTTTTGGCGATCACGTTACCGCGATACCTGGCAGCATTTGCCGTCGTTAAATGGTTAATGCTGGTGCTTTACTTCGCAATAATGGAAGGTCGGACCGGGAGGACAATCGGCAAACGCTTGATGGGATTGACCGTGGTCAATCGCCAGGGAGAGCGTCCCGGGGTAGGGCGGGCACTGCTGCGCTCGATTGCGGTTCCCGGTTGTTTTGGAATCACGCTGGCCTGGTTGGTTTACGATTCACTGGCTACCCCAATCACCGTGGATTTGGCTGATTGGCTTGTAAGTGAAGGGCAATTATTGCTCATCTACCTGGTCCCCACGACGATCTGTGTCTCGACCATGCGCGATGGCAATCACCTCCGTGGACTCCACGGATTCCTAAGCAGCACACGAGTCGTACGCATCTCCGACAACCTGTATTCACACATTTATATTCCGGTCGTGCAACCTCAGGCAAATACAATTGAAATGCAGGAATTTGGACCGTATCGAACCCATGACCTGCTGGGGAAATCGGAAGGCCTTTCGATTTTTCTTGGTTATGACCGGCCTTTGGACCGGTATGTTTGGATCATCACAGGTTCAGATAAACGTGCTCCCAAACCGAGTCGACTCAAATTGGCACGATCCGCCCGGTTGCGTTGGCTGGCCGGTGGTCAAAAAGACGGTCAACGATGGGATGTATTTGAAGCAGTCCGGGGTGCTCCCATTCAGATTTTGACGGGAGCAAGGTATCGTCTTGGCTGGGAACAATACCGGGATGTTATTCGGGAACTGGCGCATGAATTGCGAAGTGGTATCGACGATGAAACCTTGCCCGATGAACTGTCTCTTGCCCAGATTTGGCTGGACGAAGATTGTCATACCAAGCTGATTGACCATCCGCTGGTCAGCATTGTTGTCGACGACAATCAGTATGCCCACAACACGTCCCAGCAATCCAAAGACGATAGTTTTCGGGCTGTCAGCCTATTGCAGGAATTCGGCGACTTATTATTAAGAAACAGAATCTTGCCCATTACGGCTCAGCAATTCTTGAATCAACTGTGTTCCAGGCTGAGGGATGATGACACGCTGGACTGGGCCATTGAGGAACTAGAAAAGTTGCGAAAAAACATGGGTGATCTTGCCTGGGATAGCCGCATTGGAGTTTTGGTGGTAACGGTTGGATTTGAAGGGTTGATCTATGCGATGCTAACACTGGCCATTTTTACGATTGTCCTGTTTTGGCTTCCCTTCTCGGTCACCTGGAGCTTTACCGCCGCGCTATTGGCCAGTCTGATATTGCCTTTTGTATTGAGTTTTTGGCTGCGGGGACCCGTTTTCCGATTTATGGATATCGATATATGTACGCGACGAGGCAGGCGGGCCAGTCGTTTTACATCGGCTATCCGTAATACTTTTTCGTGGGTTCCATTGATTCTGTCCTGTGGCTGTTTCGTGGCGATTTCAGGTGCGTTGATTGCAGATATTCGCCTGATTCAACCCGCCGCCGGAACGTTTTCTCACGCGTTACTAGAGCATCGATCCGTCTTCTATTTATTATGCGTCACCATGTTTGTGGCCATAGCCACCGGTATCTTTGGAGCAATCTACTCCGTTCTGAAACCGAATCGGGGACTTCAGGACTGGATCACCAAGACATTCTTGTTGCCCCATTGACCAGCACTCGGCCGATGGACTGCCGTGGATTCGATGGTAATTGCCGTTTTCTGACGGTTCTTGTCGGAAAGACGCCTGTTGATCGCCAGTGCCGCACAGCCAGTGCGGCGCAACTTCCAGCCCACATTCACAGGTTGGCCGATCTGACCCGATGTACCTCTTTCACGCTGGACAGTAGCGTTGGCAACCGTATGGGGCAGTTCCCCATCACTCATCCCCGGCCCGAAACCAGGGCGTCAGGGCCGGCGTGTAGCGACAAAGATCGCTGGTATCGAAATACAGGTCGATTTCCCGGGCGGCTGCTTCGGCACCATCGGACGCGTGGACCAGGTTCATTTGCCGACTACTGCTAAAATCACCTCGAATCGTACCTGGGTCAGCCTGGAGACCACTGGTCTTACCCAGCATTTCACGGACCACCCTGATCGCATCCAGACCCTCTAAAACCATGGCAACCACAGGGGCCCCGGTGATAAATTCCTCCAACGCCGGATAGAACGGTTTTTCAACGTGCTCGGCGTAGTGCTGTTTGGCCAGTTCTGGCGTGACCTGGATCATCTTCATCGCAACGATCGTCAGGGCTTTATCTTCAAAACGGCTGATAATACGCCCGATCAGTCGACGTTGGACGCAATCAGGTTTGAGTAATATTAGTGTATTTTCCATCGAGTCTATGTCCTGTATTATGGCCTAAGTGCTCGTTGAGAGCCGCTCAAAAAAAAACCGGCAATGGGGCAGCATAACATCTATTTCCCCCTTTCTAGAAGATGGGATTTTTGACAAACTAAACGGACTTGCAAGTGCAAATCCTTGCTTTTCCAACACATTTCGGCAGTATCTGGATAGAACATGGATGTATCGCGATTAGGCCAGCCGGACAGGCCAGGGCCAACCCACTATCAATTCAAAACAAATTGGGCAGCCGAAAATTCACTCATGGTTCCAATTACAATATACGTCTGAAATTTTGGTGCTGTTCCCAAACCATTCATCAACCGCCTGACGAGAATTCAATGCTCAGTGCCACGGATCAATTCACACCCACGAACAAACCATCCGAATCGGTAAATGGTGTCACGGTGCGCTTGGCAGGCGATTCCGGAGACGGTATGCAACTGCTTGGTTCGCAACTCACAAACACCTCGGCGCTATCGGGTAATGACGTTGCTACGTTCCCTGATTTTCCTGCCGAGATTCGAGCGCCTCGAGGCACGCGGGCCGGCGTGAGTGGATTTCAGGTTCAGTTTTCTGCCGAAGAGATCTTTACTCCAGGAGATGGTCTCGACGCGTTAATTGCGATGAACCCGGCAGCCATGGTTACCAACGTTGAGGACTTGAAGCCTGGCGGAATATTGATCGTCAATTCAGACAGTTTTGAAGAAAAAGATCTTAAGTTAGCCAAGCTTGACAAGAATCCATTGGAAAGTGATTCACTGGAGGCGTACCGACTGATCCAAGTGCCGATGACCAAGTTGACGCGAACGGCTGTAGCCGAAACAAAGATATCGGCAAAACTGGCGGACCGCTGCAAAAACTTTTTTGCCATGGGGCTCGTCTTCTGGTTGTATGGCCGAGATGTCGAACCCACCCTGCGATTTATCGAAGCAAAATTTCGCGGTAAAGAAGACGTTTCTCGGGCCAATCGCCTGGCCTTGATAGCGGGCTGGAATTATGGAGAAACTACTGAGGACTTTGCATCGACCTACCAGGTACCTGCCGCCAAACTGGAACCGGGCACCTATCGCAACATCATGGGAAACCAGGCACTTGCCCTGGGGCTGGTTGCCGCCTCTCAACTTAGTGATAAACAGCTGTTCCTCGGTTCGTACCCCATTACACCCGCCAGCGATGTGCTTCATGAATTGAGTAAGTACAAGCGTTTTGGCGTACGAACGTTTCAGGCCGAAGATGAAATTGCCGCTGTCTGCTCCGCAATCGGAGCTGCCTTTGGTGGAAATATGGCCGTCACCGCCAGTAGTGGTCCCGGTATCGCGCTGAAGGGCGAAGGGATTGGATTAGGCTTGATCCTGGAACTGCCGTTTATCGTGATGGATATACAACGAGGTGGACCGAGTACCGGCCTGCCAACCAAAACCGAACAGTCAGACCTGTTGATGGTCATGCATGGTCGAAACGGCGAATCACCGCTGCCCATCATCGCTGCCAGCAGCCCGGCGGATTGTTTCAACGTCGCCATTGAAGCATGGCGGATCGCAACCCAGTTCATGACACCCGTTTTCATCCTCTCCGATGGTTACATCGCCAATGGAGCAGAGCCGTGGAAATTGCCGGAAGCCGATGAACTGCCCCCGATCGAAGTCAACCATCCCAGTTCCGGCGAAAAGCCATTTTTGCCATACAGTCGAAATGCTCAGCTTGCCAGACCGTGGGCGATCCCGGGAACCCCCGGCTTGATGCACCGAGTGGGTGGACTGGAAAAAGAAGACGGTACGGGAAATGTAAGCTATGATCCACAGAATCACCAACACATGGTGAAAACACGAGCCCAAAAGGTACAAAACGTTGCCGAAGTCATCGGTGACCTGGAGGTTGACGGACCCGACAGTGGTTTGCTGGTCCTGAGTTGGGGTGGCACCTACGGAACCTGTCGAACGGCCGCCAAGATGTGTGCCAAGGAGGGACTATCGGTTGCCCATGCCCACCTCAGATGGCTCAACCCGTTCCCGAAAAACTTGGAAGACATCCTTAATCGGTACGATCGAGTACTGATCCCGGAACTCAATACGGGGCAACTCAGGTTATTGATCAAGAGTGAGTTCTCGGCAAATGTCGAAGGATTTAACAAGGTGCAGGGGAAACCGTTTGCGGTAAGCGAAGTCATTGAAAAAATCAAATCGATGTTAACATGATAGCGACACTTGGAATTGCCATCGTTTGAGAACGAACGGAAGAAATAATGAGTACCGAACTACCTGTATTGAAACCTGCCGATTTCGCTTCCGACCAGGATGTCCGTTGGTGTCCAGGGTGTGGCGACTATTCCATTTTGGCTCAAATGAAGAAGGTCCTGCCACAGTTAAATGTCCCGCTGGAAGACACCGTTTTCATCTCCGGGATCGGCTGTTCCAGTCGATTTCCGTATTACATGAACACCTATGGTTTGCACAGCATCCATGGTCGTGCTCCCGCATTTGCGACTGGCTTGAAATCAACCCGTCCCGAATTGAGCGTCTGGGTTATCACGGGTGATGGTGATGCATTGAGTATCGGGGGCAACCACCTGATGCACGCCCTGCGACGTAATATCGACATCAACATCGTTTTGTTCAACAACAGCATTTACGGGCTCACCAAGGGACAATACTCACCGACGTCCAAAGTAGGGCATGTCACCAAGAGCACGCCTCATGGTTCCATCGACCAACCACTGAATCCAATTTCCGTGGCCCTGGCTGCAGAAGCTACATTTGTCGCCCGTTCCATTGACGTTAACGCCAAGCATTTGATTGCAACGCTCACACGGGCGGCCCAACACAAAGGTACTTCATTTGTGGAAGTCTATCAAAACTGCAATGTGTTTAATGATGGCGCCTGGGACTACATGAAAGACAAGGCAACCAAGGCCGACAACGTATTGGAATTGGAAAACGGTAAGCCCCTGATCTTCGGAGGTGGAAAAAAAGGGATTCAACTCAATGGTTTCAAACCGGAAATTGTCTCACTCAGCGATGTGCCGGTAGATGACTTGCTGTTTCACGACGAGACCTGCCCCAATCCGCAGCTCGCGTTCTTGCTGAGCCGACTGCAACATCCACAATTCCCGGAACCAATCGGCGTTTTCCGCTGCGTCGAACGACCTACCTATGACGGCGAAATCAACCGTCAAGTCAGTGCCGTGATGGAAGAAAAGGGCAAAGGAAAATTAAGCGATCTATTTTCGTCGGGTGATACCTGGACCGTTGAGTGACTTTGCAACATGTCTCAACGAGTCTTGTTCCTCGGCGAATACGGCTGGCAAAACGGCGGGGAAAATTCGTTTCTGGCAGTTGCTCCCTTACTGATTGAGCAAGGGTTCGAGTTTGTTACCGCCGTGCCATCCGGTTCAGAATTTTCTGCCGCGCTGGAGGCAATCGGTTGCCAGTCAATGGATCTGTCGCTCTTTCATCAAGGCCACCGAAAATCACAGTCTCAAATTCGAGAGGAGTTGGAACGGTTGGTGCGGCACGTCCAACCCAACCTGGTTCATTGCAACAGCATTTCGACCAGCCGTCTTGCCGGGCCAGTAACACGCTCCTGCCAGGTGCCGTCGGTGGGTTACCTGAGAGACATCCTGCGACTTAGCGGGCAGGCCATCCGGGACATCTCGCAAATAGACCAATTGATCGCCGTTTCCCAGGCAACCCGGGACTACCATGTTGCTGCCGGGATGCCAGCGCAACAGGTCCTGCTGATCTATAACGGTGTAGATCTTGACCGTTTCAACCCGCGGCCGCCGACCGGTGAATTCCATTCGCGGCTAGGCATTCCCAGCAGCGGGCGGATTATCATTTGTGTCGGTCAAATTGGCATCCGCAAGGGAGTCGATATCGTGTTGGAGAGTTTTTTCAGTCTGGCCGCGACAGATCCTTCCCTGCAATTGGTTTTGGTGGGGGATCGGCATTCCAAAAAACAGGAAGCGATCGAATACGAACAGCAATTGAAGACCGCTTCCGAATCCTCATCTTTTTCAAACCAGATTCATTGGCCAGGTCGAATTGATAATACGCCCAGATTAATGAATGAAGCGATCTTGTTACTGCATGCGGCTCGCCAGGAACCGCTAGGAAGAGTCTTGCTGGAAGCGGCTGCCAGTGGACTTCCATTTGTGGCAACCCGTGTTGGTGGTACGCCAGAAATCGTTGCTGACACGGGGGTCGACCTGGTTCCAGCGGACGACGCCGCTGAAATGGCCCGAGTAGCGCAACGGTTGTTAGATTCCTCCCATCAACGGGGTAAAATAGGCAGGGAACTGCGGGGACAGGCCGTCCAGCGTTTTTCCATGCAGGAATGTGCTGACAATCTTCATCGTCTATATCGACGACTGCTCAATGGATGAGGGGGTCGCACCAACTGCTTCCCCAGAGGTTTTTGAGGAATCGCCCCACTGACAGGTTGATTGGTACTAAGCTGCGTGAAACAATGAAGGTAATACTTGATCGCCCGTCTTTTGTCTGAATCTGCCGATGTCCACAATTAACAAGGACGACTTCCTGGCCGCATTGCGAAAAAGCAATGTTCTATCCCCCGAGGTACTCCAGGCATGGCTTGACAAAAACCCAACCAACGACGGTCAGCAAACGGCATTGCATTTATCTAAGGCGGGGCTGATCACCCGATGGCAAGCAAAGTATCTCATGTCGGGTCGACATTTGCTCAAGATTGGAAACTACGTTTTGCTGGAGCGAATCAGCCAGGATGAACTGGGTGACCTGTTCATAGCAAACCATGAGAGCCTTGACCGGAAAGTCCTGATCCAGTTTCTTCCCACCGAGTTGAATGCTGACAAAGCCAAAGTTGACCGTTTCCTGCAGCGCGTAGGAATCGCATCCGAACTGGACCATAAAAATTTAGTGCATCTCTATGACGTCGACCAGGAAAAGGGAAGGTACTATCTGATTACAGAATTTTATTCCGGCAAAACTTTGGATTCGTTAGCCGGGCAACTTGATTCTGAAAAACTGGCCAACATCTTGCTTCAGGCAAGCGATGCACTCGATTTTGTCCATCAAAACAACCTGTTTCACGGTTGCGTTACGGAGCGCGACATTGTTGTCTCAGATGATAACGAGGTAAAACTGAATGGACTCGCACTTGCAGTTTTACGAAATGACGATTGGGATGGCGGCTCGGCCACATCCGATTTTGCACAATTGGGACATGTTGCTGTCGAGGCCTTTCGTCAACTACCGATGACCGAACAAACGGGCCGCCTCGAGTCGATCATTGCCAATATTGGTTCCGAGTTCTCCAACCCGGCAGACATCCGCCAAGGATTGGTGGGATATGTGAACCATGCGTCCCAGGCAACACCTGCCAATGCGATTCCCGAAGGAATTTCACTGGACAGTGTTACCGATCAACCGCTTGATTCGACCGGTGCAGCGGACATGGCCTCTCTGTCCGGTGTTTCCAATGCGCAATCCGCCAGCCAGGGCAATGCTAAAGGTGGCAACAAAGCGGTCTTGATTCTGTCTGCGGCCGTGGTGGGATGTTTGGCTGTTTTG
>JABACA010000045.1 GCA_014237975.1 Mariniblastus sp. | reverse complement strand
TTCATGTACTGTTCCAGCTGGCGGATTTTTGGCGCACTCTTGGTGTTCCGGTATTTCTCGTCCAGTTCCGGGATAATACCAGCAAACGTACCACCGTATTTCATCGGCGAGTTGCCGCCTCGCCAGGTGTAGGTGATGTGTAAATCCCCCGTGCCAAACAGCCACTGGTTTTGCAGCTCACCCGGTAGTTCTTCCCAGGCCGTTTCCAGCAAGGTTCCCTCTGGAAGCTCCTGCAATCGTTCAATGGTGGTCGCGACTCCCTTGTAAATATGTCGCCTCCATCGACCTATTTCTTTCCATTTTCCCACCAGTTCAATACAGCCTTGCTGAAAGGACTTGGTAGGATCTGGAATCAGCAAATCCGGGTCAAACGTAAACACGTCCCCCAATCCGTCACATCCGTCACACATGCCTTGCGGGCTGTTAAAGGAGAACATCTGAGGTGTGGGAGGGCTGAAGCTAATGCCGCAATTGGCACAGGCGTAGTCTGCCGAGTAGATCCGCCCCTTGGAGGATGGACGAACGCGAGAACGACCTGGCTCTGTTGGCGATTCCGGGGTTTCATCCTGGACCGCGATAATGATGGTCCGTTTGCCGATTTTCAAGCCTGTTTCAACGGCTTCACTTAGCCGTGCACGGATGCCAGGTTTCGAGGCGAGCCGATCAATCACGACTTCGATATCGTGGCGTTGCTGCCGGTCCAGTTGGATGTCGTCGGTCAACGATCGGATCTCGCCATCAACACGGACGCGGGAAAATCCCTGTTTAAGCAGGTCGATAAAAAGGTCTCGATGCTCTCCCTTCTGGGCACGAATGATGGGAGCCAAGACCGCGTATTGGGTTCCTTGGGGCAGCAGCAGGATGCTACCAATGATCTGATCCCGCGATTGTGCCGAGATCGGTTGGTCACACTTGGGACAGAATCCCTGACCTGCTCGCGCATACAGGACCCGCAGAAAATCGTATATCTCGGTCATCGTCCCGACCGTACTTCGCGGGTTATTGCCAGACGATTTTTGCGAAATGGAAATCGAGGGACTGAGGCCCGAAATCAGGTCAACATCGGGCTTGGGCATCTGGCCCAGGAACTGTCGTGCAAAACTTGAAAGGCTCTCGACATACCGACGTTGCCCTTCTGCGAAAAGGGTATCGAATGCTAGTGAGCTCTTGCCACTACCACTCACTCCCGAAAGGCAAATTAATTGATTGCGAGGTAAAACCAGGTCGACGTCGCGCAAATTGTGTTCACGCGCGCCTTTGATTGTTATGTCCGAAGCAGGCATCTCTTGGCGACGTTTCCCATCCTTAGCGCACGTTCTGATAAAAAAGCAAGCGTGCCATTCTATCACTGGACCCGCAAATGTCTCAACCGCGTGACTCGAAGAGAGATAAATTCGTAAACCGGGTGAATTCCGTAAAAATAGAGGGGACCAAATGGGCCAACCGGTTTTTGCTGGAAAATGGTGATGCAACTTACTGAGGTGGCTTTGCATCAAACCACTGATAAGTCGCAATTTCCGGGAAAATACTGCTGAAATCAGCTCCCAACAAGATTTTGTTATGCGGAATAACGGTCAGCCGGACTTTTCTGAATCCTGCCCTGAATCCTGCCTGTCAGCCGCTCCGCTCGATATTGGGACCAGCATCTTTTCCGGGTGCACCGGACGAACCCCGGGGAGATGCCAATGGATGGATTCATTTTGTCGATGAAAGGTGGTCGACCGTGGCTTGTGAAATCGACCAGTAATGCCCTTTTTCATTGAGAGCAATCCGGACTTGGTTCGGTTGATTGTTTCGCCGCATTTTTGCGGAACAATCCAAGATAGACCTACTGTATCGCATTCAATTCTCGTTAAGATGATGCGCAGTGGAGCAAGTTCATTGGATGAACGTTTCGCGTTGACCCGGCCTGTGACAAAAGGCCTTGGTCCATTATTCGACATGCCTGTCACGGCTGGCTAAACTAAAACCAGCCCTGTTTTGCGACGAGTGACACGGAATGTCTGCAGTGGTTTGATTTTTCAGGTTGTTGTGTTTCGTTATCGGAGAGTTGAATGCGTTTCTTTTTCTTTTTTCAATTGGTATTGGTTGTCGCACTGTCACTTCAAACCGGATGGGCACAAGAGACGAAGCGACAGGATTCCGGCGCCGACAAATCGGGTGACACGGTGTCTCTGCTTGCTGGCGATTCGCTGAAACAATTCCAAGGCTACAAGAACGACAAGGTTGGGGCCGGTTGGAAGCTAGAGAAGGGTGTGCTGACATTTGATGGCTCCGGCGGCGGTGATATTGTGACGCGGGAATCGTTCGACAACTTTGAACTGACGTTTGACTGGAAGGTTACCAAGGGAGCCAACAGTGGTGTCATGTACCGCGTATCGATGGGTGATGGCGCGCCTTATTTCAGTGGTCCGGAATTTCAAATACTCGATGATGCCAATCATAATGATGGCAAAAACGAGAAGACTTCAGCGGGGTCGCTTTACGCGCTATACGAACCGGTATCTGGCAGTACTCAAGAAAACAAAAATCTCAAGCCCGTAGGTCAATGGAACTCGGCCAAGATCGTGTTGGATGGCAACCACCTTGAGCATTGGCTGAATGGTAACAAAGTCGTTGACGTCGAAATTGACAGCGACGACTGGAACCAGAAAGTGGCGGCTAGTAAGTTCAGCAAATGGAAGAAGTTTGGCAGGAATAAATCGGGCCGTATCTGTTTCCAGGATCATGGTGATGAAGTTGCTTTCCGTAACATTAAAGTAACAAGTCTTGCCGGGAATTAGGGACAGTCACAGGTCGTTTTTGGCCTTAATCAAGCAGCTGGTCATCCACCGATGACCAGGTTTTTCGATTTGATGGCACCAATATGAAACAGACTCGCGATGAATGTGACGGGCTTTTTCCGCTGCGTTTGACGAGCATGGAACGGTTCCATCTATTGGACGACAACCCGAACTTTTCCAACAGCACGTTTGCCAAGTTCGAGTTTGAAGGCCAGATTGACCCGCGATTAGGCCAGCAGGCGCTGGATATTGCCGTCGATCGACACCCCATCCTCAAGGCAAGAATACAATCCGATGGATCACATCCTGTTTGGATACAGGTGCCCGGGTTTCGCCTGGCGGTGGACTGGACACGAACCGGTTCCAGTTACGGCCCGTCCCAACTCTTTGATATCCACAGGGAGCCTGGCGTACATATGTATGTCGGTACCGATACCAACTCGACCTGTGTACTGTTTCACGGGCATCATTCAACTTGTGATGGAATTGGCGGCGTCCAGTTCACTACCGATTGGTTAAGGATTTATGACAACCTGGTTCATCAAAGGGAGCCACTGGAGGGGTTGCCCAGGCTGGATCCAGAGATGCTTGTTGAACGGAACCATCTGCGGATGTTCAGCAAGCGTTACCTGGTTCATTTATGGAAACAGCCGCTCGGGTTATTCGGAGCGACCAAGTTTATCTTTCGAAAGATCCGCCCCCTGTACCCAGGTTGCGAAGCGTCTAGCCCGTGGGACGAAGAGACTCAGCCGGCGATTACCGGGCAGTGGTTAGACCCGGATAGCACGCGGACGTTGCGCCAGCACGCCCTGGATCAAAACGTTGCATTCAATTCATTGTTGATGAGCGAGTTTTTTCTCTGTTTGCACGATTGGCGGGTCGAGGAATTGGGGCAGTCCGCTAATGGTTGGATCCGGTTGATCGTGCCCATGAGTATTCGCGATATTTCAGATCGGCGTCAGACGGCCATTAACCGGGCCACGATTGTACAAGTCGACCGACGGAAACGGGATTTCGAGAGCCCAGCCAGTTTTTTGCCCCGGCTCGATCGTGAAATTACCATTATTCGAGATTGGCAACTAAGCAAGATTTTTGTTCTTGCGATTCGTGCAATGGCGACGATCCCGGGCATGTTGACCCGATCGGCGCGCAGTCAGAAGTGTCGTGGATCGGCCGTGTATACCAATCTAAGCGAGCCAGTCGGTCGGCTTGGATTGGCCAAAAAGGAGGACTCGGTAGAAGTGGGAAATATGCTGATGAAATCGTTTGATTACGTCGGACCCATTCGTCGAGGAACACCCATTTACCTTACGATTCAAAAGCACCTTGACCGAACGCGAGTTTCCATGCATTACGATCCCCGAGTCATCATCCGTTGCCAGGCTGAAAAGCTGTTGACGCAATACGTTGACCGGTTAACGAAATTGGCCAACAGCCTGGTGGATTAAAACAAGGTTATTTGCCTTCGTTCTCTTGGTTGGCTTTGGAAATCTCTTCAAGTGCCGTTTTGGCCTCTTCGGGGGCTTCGGAAACGTGTTCTTGAATGGCATCCAGCACTCGATCGGATTGAAATCCCAGTTTTCCGAGGCATTGGAAGACTTCAGCAGCCTGATTGGTTTCAGATTCCGACAACGCTTCGGCTTCCAATACTTGCAATAACAGGTTGGCCGCTTCCTCTTCAGCCTGGGATTTTGCGATCGCATTACAGGCCGCGATTCTCGTTTTTCCTGCCGCCGCGTCCAGGTCGGTCTGGGCCTCGATCTCCGACGAGTCGGCAGCTGGAACATTCAACTGGCCTGCAAAGGCGACCGCTCCAAGATAGGGCAACCCGCGCTCTTCAAACCTTGAAAAGGGAGAGAGTAATTTGTCAGGTTTTGATTCGAAGGAAGATGTTAATGGCTGGTTGCGGTTGATTTCATCAACGATTCGCCTGACCGCGACAGGGTTGTCTTCGGCGATTGAGAGCAGGCAGATGAATGCGGCAGTTCGAGTTCGGGAATCGGAAGACTTGACAAGAGGGTCCAGCTGGGGCGCAATGTGACTGGCCGCCGGACCGTACGTCTTCAAACGATTACAAGTCTTGATAATGATGGTAGGTTTGTTGGAGCCCAGTCCTAATGCCAACTTGTTGATTTCAGGCCGTTTAGTCTTGCGTTTTTTTATTAACGCGATTTGTTTACGAATCCAAGTCTGCTCTTTTTTGGAAAATTGACTGAGGTTGAACCTCATCTCTTTACCCTTGCATTTGATAATTGCCGTTGCACCATCCAGCGCTTGTAACTGGCCCTCCACGACAATCGATCCATCCTCTGCCAGAAACGGGTGGTCAAGTGTAAATATTCCAGACAAGCCTGGCGCAACACCGTCCTGAGCCACGCCAGCGTGACTGCAAAACAAGACCATGAGAGTGACAGAAAACAGTCCCGTTAAACGTTTGAGTAGGGTCATGGAATTGACTTCCCCGTGTGCTGGATTGTCGCTAATTTGGCAATATACTAGTACGGATTTCAAATCAAAAAGTTCAGCTGTCAAAAACATTGTGTTTCCGCACGCGAACTAACGTTCCCGCCCAAAAAATCCGCCCGGTTGGTCATCTTGACGGGCGTTTTTTATGTCGATTGAACGAAGGTACAGGTCCATGATATGGGCTTTGGAAACCTCTTCGCATCGAATAACAACATTCTCCACAATTTGAGCTGAAAAAAACAAGGGTAAATCGACTATCCAATATTCGGAGTCGGTGTGGAATTGATCCCATGGATCGGAAAAGGACGGAATGGCAATTTCAACTTGCAGTTGCTGGCCCTGGCGTGGTCCGGAAATTGCCACTCCGGTTAGTGGGTCCCAGACGGACTGGGACTGTCGGTCAGAAATTCCCAATTCATGTTGATCAAATATTAGTGTTTCACCGTCCAATTGCCGCCCAAAGATCGTGGCGGATCCGGTCTTTTCCTGAAACACCACCACGATCGGTTGCCCGGCATAACTGTCGTTGAGCACCGGCTCATGAACCAATTGGTCGAAGCGCCATGCCATGGGACGGTGCCCCGGCTGCTTGGTTCCAATCAGGTATTTGCCTAGTCGACCGTTATAACAATCGGAATTGTAGAAATGCGTCATCGGGGACAATGTCATGACACTCGTCAAGGGATTCTTCTCTTTCCATGATCTCCAGTCGGTCAACACGGTGGGTATTACCTGCAGGGTTTGCCCCTTCCGTTCACCTTCCATCGCTTTGCCCAATAGTTGGCTCCACAACGAACCAGAAGACTGATCTTGCAGAAGGAGCGTCTGTTCCCACATCAGGCCGGAACCAAAAAACGTAAGAACCTTGTCATCCTGTTGCCGGTCATACACGATGCCGTTGAAACACATCGATCACCAGGTGACAAGGATCGGCTGGTCCCCCAGATAATCGTTGATGACTTCCTGCTTGGGTCCGGTTAACTGGCTCAGTGGATAGGCGCGGTAATCACCGTTTAGCCCAACTCCTAACACCAAGTCGTCGTCCTGCAAATAGTATGAATCGTCCAGTTCGGCAACCCTTTTGATAGGTGGCTCGGTAATCGGATTTTGAGCGAGCTTTGCAGAAAGGGCTATAAACTCCGGGTGAGTCGGGTCGGACTCTGTCACGGGTGTTCCACATCCGAACAATAGAAGTGTAATCGATGCCAGGCTGATCGTTGACAGGAGCAGTCGGTGTCGGAACAGCCAAGCGTTAATGGACACAGTCAAGAATTGGAACAGCATTGCTTATCTCTCCATCGGTCCCACTGATCGGAACGAGACTGGTTTCTTCTCATGGTTGCCGGGTGACGTTGGTAATCAAACGACCTGCAGTGTCTTGATAATATTATTACGGTTAACCGGTTGAATGACACCTTTTTCTGTAATGATTGCGTCAATAAGATCGGCTGGTGTCACATCAAAAGCGGGATTATAGACTTGAATTCCAGGGGGCGCGGTTTGTCTCCCAAAACCGTGCGTTATTTCTTCGGGGTGTCTTTCTTCTATCGGGATCTCGTCTCCCGACATCAGTGACAGGTCAAACGTGCTGCTGGGAGCGGCCACATAAAACGGAATGCCATGAGCCCGCGCCAGCACGGCAATCGAATAGGTGCCGATTTTATTGGCCGCATCCCCGTTAGACGCAATGCGATCGGCCCCGGTAATGACCGCCTGGATTCGGCCCTCTTTCATGACTTGTGCTGCCATGGAATCACAGATCAGCGTGGCTTGAATGCCGCGCTGCATCAATTCCCAGGCCGTCAGTCGAGCACCTTGCAAGAGGGGGCGGGTTTCATCCACAAATACATGTAAATCGTTGCCCAGATCCTGGGCGGTGAACAATACACTCAGCGCCGTACCGTACTCGGCCGTTGCCAGACCACCCGCATTGCAATGGGTTAAGACACCTTGGACTTCATCACTGAGCATGTCGGCGCCAAACCTTCCGATCGCCCGGCACATTTCACGATCTTCCTGGTGAATGGCCTGGGCTTCTTCGAGCATCCTGGCAGTTATCTCAGCCAACCCCATTTCACCTCGCAGCGACTGGCAGAGTTGGTCCATCCGGTTCAAAGCCCAGAACAGGTTGACCGCCGTTGGCCGACTGGACGCCAGGTAGTCCACTGTTTCCCCGGCCGCGACAAAGTACTGTTCTTCGTCCTGGTGATTGGCAGATTGCAGACCGATCACGTAGCCATAGGCGGCCGCAATCCCGATCGCCGGTGCACCCCGTACCCGTAACATCTTGATGGCTTCCCAAACGGCGGAAACATCGCGACATTCGATCTGCTTAATTTCTCCCGGCAACAATGTCTGGTCGATCATTACCAGATGGCCCTTGAGAGCACATCCTGACCATGACAACGTCTCAAGATTGGCGTCGGTTGGAGACATGTTTTAATTGGTTTCCCGGTTGCCTGTAATTAAAGCGACGCTTGTAAATTTTCGTCTTTGGCAGAAATTTTCTCAACCAGTTTCTCTTTGAATTCGGTCAGCGCCAGCTGCAAATCCTTGTCGGCAGTGGCCATAATCTGGACGGCGAATAAGCCGGCATTTCGTGGACCACCCATACCGACCGCCATCGTGGCGACCGGGACGTCTCCCGGCATTTGGACGGTGGACAATAATGAGTCCAAACCACCCAGGTCTGCGGTTGGAACAGGTAGTCCAATCACGGGCAATGTGGTGTGTGCCGCGACGACGCCAGCCAGATGAGCCGCTCCGCCAGCGGCAGCAATGATGACTTCCAGGCCACGGCTCCGTGCGTTCATGGCATACTCCGAGACAATATGGGGTGTTCGGTGGGCGCTCATAACCCGTACTTCATACCCGACTCCAAATTCATCCAGAGCTTTCGCAACCGCATTGATCTTGGGCCAATCACTGTCGCTACCCATTACAATACCGACCCGTGTCGATTTGCTATTCATGATTTGTTTCTCTATTTGGATTTCTTTAGGCCACGAACAGGCCCGAAATAAATGACCTGGGTAGCCCAACGTTGACTCCCAGTCAAACACCCTTAATAAACTAAAAGATTTGTATTTATTTCCTATCCCCTTAAACAACAGGTTCTGCCCGGAAGCCCTGGTCGTGATTGTCAGAAACCGGCATTACGGCGAGATTGGAGAGTAGAAACTTGGCCCGGCGGCAGCTTCTGTCGATTTCGCCCGGTATGCAGTAGTCCACGTACCTGTGGTCGTTATTTCCAGTCCGGATATAATCTCGGGAAGCCAATTCAAGGTGTTTCTTGGTTTGCCCGTTTTTTTTTCAACTCGATACGTTTTCATGCCAAAATTATCTAACCGTGCCGAAAAATTACCCGCTTCGCCGATCCGAAAATTGGTCCCCTTGGCCGATGCTGCCGAGAAACGGGGAGTCCAAGTTTACTACTTGAATATTGGTCAGCCGGACATCCCGACCCCTCCCGAATTTTTTCAAGCCGTGGATCAAAGCAAGATATCTGTCTTGGCCTATAGCCATTCGGCGGGCAACGAGTCACTGCGACAGCAAATCGCCAACTACTACCTTCGGTTGGGACATGACATTCATCCGGAGCAAATCATCGTCACCACGGGCGCTTCGGAAGCACTCAATTTTGTTTTTGCGGCCATCACCAACCCGTTGGACGAGATCATTGTGCCCGAGCCGTTTTACGCAAATTACAATTCGTTTTCATTGGCCAAGGATGCCAAGGTTGTCCCTGTCACGACGCATATCGAGGACAACTTTTCGTTGCCACCGATCGAGGCTTTCAAAGAAAAAATCAACGAACGAACGCGTGCCATCTTGATCTGCAACCCGGGCAACCCGACTGGCATTCTGTACAGTCGTGAGGAGCTCGAAGCACTTCGGGACCTGGCCAAGGAACACGATCTTTTCCTGGTTGCCGATGAAGTCTATCGGGAGTTTGCCTACGACTCCTCCGAGCATCTTTCGATTCTCGGATTCGAAGGTGTCGATCAAAATATGATCGTGGTTGATTCCATCTCAAAACGTTTTTCAGCCTGCGGTGCCAGGATTGGTTGCGTGATCAGCCGAAATACCGAGTTGATGAAGGTGATTATCAAGATGGCACAGGCACGACTTTCACCGCCCACCTTTGGGCAAATGGGAGCCGAGGCGGCCTACCAATTACCCCAATCGTATTACACGGGAGTCGTCAGTGAATACGCGGGCCGGCGGGACGCACTCAAGGAATCGCTGGCAGAGATTCCGGGTGTCGTCTGCCCGGATATCAATGGTGCTTTTTACGCCATGGTCAAGCTGCCGGTCGACAGTGCCGAAGATTTTTGCCGCTGGATGTTGGACGAGTTTGAACACGAGGGCAAGACCGTCATGTTGGCCCCGGGGGCCGGTTTTTATGCAACGCCGGGACAGGGGATTGACCAGGTCCGTATTGCCTATGTGTTGAATGAAGAGGAATTGCGGTCGGCGATGAAATGCATGGCAGCTGGGTTGAGTGCCTACCAAGCAAGGGCAAAATAGCCTGTTGCCGTGCAAAGTCTGTCGGTGGAACCGCGATCGCCCAGCCAGGGGATTGTCTCGAACCGCATTGGTTAATCGGATGAACCAGGGTTCCCCGGAGATTTTTCATCGTCGACACGAACGGATTGTTGATCGAGCTGGTTTTTCGAGTCGGAACCGCCCCGTTTTTCCAGCACCATCCTGATGGGGATTTCACCAAAACTCAGTGTGTCTCTGAGAACTCCCAGTAAGTATTTGCGATACGATTTTGGAAAGGCAGCCGGGTCGTTGCATTTCAGGACAATCGTTGGAGGCTGGACTCCAATTTGTGTTGCATAATAGATTTTGGGCCGTCGTCTTTTGACGATCGGCGGCGGATGATGGTCCAACGCGGAGCGAATGATCTTGTTCAACTGGGGCGTGCTAACGCGATCCAGCGATTGCTTGTACAGCATTTGCGCGTGATTCAACATTTTTTTGACGTTGCGTCCGTCCTTTCCCGTAATAAACGCAATCGGGGCATTCCATAACGATCCAAAATTATCTCGCAAGTAATTTGCCCACCGTTCGGTTGGCATATGCTCCGCCATCAAATCCCATTTGTTAACCACCAGAATACACGGTTTGTAGTACGACTCGATATAAGAGCAGAGTTTCCGGTCGACCTTACTGATCCGTTGACCGCAATCGAACATCATCAAAATGACATCGGCATAGCGTATCGTCCGGTGGGCGCGATGAGTACCATAAAAATCAATGTCGGTCCGGACGCTCTTTCCTTTCCGCAGTCCCGGTGTGTCGATGGCAACAAACGATTTGCCATCAATCTCGATTCTCACGTCGACACTATCCCGGGTGGTCCCCGCCACCGGGCTGACAATCATTCTTTTCGATTCGGTAATGGTATTGATCAAGGTGCTCTTGCCGACGTTCCGGCGCCCTACGATCGCCAGTTTCATTTCTGGGCGTTCGACATCCTTTTCCAGAAGTTGTCCGGCGGGGGGCAAGTTTTCCAGAATCTTTTGGAGAATGGCTTGTTTGTGCCGATTGTTTTTCGCGCTGCAAGCGACCGGTTCACCCATGCCAAGTGTGAAAAATTCACTGGACTGTAATTCCCAGTTTTGGCCATCGCATTTGTTGGCAACCAGAAAAACAGGTTTTTGGATGTTTCTCAGCCTGCGGGCGACGGTTTGATCAAGGGCGGTGATTCCGTCACGGGCATCAACGACAAACATCAGGACGTCGGCACCCTGTATTCCCAGCTCAATTTGCTGTTCTATTTCTTCGTCCAGCTCATCGACGTCATTGATCCCAATGCCACCCGTGTCGACAATCTCGAAATAACGGTCTTTTTCCTGCAGCAGAAAAGTCATACGGTCCCGCGTGACTCCTGCCATATCGTCGACAATTGCCAAGCGGCGGCCAGCCAGCCAGTTGAAAATGCTGGATTTACCCACATTGGGTCGACCGACAATCGAAATTTGTGGAATGGACATTGTAAATAGAGGCTTTGGAGGGCCTGCAAACGCCGAATTACGGTCAGAGATTTGCCCAGCTGACTGGTCAGTGGCCCCGAATTTTTTTCAAATGATAGCCGAAACTCAAACTACAGTGACGGGCTAAACCATTGAACACCGAAAAAGATAACAACAAAAACGTGGAGCACCGACGTTTGGCCAATCTGGTTAGGCAGCAGCTCGCCAGTTTGAGTCGATTTGGCGTGACCGACTTGCCTCGAACCAAGGGGCGGCTGGTTCTGGATGGGTTGGATTCACGATTGGACCAAATACAGGAATTGCCAGGTGTTGCAAAGCAACCGGCGGCAGGCGGGCCAAGTCGTGATTCCGATCAGCAGAACGGTCTGCAGGAAACGGTTGGCTCGCCGCAACCGACAACGGCTTCAAAATCACAGAGCGGGCATTTGATTGCCGAAGCCAAACCAGGTTTCCATGCCGAGGATAGCAAGGTTACCGGTTCGATACTCACAACGGCTTATCCCGATTCCCTTAATGACACAGATCGAAAACGAGAGCTGGAGGTTTTGTCCGGTCAGGTTTCCGACTGCGTGCGCTGTGAAGAATTATCCCGTTGCCGAACGCAAACCGTGTTCGGGGTTGGCAGCCCATCGGCCCGACTCTGTTTCCTCGGTGAGGGGCCGGGAGCCGAAGAAGATCGTCAGGGACTGCCGTTTGTCGGGGCTGCCGGTCAACTTCTGGACAAGATTATCAGCGCTTGCAACATGCAACGTGAGGACGTCTATATTTTGAATTGTGTTAAATGCCGGCCGCCCGGAAATCGTAATCCAACCGGTCTCGAGCTGGAGAATTGTTGGCCTTTCGCAATCCGGCAGCTTGAGATATTGCAGCCCGAATTTATCTGTTGCTTGGGAAGTATTGCCGCCAGGACGCTGCTGGACACCCATTTGTCCATTGGACGGCTGCGCCAGAGCTTTCATTCATACCGGGGAAGTCGGGCGATCGTTACCTATCATCCGGCCTATTTGTTGAGAAATCCTGACGCTAAAAAATTGGTCTGGGACGACATGAAGATGCTGATGAAGGCAATGGGGATTTAACGGTTCCGGCGGTAAATCCGGCCTGAAAAGGCCTGTTCGGATTGATTCCTTGAAAAATCCACCTCAAAATTCTGGGTCGTAACAACCGTCAAATTCCGGATGTCACCCGCTTTGAACCTAAAGAAACCGAGGAAAAAAACTAAATTTCTTGCCGCAACCATAAGTGGCAATTAACATTAAGAACGGAATCGAATTTAGGACGAAATAGATCTGTACAGAGCCTCTTTGTTGCAGGCTTTCAACAACGGGATGCGTTAATAACATGAACGTGCGATCAAACAGCTCTGACGGGAGAAAATACCAAATGGCTAATCGCCCATACCGGTTTGCAATCATGTCGATGGTGGTTGCCTGCCTTACTTTTGTTACTTCAGTCGGATTTTGTCAAGATCCTCCAGATGCGGGTTCGGGTGGAATTGAGATCGATGCAAACGGGGTTTTACGTTCCCGAACAATGATCGATCAAACCGGCCAGCTGACACGGCAGCGATTGAATGCGGCCAAGTCTTCGTTGAACAAAGATGTTCAACAGCAAAGCGGGTTGCGTAAGGTTTCGCTGAATCGACTGGAAGCAGAAATTAAGAAGCTTCAAGCTTCTGGACAGCCAATCCCCGATGAAATGCGGTACATGGCCGGTTTGAACCGGGTCACCCATGTATTCTATTTTCCGGAAACGAAGGACATTGTGCTGGCTGGTCCCGCGGAAGGTTTCTTTATCAACGGAAATAACCGTGTGATCGGGATGAACAGTGGGCAAGCAACCTTGCAACTGGAAGACATGGTTGTCGCACTTCGTGCATTTGGCCCTGAAAGTCGCCCAACGGGAATGATTTCCTGTTCCATTGATCCGACGCAAGAAGGCTTGCAGCAAATGAAGATTGCCATGTCTGAAGTTCAACGGAATTTTCGACCTGGTGACGAACAAAAAGTTGTGGAGCTGTACAAGAATGCTTTGGGGCTTCAGGACGTAACCGTACGTGGCGTATCACCCAAGACGCATTTTGCACGAGTAATGGTGGATGCTGATTATCACATGAAGCTGATTGGAATCGGGTTGGAACAACCCCCTGTCCGTATCACGAGCTTTATCGAAAAGGCCAAACCCAACACGGTTGGCAAGAACTCGTTGCAGCGTTGGTATTTTGAGCCCGATTACAGCTACGTTAAGGTCACCGCTGATGAGACGGCGATGCAGCTGGATGGCGGCGGTGTCAAATTGGTAGGTGAAGACGAGCGGGTAAGTGCTCAGGGGCAGCGATCCGGTACCGGTGGCATGAACCGGGCGAGCCAAGGTTTCTGTCGGTCGTTTACCAAAATGTATAACTCACTCTCTGAAAAGAACCCGCTTTACGCTGAACTACGAAACTTGATCGATATGTCTGTTGCAGCGGCCTTTATCCAGGAAATGGATATGTATCAGGACGCTGGATGGAATATGGAAGTGTTTGGTAGTGAGCAGGCGTTTCCGGTAGAGAAGTACATGGCTCCCAAACATGTTGAGCCAGCGGTCAACGCGGTTTGGAAAGGCAACTTCTTCATGACGCCGATCGGCGGGGGAGTGCAATTCCAACCTCGTGTTGCGATTTCCGCAAAATACATGACCGTTGATGAAAAAGGCGAAGTCATGGCTACCAAGAAATCGATCAAGGTTGATGATCTGGCGGATGGCCAGTGGTGGTGGGATTAATTTTCCCAAAGGACAATCAAGATAATAAAGGCGGCCGCTGGGTCGCCTTTTTTTTGATCGGCGTGTCCGCGCCGGTGCTGGCATAGGTCGGGAACGGACGGGCATCACCCCTGAAAGACGGTAGCAAAACCATGGTATTTAACCTTGGCATGTCGTGGATGTGAAAAACTGGGGCTTTGTTGAATGAACCGTTTTGGCACGTCGCTGCAACCACGGGGTCTTCCATGGAACATCATCAAAATGGGCTGTACTGTTTTTGTATTTAGGATTCTAATTCGGGCGTGCATTGTCGAGCATTCGTTAGGGCGATTCCAAACCATATTTGTTTCCGAATAATACCCTTGAATCATGATCAAAATTGGCGGGTCGAATAACTTGTCTGCACAAATCGTTACCTATCCAACCTATGGTTTTCAAACGGACAATTTGGGTTGGCGAATCAACGTTGCTGGAATGGCATTCCAGAACTCTCCCCTGACGCTTCGTCAGCGTATGCTGGTCAAGATGCTGGGGAAGACGATGAAAGTGGACGAGGAAACCCTCAGTTGCGAGATCTTTAAAAATCGAGTCTCCCCCTTTTTCGTGGAAGCAGAAAAAGGCCTTGAAGTGCGGGTCACCGTGGGTGAAACGACAGTGCCGCTGAGAAAACGCTCCCGCAAGAATGGACACTTCTTTGGTTCGCCTCGATTTACTAAAACGATTATTGAGCAGGTAGCCGAAACGGATGAATTCGGCAGGCTACGGGTGCCTTACTCGATCTCGACGGTCGGCGGTGCGGTTGAAGTACGGCAGGGAGTTGCCCATTTGATTCCGCGGCAAGGGATTTCCGTTATCTCAGATATTGACGACACGATCAAAGAATCTCAGGTGGCCGACCGCCGCGAATTGTTGGTCAATACATTTTTGCGAGACTTTCGATCGGTTTCTGGTATGGCATCCGTTTATCGTGACTGGCAGGCCAGCGGTGCCGAATTCCATTACGTTTCTTCCAGTCCGTGGCAGTTGTTCCATCCGTTGCATAAACACCAATCTGACAATGGTTTTCCAAGCGGCACCATGCACCTTCGGAATTTCAGGTTGCGGGACCAGTTGCTGAAACGGGTCATGATGCTCAGGCGCCGGGGGAAAGCGACGGCGATTTACAAGATGTTGAATGACCTGCCTGACCGTAAATTCGTATTGGTCGGCGACTCCGCCGAGAAAGATCCCGAAATCTATTTGAAGATTTGGCGGCGCCATCCGGGTCAAGTGAAAGGGATTTTCATTCGCGACATCCAGGAACGTCCGATGATCGAGGAGAGAATCCGTAAATTATTTAGATCGTCGAGCGATTCTATTTGTACAGTTTTTACCGATGCAGAGACACTGGCTCGGGATGCCACCAAGGTTTTTGGCGGTCGATCCACTACCAGTGGCGTTTCTTGATGGAATAGTGTCTTGCCGTCATTCGATGGTTGGCTCGTCAGCTCTTGATTTGCAGGTGTGGGAGATGGATAGCCCGTGACGTTGGGTTGACCTCCATCTACTGGTATTTTCCCCCTTGTGGAGTGCAGGAAAATTGGGGAAAATCGGAGCCCAATTTCAACTGACGAATCTGCCACGGTCCAGTTACTTGATTCAGGTTTCCGGACGAACTTTTTGCCGAAGTCCCGCGGGACGAGAGCGGCATTGCCGGCATCGGTTTGCCGGGCAGGCAGAACGCAGTGTAGTCGACAGGAATTAGTTTTATGGCTCGATATACTGGCCCCAAAGGCCGAGTGAATCGTAGGCTCCAGACGTTGATTTATGAAAACAATGGAGCATCTCGTGCACTTGATAAGCGTGGAAATCAACCACCTGGAATGCACACTCGTGGACGTCGCCCATCCAATTACGGCATGGCGTTGATGGAGAAGCAAAAGATCAAACACTACTATGGGTTTGGTGAGCGACAATTGCGACGCTATTTTGAAAAAGCGACCCGGGCCAAGGGCAATACGGGTGAGAACCTGTTGTTGATGTGTGAACAGCGATTGGACAACGTCGTTCGTCGAGTTGGTTTGGCAAAAACACGTCCACAAGCTCGTCAGGGAATTGCCCACGGACATTTTCGAGTCAACGGTGTTAAAGTTGACAAGCCTTCGTATATGTTGCGACCAGGGGACGTGATTACCCTCAGGAGTCGAGAGAATGTATTGAAGCTGTATCATGGAATCCGCGAAGTGGGCGTCGAAGGTGAAGGAATTGAATGGGTCAGTTTTGACTCCGAGTCATTGACGGCCACCGTTCAGGGTGTGCCCAGCGGAAGCGATATCAGCTTGCCCGTGGATGCCAACACGGTCGTCGAATTCCTGTCGCGTTAACAAAGAAATACATCAAGGCATGAACGGCGAGTCACCTGTGGCTGGCCGTTTTTTTTGGGGTTATACAACATGCATGCAAAACTGGTTGTCATTGGTGGCGGTCCCGGCGGTTACGCTGCAGCGTTTCTGGCAGCGGACCAAGGTATGGAAGTGACGTTGGTCGAAGCGGCCGGTCGGATGGGAGGTACCTGCCTGTTGCGAGGGTGCATTCCATCGAAAGCACTTCTTCATGTGGCTCGGGTTATTTCCGAAGCGGATGAAATGGGGCAAGACTGGGGAGTCGAGTTTGGCCGTCCCAACATTCAGTTGACCCAGTTGCGGGAACGCAAGGAGAAAGTGATTAGCACTTTGTCAGGCGGACTTGGCCAATTAGCCAAACGCAGAAACGTAACGGTTATCAAGGCCCATGCGCGGTTTTTGGATGCCAATAGCCTGGCGCTTGAGGGGGACGACAGCTCGATACCCGAAGGCAATAAGTTGACGTTTGATCACTGTATTGTGGCGACCGGTAGCATTCCTGCCATGCCCGGAGCGTTCGATATTGGCTCGGAGCGAGTCATGGATTCAACCGGTGCTCTGGAATTGGCTGACATTCCTGGGTCCATGTTGGTGATTGGTGGCGGGTATATCGGATTGGAGATGGGAACGGTTTACGCCGGCCTGGGAACTGAAGTCAGTGTCGTGGAGCTGCAAGACGGGCTGCTGATGGGTGCCGACCGAGATCTTGTTCGTCCCTTGCATCGCCGTCTGAAGCAACTTTTCCAAGATCGTATTTTCTTGAATACCAAAGTGGGAAGCATTTCTCTTAACGGCGACAAGGTGGAAGTTACCTTCGAGGGACCCGAGAAGTTTGGAACCGAGCAATACGATCGGGTCCTGGTATCAGTGGGTCGTCGTCCCAATACCTTCGATCTGGGGCTGGAGACGGTGGGGGTTCAGTTGGACCAGCGTGGTTTTATTTTGCACGACGATCAGATGCGGACCGCGGTCCCTAGTATTTTCGTGATTGGTGATGCTGCCGGAGAGCCGATGTTGGCGCACAAAGCCAACCACGAAGGTCGTCTGGCCGTCGAGGTGATTCACGGACAACCCGTGCGATTTGATAAACGGGCGATTCCCGCAGTTGTGTTTACCGACCCCGAGATTGCCTGGACCGGTATAACGGCCGAGGAAGCAAAGGCGAGTGGAGTTGCCCATGAAGTTTGTGTCTATCCCTGGGCGGCAAGTGGCCGTGCCCAGGCGTTGGGACGGACTGAAGGATTGACTAAATGGATTGTTGATCCTGATTCCGAGCGTGTTTTGGGGTGTGGAATTGTGGGGCCGGGTGCCGGTGAGTTGATTGCCGAAGCAACATTGGCCATTGAAATGGGTTGCGTGGTGCGCGACATTGCCGAGACGATTCACGCGCACCCGACGCTTAGTGAAACCATGATGAATGCCAGCGAGGTCTTTTATGGGACGGCGACCGAAATCTACAAACCGAAGAAGTGACCGCTACCAGCACCTGGCGGCGGTTCGGAAAGAATAAAGATCGTGTCCCACTCCGAAGTAAAACGGGTTCTGAAATCGGCTCGCGAAATAAGGATGATGCGAGCAGCCGGTCTCGTGGTTTGGCAGGCGCATCAGGCGGCGGCCAGGATTCTGAAACCTGGCGTGACGACTGGCGAGCTGAACCTGGCGTATCGTGAAACGTTTGAGCGTTGCGGTGCTACCTCGTTGTTTCTGAATTATGGAGGACCGCCCCCGTTCCCTGCCGAGACCTGTATTTCAATTAACGAGGAAGTGGTTCATGGAATTCCCGGGTCGCGAGTGGTTCAAACGGGGGACCTGGTTTCGCTGGATACCGGTTGCCGTCTGGACGGGTGGTGTGGTGATGCGGCCGTAACCCATGCCGTCGGACCGATCTCGGCGACCCATCAAAAACTGCTGGATGTGACGTTGGGAACATTGAATCTCGCGATCGAATTAATGGCATCCTGTACCCTGTGGAGCCAAGTGGCCCGGGAAATGGAAGCGTTGGTCAGAGACTCGGGGTTTTGGGTGGTCGAAGAGATGGTGGGGCACGGGATCGGGCGTGATTTACATGAACCGCCGCAAGTTCCCAATTATTTCAGCGAGGCACTTGCCGGTTCTGACGATTTCGATCTGCGGCCGGGAGTTGTTTTGGCGATCGAGCCGATGGTCAATGCGGGGACCAAGAAACTGGTTTGCCTGGATGACGATTGGACGGTGGTAACCGAGGATGGCAAGGCGAGCGCGCATTTTGAGCACACGATCGCGATTACCAGCGATGGACCCCAGAAGTTGACAGGTCCTCCCGCGACGGATGAATTGGCCGAACTTCCCCAATGGCTACAAGACCCGGATCAATGGGTCATCTGGTAAGCGTTTAACCTTGCGATCCGTTGCCCCGTTTTTTCTGTGTGCGAACGGAATCGGCTTGCGTTCAACCGTTATCGTTTTATGTCGTTTCCAAGTGCTTCGGCAATACGCGGTTTGCCAGGTTGCTTGGCGGATTCCAGATCGGCGATGCGCTCGTTGGTAGCTGTAGCCAGTTCCGAATTTCCACTGGCCGATTGAGCGGTTGCCAACGTTCGCAGGTTCTCAAGTGTCTCGCCCTCCATCGCAATTGCTTTTTCGATGAGTTCCAGCGCCTCCTTGGGACGAGCATACTCGTCGTCGGGACAGGTTGCCAGCAATCCGGCTGCCTTGCGATAGGCGGCCGGCAGTGGATCGACTTTGGTCGCTTGGATGTAGCATTCATAGGCCGCTTGCCAGTTGCCCAACATCTGTTCTGCTTCACCGCAGTTACATTTGGCTACCTGATTCAATGGTGCCAGTTGCCGGGCCATTTTGTAGTTGTCCAGGGCAGCTTGGTACTGCTTGTTGGCAAACTGGCAATGTCCACGCCCCGTATAGGCCTGTGCATCAGCTGGATCGGAATCGATCACCTTGGAATAGCATTCGATTGCAGCAGTGTACTCGGTTAGCTGGTATTGAACTTCGGCCAGGTCGAACCAGCCCGCCATATGATCGGGTTGTCGACGAGTCACTTCTTCGAAATCTTGCCGGGCCTGTTCGAATTCTTCATGACGAGTCATCACCATCCCCCGTCCCAGGTAGGCTCGCCAGCGCGAGTTGTCACGGGCGATCGACATGTCAAAGTCGGTTTTCGCCTGTTCCATTACAATTTCACTCTGCTCTCCGTTTCCTGCTGATAGAAAGGAATCGGCAAGATCAGCCCGACTGAAGCCGCGGCGGCATAAGGCCCAGGAAGCGAGGGAGTTTACGTATTGCCGATCTTTGTCGTTGAGGTCGAGTTCGAGAATTGAAAGGCATCGCAAATCAATTTCCGAAAAATCGGTGGCGTTCTTGGCTGACTTGGTAAGGGCATAGACCGATGATATCTGGTCTTTGACAGATTCCGTGGGTTCCGATCCCACGGGACTGAGAACTTGTCCTGTGGTTCGATTGAACATGCCAATCAAACAGAATGCCGAGATTGTAAACAAAAACGTCGTTTTCAAGTTCAATTTCACCGTCTTCCCTCCATGGAATGTCTTGTTGGTGTTTCTGGTTTTTCTGGATTGTAAGTCGAGATCATTCGTGGGGTTCGGTCATCCCCAAGGGATCCAAAGCCTCTTGCAATGTGTCGGCAGGCAGGATGTCCTGTTCCTGACACAGTTGCCGAATGGTTTTGCCCGTTGCAAAAGCCTCTTTAGCGATTTTTGAGGCCATTTCGTAACCGATATGAGGATTCAAGCTGGTGACCATTGATAGACTTTTTTCAACGAACGACTCACATACATCTCGGTTTGCTTTTATTTCATGCGCACAAAAATCAACGAATGCGTTCGTTCCATTTGACAGCAGCTGGATGCTCTCCAAGGTCGTTTGGCCCATTACGGGCATCATGATATTCAACTGAAATTGACCACCGGTCGCACCACTGATTGTAATCGTTTGGTCATTGCCGATGACCCTGGCGGCAAGTTGCATCATGCTTTCACACATGACAGGGTTAACCTTGCCAGGCATGATCGAACTGCCGGGTTGCCTCGAAGGCAACGCGATTTCGTAAAAACCACAGCGTGGTCCAGATCCCAGCCATCGAATATTGTTTGACACATTAAACAACGTTGTGGCGATCGTTTTCAACTGTCCGTGGCAGCTCACCAATCCATCGCGCTGTGCGTTGGCTTCGAAGTGGTTAACCGCCTCGACAAAATCCATGCTCGTTTCTTTGGCGAGGACTGCGGAGACACGTTGACCAAATTCAGGGTGCGTATTGATACCGGTGCCGACCGCCGTGCCACCGACCGGCAATTCCAATACTGACTGCATTGCCTGCTGAGCGCGATCGATGGACAGGTCAAGCTGCCGAGCAAATCCACTGAACTCCTGACCAAGCCTCAGTGGGGTCGCGTCCATCAAATGGGTGCGACCAATCTTGATGACCTGATCCCATTCCTTTGACTGTTTGTGGAAAGTGTCAGCCAACCTTTGGAGTGCCGGTAAGAGCGAGTTCTTGATTTCAAACGCAACGGCAACGTGGATGGCTGTTGGAAACGTATCGTTTGTACTTTGCCCCATGTTGACGTGATCGTTCGGATGGATCGCTTTTTCAGCCGAAAAACGATCACCGCCAATGATCTCTGTCGCACGATTGGCAATCACTTCATTGACGTTCATATTACTCGACGTACCCGAACCGGTTTGGAAGACGTCGATTGGAAAATGATCATCCAGTTTTCCGTCGGCCACCTCTCTGGCAGCGGCCAGCATGGCATCGACCTGATCCGCATTGAGAGGGCATTTTCCTGTCCGCGTCAGCTTTCCCAGGTCGCGATTGGCAATCCCGCAGGCGTATTTCACACGGCCCATGGCGTGGATCATCGCCGGCGCCAAGGTCCAGCCGGAAATCGGAAAATTATCCACTGCGCGTTGGGTTTGGGCACCGTAATAGGCATTGGCCGGTACGTGCACATCTCCCATCGAATCGCGTTCAATCCGCATTTCGGGAGATGGGTCGTTATCTGCAGGATTCATGGTCATTGAGTTACACTCTTGCGGGACTGCGGTATCATAAGTGGTCTTGAAAAAAGGACCAAGGTGAACGGCCTGCAGCGGCGAGAACTGCTAGCCGATTCACCTTGATTGTAATGTTAACGGTAGATTTCGTCGAAGCCCCTGTCATTTCGATGCAGGAAATTACAACACGCCTTAAACCAGAGAGCGATTGTCATGGACTTTCAAGCTATCCGCAAAGAATATGAAGATCAGGGACTCGATGCCAAACAGTTGGGGGATGACCCGCTGGCAGCACTGAGTTACTGGATGCAGTTGGCGACTGACAAGTGTCCAGGCAGCTGGTTTGAACCAAATGCCATGTCGTTGGCCACCTCCGATCTAGAGGGGAACGTTACCGTTCGCGTGGTGTTGCTCAAGGGAATCCTCACAGACGGAGTCCAGTTTTTTACGAACTACGATTCGATCAAAGGAAAACAACTGGCCGAAAATCCCCGGGCTGCCGTTGCTTTGCATTGGCCCTATCTGGGTCGTCAAGTCCGTATCGAAGGTGTAACCGAAAAGACCAGTCGATCGACGTCCGAAGAGTATTTTCACTCACGCCCGGTGGGTGCTCAGCTAAGCGCGAGTGTTTCACGACAGTCGACTTTATTGCCATCCCGCACGGAACTGGAACAACAAAAAAACTTGCTCGCCACTGTTACTGATGGACCCGTTCCGTTACCTGACGACTGGGGAGGCTATTTGTTGCGTCCTGCACGTTTCGAATTTTGGCAGGGACGGTCGGATCGCCTGCATGATCGAGTTGTTTTCACGGCGAACGAGTCCGGTTCCTGGGATATCGTTCTGCTGGCACCTTGATTGGTTTCCAGCGGCGTAACGTCTGGTCACGTTTGCAATGTTGTATCTAACGCAGCTCGCCATCCTGTTCAGCTGCCAGTTTTTCACCTTCACCCGGTTGCAGTAATATTAGTTGCAGGTCCTTTTTCAGGAAAAAGGGTGTCGATTCAGCAATGCCATAGTTGGCCGGCAATCGGGTGAGTAGCTCGTCAACATGCTCGTTGGTGGTTAGATAGAAAGCGGTCGGTTGAAGTCGACTGAATTCTTCCGGCGTAATACACGGTTTTGGCTTCCAAAATCGATCCCGTTCCAGTTTCAAACCTGTCGGGTTCGCTGAATGAGCGAGTTCGAAGATCGGTCGTTTGGCGTACACAACCCAGCTGGATTCAAGCGTGTGAAAGCTCGCTACTTTGATTTCCCGATCGGATTGTTTCAGAAAATCAAGGACGACAGAAGTGGTTCGGTGTGAATCAACGGCCGTAGTGCCAAATCCAAACAAGGTAACGGAGAAGATGAGTGACGTTAGACTGACGGCGATTACCGAGCGGATTCGCTGGTCGGTGTAGGCAAAATAGACGGCTAATAGCCCGCCCAATATTGGAATAACACCAATCAACATGAGCCACAGATCGCCATTGAGAAATTCCTGGCCGACGTATACGAGCCCCGCCGAGATGATTAAACCGCTGGTGATCAATCCCGATACGGCCAATACATACCAGATTTTCGCAACACTTGATTTGTTTGTAATCCAGATATAAACCGTTAAACCAATCAGTATTCCCATCGCCGGATAGCAAGGGGTTACGTAACTGGGAAGTTTGGTGCTGGCGATGGTAAACAGCGATATCTGAACACCAATCCAGCAAAGTGCAAACAGAATGGCTGTCCTGTATTTGGAACCCTGGCTCATTTGCCGGTCAATGGTCAGGGCAGTGGGGAAGCAGAAAATGGCCCATGGGAAGAAGCCAATTAATAGCGTCAGCGGGTAGAACCAGATACCACCACTATGGCTTTCCAGTACGACGGTAGCCCGGCCGAAATTTTCACCCATCAAAAACTGGTTTAAGAAATCCCCTTCCGTTTTGATCCCGACCAGCACGTACCAGGGACCTGCGATCAAAAGCACGGATAGGATTGCTGTGATGGGTCGCATGGACCAACAGGTTTTTAAAAAGTGCAACGGTGAAAATGGGCGAAAGCAGGCAATCGCCAAGCGGGACACCCTGCCCTGGCGGTTCCAGTAGGCTGTTGGTAGGGGCGGCAGTCTTTGGATCAACAGAAACATTCCAATGATGGCCGTCGGGAGTATCAGGCCGACCGGTCCCTTGGCCAGGACTGCCATCGCCATGGCGGCGTACATACCCAGGACATATCGGTACTGATGGGGAAACCATGAGCCGGCCATCTTTAAATGCTGGGCGGGGTCATCGTCCCTTTGACAAGCAAATGTACCCAAAACATAGAGCAACACTGCCAGAGTACTGAAGAAAATCAATATTGAATCAGGTGTGGCCGCCCGGGCCGCCACGGAGAACATCACGCTGGTGGACAAGGCCATTGAGGCAATCAGCCCAGCGGTCGGATTGACCAGGCGACGCGCGATACCGTAGGTCATCCACACGGTACCCAAACCAAGCAAGGCCGACCAGATTCTGGCAGACAGTTCCGTTTCTCCCAGCACCAAGTAAGCCGACATGATAAACCAATAAAGTAATACCGGCTTTTGGTGTCTCAGTTCGCTATTGAAAACGGGAACAACCCAATCACCGCGTTGGAGCATTTCCGATGCACAACCCGCATTCCGTGGTTCATCGCGGTCCCATAACTTGGCAGAACCCAGGTTGGTGAAAAACACCGAGCCTGCGAACAGGGTGATGACCACAAAATGCATCACTGTCTGCCGTGACAGATTATTGCGGCTTGCTCGTTCAGAATTCGGTGCCACGCGGCAACTCCATTTGCCAAGGTCTTCAATGGACATATGGCAGTTTAAGTCAGTCACCGTTGTTGGGGCAACGCCAACTCGACCAGTCGTTCCGCCTCGGTTGGTTTTGCTAATCCACTGCGAATGTATGGAATCAGTGGTTTCTGAAGTCGAAAGTTCCTGTTGTCAGCCGAATATTGTCGTTTGCCAATGAATTGCTGCGTGACTCTCTGGGCCACTGATTTAAACTGCTGGCAAAACGGGGCCAATCAAAAAATGGATTCCGCCAGGTTTGGAACCCGGTCGGGTCAGTAAAAAAAGGGACTAGCCCCACCATCCACCGTTGACATGCAGCGTTTGGCCCGTGACATAGCTCGCCATATCGCTGCACAGGAACAGCACGACTTCACTTATTTCACGAGGCTCGGCAAACCGGCCAAGTGGGACATGGGACAACATCGCTTTGCGATTATCTTCCGGTATCGACTTGCCCATTTCGGTGTCTACTACACCTGGTGCCACGGCATTAACACGGATGTTATTACGGGCTAGTTCCTTGCTGAGAACCTTGGTCAGAGTCATCACGCCCGCCTTGGCTGACGCATAGTTGGCTTGACCAAAAAAACCGGTAACGGCAGATAGCGATGCGATATTGACAATGGCTCCGCCTGCTTGGAGCGAACCAATAGCCGCTTTGCAGGAATTAAAAACACCAGTCAAGTTGGTGTCCATCACGTCTTGCCATTCCTGCAAGCTCATCTTTTTGAAGCTGCGATCTCTCAGAATACCTGCATTATTGACCAGGATTTCGAGTGTTCCAAAAGTGCCAACCGTTGTTTCCATCATCTGCGAAAGCTGATCCGGTTGACGGACGTCGGCGGCAATGGCGATGGCGCGGTCTCCCAGGCCAGCCACGGCTTGGTCCGCCAGATTCTGGTTGTGTCCGTCGGGGTCGGCGAAATAATTAACGACCACATTGGCACCTGCTCCGTGCAACGATTGTGCGGTGGCAAGTCCAATCCCCTGGCTGGCTCCAGTGATCAAGGCGGTCTTTCCGGTCAGGTCAATCTTCTTCATCGTTCATGCACTCCGTAACATTTTCTGTTTCAATCAGGTTGCCAAGCCGGTTTTCGTTTTTCCAAAAATGCGGCAAGGCCTTCCCGCGCATCTTCGGTTTCTCGCGCTTCGGCAGAAACCGTAATTGACTTTTTTAAATCGGCAAGCACATCGGTTGCAGCACAATCGTTTATGTGCTGCTTGGTGATGGCCAGCGCCGATTGGGACCCGGTAAGAATGGCTGATACGATTTGGTTGCAACGATCGTCAAGATTTTCATGGGCCACAACGTCATGACACAATCCATATGTCCTTGCCTGCGAAGCGAGAATGCGCTCGCACGATAATAACATGCTGGTTGCCGGTCCACTGCCCACGCGGTGGATCAGTAAGGGGGTCACCATGGACGCCGTGATACCTCGTACCGGCTCCGGTAGCATGAAGAACGCCTGGTCACTGGCAATCATGATGTCGCAGGCCAGCACCAGGCCTACGCCGCCGGCCACGACGGGACCTTGGACCGCGGCAATCGTGGGGACAGGTAAACGGAAGATCGCGGCCAATGTATCGGCAAAAATTTGGGAATCGCGTTGCCATTCTTGTTGGCCATTTTCCGATTCGGCCCGTTGCTGCATTTCAGCCAGATCCATTCCTGCACAAAACACACTGCCTTCGGCATCCAGCAGGAAAACGCGCAAATTGGGGTCAGCTTCCAATTGGGAGATTCCTGCATGAATTTCCTCAATAAACTGCCGTTTTAATGCATTTCGCTTGTCGGGCCGATTGAGTGTCAGTCTGCCCACACCCGATTCAATCTGTACTTTGACGAAGTCCGGCATGCTATTTCCCAATGACAGTGGATACGAACCAGCCCCCCATTCTAAATCGGAAAATCAATCCGCCTAGGACCAGTGACACCCTCAGCTGGATGTATCTGGAAAGGAAACCTCCTTCTCGTCGAACCAGACCTGATTCGATAGAATGCCGTTTTCGAATTACCTGGATGGATGAATGAGAGATATGTCAAACGGCCAGCCAAAGCGCGATAAGATTCTGGTTGCAAATGGGCAAGGTTTCTGGGGTGACAGTATCCTGGGGCCAATTCGTTTGGTGAACGAAGGTCCGTTGGACTACCTGACACTGGATTATCTTGCAGAAGTCACGATGAGCATCATGCAGAAGCTGAAAAGTCGCAATCCCGAAATGGGGTATGCGACCGATTTTGTAGAGATGGTCAGGCGCGTGCTTCCGCAGTGCCGGGAAAAAGGGATCAAAATCGTTGCCAATGCAGGTGGTGTTAACCCGCAAGCTTGCCGGCGGGCAGTGGCCGGGGTGATTCGGGAATTGGGCATGTCGGGTATTCGAATCGGGATCGTCGAGGGCGATGACATTCTCGATGACTTGAAATCCCTGATCGACGGCGGTGAACCGTTTAATAACATGGACAACGGAGAACCACTTGAACCTTACCTGGACCAGGTGAAAACGGCCAACGTCTACATTGGAGCTGAGCCAATCGTCGAAGCGCTCCGACAGGGTGCCGATATCGTGATCACGGGACGTGCGACCGATCCATCCGTCGTGTTAGCTCCGATGATTTATGAATTCAACTGGCCCATGGATGATATGGATTTGATGGCGGCCGGAACGATTGCCGGTCACATCGTCGAATGCGGTGCGCAATGCACTGGCGGTAACTACATTCATTGGCGTGATATCCCGGATATGGCGAGGATTGGTTATCCGGTTATCGAGGCCAGGTCCGATGGAACTTTCAGCGTGACGAAACATGAAGGAACCGGGGGACTTGTGACCCGGGAAACGGTAACCTCCCAATTGGTTTACGAGATGGGGGATCCGAGTTGTTACATTACTCCCGATTGCATCGCCGATTTCACGTCCATTGAACTGAGTGATTCGGGCAATGACCGGGTTGATATTTCCGGTATCAAGGGGCAGGTTGCAACCGACACTTACAAGGTTTCCATCTCGTTTCACGAGGGCTACAAGATTCTTGGTCAGCTAACCGTGGCAGGCCCGGATGCTGTGGACAAAGCAAAATTGTGTGCTGATATCGTTTTTGATCGAGTGGCTCTGGATGGCGTGCATTTTGAACAGGATGAACGATTTGTGGAGATTGTTGGAACCAACGTTTGCCATGCCGGGATTGCGGCTGCACCCGAGGATCCGGCTGAGGTCATCTTGAGGATTGGAGCCCGTGGCAAGGACAAAGACAAATTAAACCGCCTGGGTATGGAAATCGTTCCCTTGGTCACCAGTGGGCCTCCCGGGGTTACCGGGTTTGCCGGCGGACGCCCCAAGGCAACCGAGATTATCAGCTATTGGCCGGCGCTGATTAGCAAGGACAAAGTGAAGACGCGGGTGTCGGTTGAGGAAGTCTAAACCAGGGATTGGCAAACTATTTACGGTCAATCGCTGAGTTAGATTCCCAATCCTCAGCCTGAGTCTCGACCCGCATGCGGTCCTGGAATTCTTTGGTTGAGACAAAGAGCCAGTAGTCCAACGATCATCGCTCCCAAACCAAAAATGATGACCGGTAAGTCTCCCACCATTCGATAGAGCGAATGCGATTTTAGGGGCCGCACCTCTGTTCGGAGCTTGTCCGTTGCGCGACGCGGTCCTTGCTGCCGGATATTACCATGCGGATCAATCTCGGCGGAAAAACCAGTATTGGCACACACCAGGTTGGTTTTGCGCATCTCAACGGCACGAAATACATTGCAGGCTAGATGTAAATCCAAACAGCTGGTTCCGAAAAACCATCCATCATTGCTGATGTTGACCATCACATCTGGTTCATTTCCTTCGTTCGACAACTGGTTGACTTGTCGGCGAATCAAATGGGGAACCGTGCTTTCGAAACAGATGTTGGGCGAAAACCTGACTCCATTGATCTCAAACGTCGCTGGCTGGGTGCCGGCGGTCAGGCCCCGACCAATGGGTGACCATTCTTGCAGAAATGGGAACCAACCAGCTAACGGTACATACTCACCGAACATGACCCGGTGATTCTTGAAATATCTTGTTGCCACATCCTCCGATTGGTTGAGCAGAATGGCAGCGTTATAGATCTTTTCGTCATCAAGCGAAGTTGCCCCAACCAACATTTGAAAAGGTGGTTTTGATCCAGCCGTGACCGCCGACCAGACCTGTTTGGCTTGCCTCCGATACATGGCCGCCAATCCGGGGTGCCGCTCTTCTGTCTTGGCACTATCCAGGATATCGGGTAGCGGAAAACTCGATTCGGGCCAAACCATGAGGTCAATGTCGGGCCACTCTCGAGCGGCCTGACGAGACAATTGAAAATACTCCTGGTCCCGTTTCTCCTGGTAGGCCATTTGCTGAGTTTCATTTTCAGGGAATTCAGTGTCGATCGAACCCTGGATCAGGGCCACCACCGTTGCCGGCTGATTTTCGTTTCCCGCATGGAACGATTGCGATAGTTTCCAATAACCGTAGCCCGTCACCACCAACAGAATCAGACTGGCGCCGATCAGGCCCAGCCACCTCGAGCCGTGCCGTGGGTTTTGGCTCCAGCCGGTCCAGGGCACCAGCGCGGCTGAAAACATGGCCATTAAAAACGTCAGGGTATACCCGCCAAACAGATCGGAAACCTGGATGAAGATCGGCTGCGTGTATTGCGTATGGGACAGGCAGACCATTGCCATCCCCGTTATCAGGTTTGAACGCAGCCACTCGATACCAACCCAGACCAAGGGTCCGGCTACTACCATTGGCCAGTGTAAGCGGTGAACCAGCGCCCGCGCCAACAGTACAAACAGCGGCAAGTAGATTGAAAGGTAGAGGGAAACGACCAACCAGCCGATCCACAAAGCCCAGTGTGGAATCGGGATAAAGTAGAAGGTAGCCAACCAGTACAGGAGTCCCGCCATCCAAATCTGCCGGTAGGGGCGGCGGCCCTTGAGTGTCGGAGTCGCCACCAGCCACATCATGGGAACCAGGGCGATCCACCCCACAGGCCACAGCCCGACAGGAGGGAATGCCAGCCACAAAAGCAGGGAGCTGAAGAGTGTGACCCAAAAAACTTGCCAACCGGTCGCGCGGTTTGCCAACACCGTCTGATCCTGGTTTTTCGCGTCGTGCGAATCAACCGGCGGGTCAGCTGCGATGGGAGTTGAGGGTACGTTCATGCGGGAGGATCAGTTGTTTTGCCAGATCGATAGCCAGTACCCATTCCATGACAAGTCATATCCACTTGGACAGAACGGACAAGTAGCATCGTAAAGAATCTTCCACTTGATCGCCAATACGAGTTTACTACCGTCACAGGTCCAGCGGCCATATTTCAACCGCTTCGTTAGCCTGATAATCATGTTTTTCGACCGGGAAGAGGATCAGGCAGTCGGAACTGCAGAGGGCGCGTAGATCTGACGAACCGTTCCATTGGACAGGCACGACGTGCCGAGTTGTCTGGGAATCAACGACGATTTTTCCCGGCCAGAAAGTGGGTCGGTTCCCACGGGTTTGGTGGTCGGTTGCCAGGACCGCACGGCGGCACCGTGGATGCTCTGTTTGCTCAAACATGCAGCGGATGGCCTGACGAACAAACAGGTGGTATCCGACCAGGCTGCTGACCGGGTTGCCCGGCAGACCAAATACGTAGCTGATATGGGAATCTTGCACCCGTTGACCAAACCAAATCGGTTTACCTGGCTTGACCGCCACTTTGTGAAAAATCTGCTCTACGCCGCAATCTGCCAGAACCTTTGGAACGAGATCCAGCATCCCGGCCGATACGCCTCCCGACATTAGCAGGATATCGCTTTGCAGTCCCAGCTGCACCTGTTGTCTCAATTGTTCTTCGTTGTCGCGCCCTATCTCCAGCGGCTCGACAGCGAAACCCATCGCTTGGTTGAGTGCTACCAACATCGGTCCATTGCTATTACGGATTTGGGCCGGACCCGGCAGCTGGTTTACCTCGACCAACTCGTCGCCGGTGGGCAGAACGGCAACGCGAGGCTGGGTGTATACGTCGACTTTGGCCTGGCCAACTTCCGCTAAAATCCCAATATCGGCCGCGCGAACCTGGTGACCTTTCTCCAATACCAAATCGCCACACCGATAATTATTGGCGCGTTGCATCGTGTGTTGCCCGGGTTTAATCCGGGTCAGATCGATTCTAACTTTGGATGTTTCCGAGCCCGATAAGATCTTGGTATCTTCGATCATCACGACGGCGTCTGCTCCGCTCGGCAAAGGTGCTCCTGTCATGATCCTGGCGGCACAGCCAGGTTGTACGGCTTGTTGTGGACAGCTGCCCGCAACAATCGTTTCCGTCACCACCAGATCCAATTGGCCGGCATTGATGTCGGCCGAGCGTACGGCGTAACCGTCCATCACGCTCTTGTTGTGCGGCGGAGAATCAAGGTCGGCGACCACGTCACTGGCTAGAACTTTGCCCACGGAGGACAACAGGCTCGTCTGCTGGATGGGTCGAGGACGTACGGTT
>JABACA010000044.1 GCA_014237975.1 Mariniblastus sp. | reverse complement strand
TCTTATATCGCAACCGGATCCCAGCAAAAATCTTTGCCATTGCATAGCTGTGACGGCCTGGGTGAGCCTTACTGTTTGGGGATTTTCCTGGTGGGAGCCTACCAGGAAGCGTTGGCTGACGAACATAATCTGTTGGGGAAATTCAACATTGTTAACTGCCATGGCCCGAACCAGTTTGATTTTGCAACCGGTTCCACCCTGTTGGACGTACTGCAACAAGTCAATCATTCACCCAACAAGATGGCGGACCAATTGTCCAGGGCGATAAGCGCGTCGGTTAAATCGGGTGCCATTGATGTGAAGACGGGGCAGGATACCCTGCATTTTTTTGATGTTGTCAAGAACCGATACACGTATCTGGACCACCCGGAACCGAAATCCCCGCCGCCAAAACCGCACGCCTGGCAAGTACCCCCTCGAAACAGCAACGCGCGTCAGTTCAAATAGACGGTTTGGGGAACGGCGTTCCCGCCGATTGAATTTACAGATTCAAGGAACTTTTCATGTCTGATTCGCTTCGTTCACTGATTGAATGTGGAACCAAACTTTGGCTGGACAGTATTGATCCAGACCTGGTCGCCGAAAACCGGGCCTTGGGTGCCACGGGTGCAACGTCGAACCCCATTATTATCGCCGACCTGATCAAGACGGGCAGGTTTGACAATCGAATTCAGGAGCGGGTTGCTTTGGGGCAGAGCGATGATGAAATTGCCTGGGCGATGGCGGACCAGTTGGTCAGTGAAGCCCAGTCAGTCTTTGCAGATGTCAGTCGAACCACCGAAGGAAATGACGGTTACGTAAGTTTTGAATTGGATCCGTTGATTGAAGATCCGGAACTGGATATGCCGCATGACCAACGGGTGGCGAAGTACATTCAACTTGCCAAGCAATGGTCAGCAGGCCACACCAACAGGATGATCAAAGTCCCGGCGACCCCGGCCGGATTGGATGCACTGGAAGAAATTGTCGTTGCCGGCATTCCTGTCAATGTCACACTTATTTTCACGCAAGACCAGTACCAGGCAGCGCGTGACGCCTGCTGGCGGGGGGCCCAACAGCTGGGACAGCAGAACACATTCAAGAGTGTTTACAGTATTTTTGTATCCAGGATTGACGTGTACACACAAAACCGGCACCCGACCCTGTCGGCCGATGCACAGGGCATGGTGGGCATCGTCAATGCGCAGCGGATCTGGGCGGATAACGAAGCATTCTGGGGAGACAAAAACTGCCCATTGCAGCAGGAGATCATTTTTGCCAGTACGGGGACCAAGCGGGCTGAGGACAAGCCTTGGAAGTACGTGGCCGCCTTGGCCGGCAGTGACATACAAACAAACCCGCCCAAGACGAATCAGGCCGTGGCGGAATCCGGAGAGATTTTTGATCGACGCGTCGACCAACTTCCGCAGCAGGCCGTGTTGGACGAAATCGATGGACAGGTTGATTTCAGCCACATGTACGAAACATTGATGTCCGAGGGGATTGCCAAGTTCGCGAGCCCGCAAAAGCAGTTGATAGAATTGCTGCGAGAACGACGGGCCGAGATGGCAGAGGCCTAGAACGAGGTGCGGTGGTTGCGTGAAAACGGGAACGGCCACTTATCGTAGACGGGTAAAACTTGGGAATGTCCGTCAACGCGCATAAAAAAAGCCCTCGGAACGTCGGATCCCAGGGGGGCTAAGGATTCCTCAGTAGTCCGAGAGCGATTGGTCGAAAGTCGATCGAGACATCCTTGTCGCAATCATCTCTCATTTTGCCACTTCGAAAGCAGAGAATTGAAAACTCATCCGTGAGATTCAATCTTGCCAAGCTTTGCAGAGCCGAGGCTCAAAGCAAACCAGCGAAGCGGCAAAAAATATCGTTGCGAGTGGTAACTCGTTAACCAATTCGTTTCGATGAGTGGCAAATTATGAAAACACGTTTGGGCGGTCAATAGATGTTTTCAAAAACTTTAGGTTGTTTCATCAAGACGGCAAAAGTACCTTGAAATTGCGGACAATAGGTGGTTTTCGTTTAGGCCGCCAAGACAGTGTTGATGCTATCATTCCGGTTTGGGTGAACAAATACGAAGGATGCAAAATCTCGGTATTTGGATTGACAACCAAGTCGAGTTTTGCACACCGGTCTGGCAGTTGACTTAATCTATACCGCCCCCTTTTATGAGTGCCAAACAGTGCAACAATAGACGAATTCTCGAAATACAATTGGTTCATCAATATGAAAACCGGCGTCCTGGTGCATGGCTGTAACTTGCACATAGAAAATTGGCGATACGTGGCCTGGGGTGATCCTCCCCATCACCTGGGGCGAATCCCCCAGGGTATTCTGGCCGCACTGGAAATGGATGCATCCGTGATCGTTTTTGGTACGGGTGCCTCGGAGAAAATATTCAATCTGGGCGATTCGGAAAAAACGGGTCAAACATTGGCCGAAGGTGAGTACTCGTTGGAGTACCTGAAAACACACTTCGCCGAATTGGCCAATTTCGAACCGTTGAAAGCCCATTTTGAAGAGCACGGTGTGGAGAGTTTGAAAGACAGGCTGTTGTCTCGACTCGAGTTGGATTTGGAGTCGATGAACACCATGGAGGAAATCCGAAACGGCGGCTTGATTTTTGGTCGGCACGAGGTGGAACGAATCGTATTGGTTTCCAGCCCCTCGCATATCGTGCGTTGCCTGCGGGACGCCTCTTCGATTTTCCAGAACGATGCCCATCTGGCCAACGTCGGTTTCAGGATTTTTGCGAACCCAAGTTTTACCTGTTATGAAGGGACCGATCCGAATGATGTCGTCGTTGTTGAGCCGCCCCACCGCCCGGACCGGCACGTGGTACCAACGCATCGGCGGATCCACAGGATGATGATGTTGCAAAAACTTCCCTATGAGGATGTTGTCGAACTCATTCAGGAATTTGATGATTTGCTGCAAAAATATGAGAATCGATTTCACAGCAACTGATCGGTTGTTTTGAGGTCACCACGACAAACGACTTCATGTTGCGCAGCGCATTTGCAGGAATGGGTGGCGAGGATTGCCTTGGGTCGGGAGCGAGTTCGTGTTTCGGTTTAGTGTTTCGGTTTAGTGTTTCGGTTTATTTTGGAAAATTTCTGTCCAGATTCTCGACCGGCGGGAGTGATCGGTTGTGGTCCAACTCCATGAGCCGGTCGAAATGCCTTGCTATGAGCAGATGCGGCCTCCGCCTGAGCCTGGAAAACCTTCGAAATTACCGTCAGCCGATTAACTCCCCCAGCTGTCGATGATCGTTTCAGACGGTTTTCACGAGGAAGCTGGCGTTTTCGGTGATTGTTTTGGGGCCCATTTAGAGTGGGTTAATAGGAGGTTTTCCTGTTCTTTTGTAGCCATTCATTCGGGTCCCTGTCCGGAACGTTTGGTTTAATCGATGCCAAGTGGCCAGTCCAAGCTCGGGGGTCACTGGCCGTTTCGCTTGCCGAATTGAATTCCATGTTGAAAAAAGTACCAAACGAGGAAAAAATAAGGATGATGAGGGAACCCGTTTGATGGGTGCCACTAATCGATCTCACCATGCAATTCGGCTAAAATCTGGACAGTAGGAAATCAGCCCCAGTGACTTGGAAGACTCATGCCTAACGATTACCCCCGTTCTCCAGACGTTCGACGCCGGTATTGGAGCATTCTCAGGTTTTTCGCCGTGTTCATGGCGGTGATCTGGATCCCTGTCGTATTAATTGGGCTTGAAACCGTCTGGGTTAAAAACCTGGTCCAGAACAGCAGCTTTGAAAAAGGGGGTGACCAATCGGCAAAATCGTGGACCACATCCACCTGGAGCGGCGAGCCGGTCTATCGGATCGATCCCGGGGCCGGGCGAACGGGTAATCGGGCGGCCGTGATTTCGTCGGAAGAGGGCGCGGATGCCAGTTGGAGTTACCGGTTGAAGGTTAAGCCGAACAGGGATTACCGCGTTACGGCCTGGATCAAGACGGAGGACGTTGCGGGAGGAGGCCTCGGCGCCCTGGTCAACGTTCATGAACTGCAGCTGGAGGGCAAGTCCGATGGACTTAAGGGCGATCATGACTGGACCAAGATCACGTTGGAGTTCAACTCCGGGAGTCACGATAACCTGCTGCTGAATTGCCTGTTTGGTGGTTGGGGCCGCGCGACGGGCACCGCCTGGTATGACGACATCGAAGTGGTGGAGGTCGAGAAAGAGTCAAACGTCCCGGAAATGTCTGCCCAGCAGGCCGGTGTCTTTTTTGAAACCAAGGTGTTGCCCGTTCTGAAAGAAAACTGTTTCAGCTGCCACGGCAGCGGTGAAAAGATTCGGGCGGATTTTGTCATGACCAACCGGGAAGACCTGTTGATGGGGGGCGAATCGGGGGAAGCGGTAGATCTTGAATCGCCGCTGGATAGTTTATTGATTTCCGCAATCAATTACGATTCTTACGAGATGCCTCCCACCGGAAAACTGTCGAAGGAAGAGATCGCCAATATTACGACCTGGGTGGAACTAGGCGCGCCATGGAAAGGGGAACAGTTTAAACCGACAAGACCGGCGGCGGCCCACGCGGTTCCCACCGTCAATGAGGAAACAAAAAAGTGGTGGTCGTATCAGCCCGTCAAACGGCCCGAGGTCCCGGCAATCAAAAACGATTGGGCGTCGAATGAGATTGATCAGTTTGTTTTCCAGCAACTGCAGGAAAATGATTTGCAACCCAACCCCAAGGCGTCGAAGGAGGCGCTGATACGACGCGCCTATTACGACTTGACCGGTTTGCCACCGACTCCGGAACAGGTCCGCGCGTTTGTCGAGGACCCGTCCCCGACCGCTTGGGAGGAATTGTTAGATACCTTGCTGGATTCACCTCACTACGGGGAGAAATGGGGGCGTCATTGGTTGGATCTTGTTCGCTATGCAGAATCCAACAGTTATGAACGTGATGGAACCAAGCCGTTTGTATGGCGTTATCGGGACTATGTCATCAAATCGTTCAATGCCGACAAACCGTATGATCAATTCGTTCTGGAACAATTGGCGGGCGATGAAATTCCGCAGCGAACGCCCGAGACGTTGATCGCAACGGGTTATTACCGGCTGGGCAAGTGGGATGACGAACCGGTGGACGCCAAGCAGGCTTGGTACGACGACATGGACGACGTAGTGGCCACGACCGGGCAGGCATTCCTGGGCATGACGGTCAATTGTGCCCGTTGTCATGATCACAAAATCGATCCGATTCCCCAAGCCGATTATTATTCCATGTTAGCGTTTTTCAGGAATGTTCAGCGGTATGGTGTTCGCGGCCACGATACGGTGTTGCGCCAGTCTTCACGACCGATCGTTTCCCAGCAGCAGCAGGATTCCCACAGCGAAGAAGTCAAGCAATATGAAAAGGATGTTGCGGAGAATCGTGAATTCTTGAACAAGCTAGAGAAGCTCGTCAAAAAGGATTTTATCCCGGTTGAAAAAGAAGAGTTCAAACACGAAATGAACCGTGTTCCATTGGTGAAGAAACGGATAGGTAAAGAATTGGGCGGTGCGGTCTTTACCGAACAGCAATTTAACCAATACCGTGAACAATTCGAGCGCATGAAATTTCTCAGGAGTCATCGCCCCAAGCAACTGGAAGCAGCCTTGTGTGTTACCGAGAAGGGTGGTGAGGCCGGACCGACTTATGTACTGGTTCGAGGAAATGCCAGCGCCGAAGGTGACGAAGTGGAACCGGGATTCCCCAGCGTCCTGTCACCGCCCAAGCCCACGATCAGGAAACCGGCTGATGGAAAGTCGACCGGTCGTCGCACGGCGCTGGCGAATTGGGTGATTGATCCACAAAACCCGTTGACGTCCAGGGTCATGGTCAATCGTATCTGGCAACACCATTTTGGCAGGGGGCTGGTCCGATCGTCAAATGATTTTGGGTTCCAGGGTACCGCGCCAACCCATCCCGAGTTGCTTGATTGGTTGGCTGCCGAATTCGTCGACGATGATTGGCGAATGAAATCGTTTCATAAAAAAATCATGTTGAGTAGCGCCTACCAGATGTCATCGGAGCCAAACCAGAAAGCCTTGGCAGCGGATCCAACCAACGAAAACCTGTGGCGATTTGAAATGCGCCGATTAACTGCCGAAGAACTGCGAGATTCAATTTTGGCGGTCAATCAAACGCTCAATCGTGAAAAAATGTTTGGTCCCAGTATCTTTCCAAAAATCGAGAAAGAGATTCTGCATGGGCAATCTCGACCTGGCGAAAACTGGGGTAACTCGTCTGCCGAGGACATTGTTCGGCGCAGCGTTTATATCCATATCAAGCGGTCGCTGCCGGTACCGATCATGCAAAGTTTTGACGTTGCCGATACGGATTCTTCCTGTCCGGTTCGGTTCAATACGGTTCAACCGACCCAGGCGCTGGGGATGTTAAACAGTCAATTTGTGAACGATGAGGCCGGAAAGTTTGCCAAGCAGGTTGCCGAGCAGGTGCCGGATGATTTGCCTGGACAGGTCCGCTTGATCTTGAGCCGTGTCTTGCAGCGGGATCCTACGCCTCAGGAAACCAAGCAAGGGGTGGATTTCGTTGAATCGGTCGATTCCGGCGAAGTCGAAGACCCCGTATTGGGGCCCCTGAAATTGTTTTGCGTTATCGCATTGAACCTTAACGAGTTTATGTATTTGGACTGACCTCCATGATCGGCGGTAACCCGTTCGGTTGGGGAAAATAAATTATGTTTGATTTTTTAATGGTTATAAAGAACTCAAAATGAGCACGCAACGAAATTTTTGTGGTCGTACGAGACGGGAATTCATCTGGCAGGCAGGGGGAGGATTTGCTGGTACCGCATTGGCGGGGATGCTGGGCAATTCCTTTTTCGCTAAACAAACCCGCGCCGCTGACGATGTAACGCAGTGGAAAAATCCGCTGGAACCCAGAGTTCCCGATTTTGCACCGAAGGCCAAATCGGTGATTTTCCTGTTCATGTACGGCGGCCCGAGTCATATCGACACGTTTGATTACAAACCCAAGATGATCGGCATGGACAACAAGACGGTCAAAGTCAAAACGTTTGGTCGCGGAGGACATAAAAACCAGGGTCGGATCGTGGAGCCCCGTTGGAAGTTCAAACAGTATGGCGAGTGCGGCAAATGGGTCTCCTCGTTGTTTCCGAATGTTGCGCAACATGTGGATGATATTGCGTTCATTCACTCGATGTCGGCGGATTCGCCCATTCACGGTTCTGCCATGTTGCAGATGAATAGTGGTGAAATTCTGAGTGGAAGCCCTTGTTTGGGCTCATGGGTGAATTATGGATTGGGCACGGTGAACCAGAACCTGCCAGGCTTTGTGGTGATGCTCGATAAACGGGGTGGACCGATCAGTGGTCCCAAGAATTGGTCGGCAGGTTATATGCCGGCCACGTACCAGGCAACCCAATTACGGTCCTCGGGTAGTCCGATCTTAAACTTGAACCCAAATCAAATCGAGAAAACAACTCAGCGGAGGATGATTGACGCGATTCAGGGATACAATCGTGGGCATTTTTCCAGTCGAGCCGACAACACGAACTTGGCAGCGCGAATTGCCAGCTATGAGTTGGCCTACAACATGCAAGCCAGTGCGCCAGAAGCTGTAGATCTAGGCAAGGAGACAGCGGCCACCAGAGACCTTTACGGTGTCGATCATCCAGTGGCCGGGTATTTCGGGAAACAGTGCCTCTTGGCACGGCGTCTCGTTGAAAGAGGTGTGAGGTTTATCCAGATCTATTCCGGTGGTAACCACAACGATGCGAACTGGGACGCGCACGGTGATCTCAAAGTCAATCACGATCTACATGCCGAGGAAACGGACCAACCGATCGCCGGACTGATCAAGGATCTGAAACAGCGAGGTTTGTTTGACGAAACCTTGATTGTTTGGGGTGGTGAGTTCGGAAGACAACCAACCGCTGAATATGCCAAAGGCACGGGGCGGGATCACAACGCCTACGGGTTTACCATGTGGATGGCGGGAGGCGGTATCCAGGGTGGAGTTTCGGTAGGAAAGACGGATGAGTTAGGCTCCGTTGCGATTGAGGATCGATTTCACGTGCGACGCATCCACGCGTCCATCCTTCATCAGATGGGTGTTGACTGTAATAAACTCAGTTACTTCTTTGGTGGGCTGGATCGTCGCCTGGTTGGTGTCGAGGGGGCCGAGCCGATTCCACAGTTGATCTCTTAAGCGATGCCTTGAGTCTACTGCAGCGCAACTTGACATAAGCCCTTTGTGACTTCTGCTGCTGTTGTGATTTGCCGTGCCTATGGCGACGAGGCTTGCGGCTGCCGCTGTGCAGAGTGGTCATGGAAAATAATGGCGTTCGGGTGTGAGGCAGATTACTAAACCTATCTATGAAGATCAAAGGTCGGGTTGTAACGATCTGTCTGATTTTTTTGATTGATTGAAATAATCTGAAAAAACCTGGTGAATCCTGTTTGGCACCGACGGACAGATCGTTGCTGACCTCTCTCGTTTGTTTGTTGGGCTTTTTGCTCCCGTGAGTGGGCAATTTGCGATCGAGGCTCCAGCGGTGCCGGCCAACAACAGAAAAATAACCAGAACGGGTTGTAAGTCCTGCCGCGCTGCATTTTATGAGGTAACGTTAAAGGAATATCGGTTTAATTCCCTTTTGAAACCGGAAAAACGTCTATCACAAATTGATGGTTGAGATGATCAGGGGAAACGGAATTTGGTTGGCAAAAAATCCCATTTGACAGGTTTCTGACTGTCAACAATGACGTTGGGGCTGAATTGGTCAATTGCAGCAATTGTCAAAACAACGAGCTCTTTTTGTTCCAGAAGGTGTTCAGAGTGATTTTGAACCAATATTAACAATATTTTGAGGCGGGTTCCTGCCTAGAAGATGCTACGTTTTGACATCCATTGATTACGGATTGTTTTTGCCTGCCTATTCTCTCATGAAATGACCAGAATTCGATTTACAACCCGATTGGCCCTCTTGATGGGATTGGCCAGCACATTGCTTTTGTGGCTGGCGTTGGATCTTGGTTTTTTGCCGGATTCCATTAGTGCCCAGCTGGATGAGCGACAGGACTACTGTCAGGTCATCGCACTCAATGCAGCGCAAGTCATTGAGAAACAAGAAGTTGCGCTGCTCGAACACTTGCTCAGCCTGGTCGTCGAACAGAATTCGGAAATTCAATCTCTGGCCATCGTAGATCTGGAGGGTAACTACGTTGAAGAGACCCAGGATCATCGTACTCAGTGGGCAGCGTCGACCGACCCCGGGGTCACCCAGTTTACAGCCGACATTGTTCCCAATCAGAGGCTTTGGGGAAAAGTCGAGGTCGTGTATCAACCTGCCGGTTCAAGTTGGGTAGGTGGTGCGGTGAAATACCCGGTTCCTCTGTTGCTCTTTTTTGGCAGCGCCTCGACGCTCATGTCGTGGTTTCTAATTGAACAGATGTTCAAATACTTGAATCCGATCAACGTCATACCATTGCGCGTGCGGTCCGCGTTGGACAATCTGGTAGAAGGCCTCGTGTTTGTCGAGCCTTCCGGGACGATCATTTATGCCAATATGGCGTTTGGCCAATTGATTGGCGAAAACGACAAAATGGTGGTGGGCGCCAATATTGATGGTTTTCAGTGGTCCCATCCGGCCAGCGGAACATCAGCCGAGCCGTTGCCTTGGATCCAATGCCAAATTGAGCGAAGCGCGGTTTGTGGAGTCGTTCTGGAGTTGGATTTAAACAACGGTTCAAAAAAATATCGAGTCAATGCTTCGCCCATCTTCGCCAACGACTCCAGGAAACTGAAGGGCGTGTTGGTCAGTTTTGATGACGTCACTTCGTTGCAGAACAAGAAGGTCGAGTTGGGGCAGATTGTAACGACGTTGCGCAAATCGCGTGATGAAATTGCACGGCAAAACGTCAAGCTTCAGTTCCTTGCCAATTATGATCATTTGACCAACTGTTTCAATCGACGTTCATTCTGGGCGCAGTATGAAGAGCTATGGCGAGTAACACGGCATGATCAGCTTAGCATTATCATGATTGATATTGATAAATTCAAACTGATTAACGATCGGTATGGTCATGCGGCAGGGGATGAAGTTCTGGAGAGGACAGGCAGACTGCTGAGGGAAGTGGTTGGGGAATCAGGGTTTGTATTTAGGTATGGTGGTGAAGAATTTGCTATTTTGATTCCTGACCAGGATGTGGAGCGAGCGGCCCAGTTGGCTTGGGAAATTCATGGACAATTCCAAAGTCAAAAACATTTAGATTTGAATATTACAGCAAGTTTGGGTTTGTCGAACCGTCAATTTGGCGCCATGGACCTGCAGCATATGCTCGATCAGGCAGACCAGTGCCTTTATGCGGCGAAACGTAATGGTCGAAATACGGTGGTGCGCTTTGATCAATGTAATGACCTGCAGCCTGTCGTTAGTTTGGATGATGCTGACGAGACAAATTTAACGGGGAATATTGAGTATTCCACGGTGACTGGTCTGTTGTCGGCTTTGGCTTTTCGATGTCAGGCAACGGCAGAACACTCCATGCGTGTCAGTGATCTATCCGTCGCGATCGGGCGGAACCTGTTGACAAAACGAAACCTATATCGCCTCGAAATATGCGCGTTGTTGCATGACATTGGTAAAATCGGGGTTCCTGACGCCATCCTTCATAAACCGGACAAATTGACAGAGGCGGAATGGGAAGTGATGCGTCGGCACGATGAAATTTCCGTCGAGATTATTCGCTCGTCGTTCGCATCAGAGGAAGTTGCTGAAATTATCCAATCCCATCGCAGAGAATTTTCCCCTGATCCCAGTAGCCGTGAAGGACGTGGTAGTGGTCCGATTCCGCTGGAATCAAGGATCATTGCCGTCTGTGACGCGTTTGACTCAATGATTTACGATCACGTCTATCGTCGTGGAGTCAGTACCGAGGAGGCGGTCAGGGAACTTCAGAGGTGTAGCCCGAGGCAGTTTGATCCTGATGTGGTTGAACTATTGGCTGATTATGTTGAGTCAGCAACTTTCCAAAACACCTGGTTGGCCAAGGTTGCTGATTCAAAGATTTCGAGGGATGACGAGTTGGAACAACACTTGAACAGCTTGTCCGAAGCGATCGAGGCTGAGGATGTCGAGAAAATACGAAACATCGTCGATCTGTTAAAATTGGACGCCGAGCACGCCGAGTCTTCTGTCATTTCGGCGGCAACGCAAAGGCTGAACGAAGCCATTACGGTACGCAATGCAGAATTTGACCAGATCATTGAACTGGCCAACGAAGTCATGGACCTTTGCGGGTCAACACGGAACTCAGTGGCACAACCGGTTGACTCGGCGATGCTGACTGAAACGACCACTCGCCAGTCAGGTTGACTCGATTTGGCTTGTGGTATCTGAACGATGGCCGGGCGTTTTCAGGGCAACGGTTATTATCTGTCTAACCATCGAAGGTCCAACAAAACAATGGTTGATATGCCATTGTTCGTCGGTTCAAACCGCAAAGCCGTCAAATTTTGAACGTGGCGGTCGGTGTGGTTCGAGCTAGACGATATACGTTGATAACCACGTGTCTGTTGATTATCAGTTCCTGTCGTTGTGCTTTGATTGCAAACATGAGTCGATACAAATCGCAAACAGGTTTCCTCTTTCACCTGCTCGCCAACATTCTGTCGGCGGTGCTGGGCGTTGTTCTTTTACGGGGGTTCGGCCTCCTGCCCAATTGGGGTTTTGGAATTGACAGCCTGGCGGCAGGTTCAGCCGGGGTTCTTTGCTTCATAATGGGCAGGGCATTTGCGGCTAAGACGACTGGCAACACCTGGCAGAAAGACGGAATCAACCAACTTGTGTTGAGTGGTTTGGACGAGTTGCCAACGCCCGTCCTGCTGTTGGATCCCGATCGAACCATTCTTTTTGCCAACCGAAGTTTTCGAGAATTGGCAAAGGTGCCCATTCGTCGTCTCGTGGGGAATTCGCTCAATGCTTATCGCTGGATCGATCCGTATGGCCAGGTTGCCGGCGATGCTCCCTGGTGTCGGCTGATTCGAGACGGTTTGGAACATGCATCGGCTGATTTGATTCTGCCCAGTTTCCGTTCATGTGATGCAACCCAACTTGCCTCACAACGTGAACAGTTCCGCGATTTCCACGGTCAGAGTAGCCAGGTTAGCTGCTCGGCGCTGCGTGACGATGAACGGGTCTTGCGGGGAGTCCTGGTCCGTTTTGAAGTTCCTGTCCAGGAGGATCGACGCCAAGCCAACGGGCAGCACTCAATGGTTCACCTGGGCCACGAAATTCGTTCTCCCATGAATGCCCTGCTTGGTTATATACGGTTGTTAAAAAACGGTCAGTCGCGCGATGAGATTGAACGACAGGAGCAACTGGAAATCGTACACAGGTCCGGAGTTCGTGTTCTGCAGTTGATTGATCAAATCCTGGAACACTCGAAATTGCAAAACGGTAACCTTAAAGTCGCAGATCAGGATTGTTCGCTTTTCTCCATCCTGACGGAATCCAAGCAACTCTTTCAGTTGCAGGCAGCTGAAAAAGGTCTCCTGCTCAATCTGGTGATACGCGGTTCGTTACCCAGTGTGATCAGAACGGATCCGTTGAAGTTGCAGCAGGTAGTTAATAATCTTGTCGCAAATGCCATCAAGTTCACCGTTGCCGGCTCAGTGAATATTTACGTGGAAACGGTGACGATGGAACAGGTCGAATACCTGGATATAAGAATCATTGATTCAGGAATAGGCATTCCCCAAGATGAAATCCGTCGAATTTTTGATCCCTTTATTCAATTGAAATCGAATCCAGACCGAACGTCTGGTGGCGCGGGTTTGGGGTTGGCCATCTGTCGCAGTCTGGCGGAGATGTTAGGTGCACAGCTTGAAGTGCAAAGTGCTGTTGCGACCGGCAGTGTTTTTACTCTGCGATTGAAGATCGAAGCGGCAGATCAGGTGTCGCGCTTGACCCATCGTGAGTTTGTTGAACGGGAAAGTCCCGCTGCCCGCCTGCCAGTCAGATCGGAAATCAACCTGTTGGCGGGCCTGCAAGTCCTGATCGTTGATGATGATGCTTCGCATCGCCGCTTGTTCCAGTTGTATCTGGAAAACCGTGGCGCTAGAACCGTGCAGGCCGAAAACGGAAAACGGGCGCTGGAAATTGTCAAGCGGCATAGAGTCGATATGGTTTTGATCGATATGCAAATGCCGATCATGAATGGAATTGAGACGACAATTAATCTACGCCGAATGGGATTCACTCGGCCCATCATCGGGGTTTCAGCAAATTCAGAAGCATCCCCCGGTTGCCATGATGGGAATCTCGGCTTCTCCGGTTGGTTGCAGAAACCTGTCGAGTCGCGTGCATTGGATTTACTGCTTTCACGCTTACTCGGTATAAATTCAATCTTGGCGTCCGCTGGAGGAATGGGACCCGTGTCGAGGCGGCCGGCGCCACAGGAGAGGTCAGCTGGCGGGGACCTGGAATTGCCAGACGATGCCGCAAAGGAAACGCGATGCGTTCAAATACCAGACTTGGGCCAGCAGCGGACCGTGTCGCAGTATCTGGTGCATCCCGCACATTCGGGAGAATTCCGTCACACCGGATCTCCGGTCGGAAAGAAAACGGTCCGTTCTGCAGGCGGCTCATTGGGGAATGGGCCGGCGCAAACAGTTCACCCGTCATTGTCTGCCGGTGAAGCTGGATTTGCCGACCTTGCCCCATTGTTTCTGGAAACACTTTGCAACAAGTTGGACGAAATAAAAGAGAGTTGTGATGGCCAAAGACATCAGACCGTGTTGCAGTTCGTTCATTGGCTTAAAGGAACTGGGGCAGCGTGTGGATTCCACGAATTCGCCGGGCCAGTACTTGAACTGGAAAGGGCCATGAAAAATGGTGGCGACGTGTCCGGCGCCTGTTATCTGCTTGAGATTGAAACGATTGCCAATGCAATCCAGATGCCTGTTGTAGCTGAGTAAAAAAGAGTTGTTGACATAAACACCTGGTAAAATCATGAATCATTCCATTACAGGACTCACCAATAATTTTTTCCACTCCTACGAAGTTATAGCGAGTCCCTCATCCAGCACTCCTCCGACCGTCCAGCGGGAACAATCCCGCAGCGTCGGTTTGGAGAAAGGAAAGGATGGGTTGTTTGACTCGAAGATCTTTATTGTCGATGACGAACAGCTCGTAACAAGCGTCATACAGAGATTTCTGGCAACCGCCGGTTATACCAATCTCATTGCCGTAACCGACTCAACCATTGCTTTGGAGCGCATGGTGTACGAGCGCCCCGACGTGATTTTATTAGATATTATGATGCCCCAAGTTTCGGGACTCGATATTCTCATGCGTCGGCAAAATGATGTTCGCCTGCAACACATACCGGCGATTATCCTCAGCGCCAGTTCCGAAACGGAGATCAAGCGAGAGGCATTGAAATTGGGTGCGACGGATTTTCTTGCCAAGCCAGTCGATACCATTGACCTTGTGCTGAGGGTTCGCAACGCGCTGTTGGTCAAGCGTCACCAGGATTACCTGCACAATTATGCCGTCGAACTTGAGCAGGAGGTGCGCCGCAGGACAAGGCAAATCGACAAGTCGCGTGAGCAAGTCGTTCAATGTTTGGCAAAAGCTGCCGAATTCCGGGATAATGAAACGGGCCAACATGTGGTTCGTGTCGGGAAATATGCATCCAGTATTGCAAGTCAGCTTGGGTTCGGTCCAAATTATTGCCGTCAAATCGAATTGGCAGCCCAGCTCCATGACGTTGGCAAAATTGGTATCCCGGACAGTATTCTGTTGAAGCCGGGACGGTTGAATGGTGATCAGTTCAACGTGATGAAAGAGCACTGTTCCCTGGGCGTGGAAATCATGAGGCCTTTTGTGGGGAGTGACGGTGAACGATCAAGCGACAATCTTGCTGGAATGGATCCTGTCAGCGCGGCCAATCCACCGCTGTTGGAACTGGCCGCCAGCATCGCAAGATCTCACCATGAGAAATGGGATGGCACAGGGTATCCTGCCGGCCTCCAGGGCGAAGCGATCCCCATTGAAGGTCGGATCACATGTGTGGCTGATGTTTTCGATGCACTCTGTAGCACTCGTCCCTACAAGACCGGGTATCCGTTGAAACAGTGCATTGAAATCATGACCTCCGAAAGAGGTACGCGTTTCGATCCGAAAATTCTGGATGCGTTCCTGGCCAATCTCAACCAGATCCAGGCCATTCAAAATCAACACCCTGACGCATAGCATTTTCGTCTGGTTCGGTCGCTACACGGGTTGTTGTTTCCTGTTGACCTCGGTAACCAAATGATCGAGGACCAGTGCGGATATGTCCGTATCCGAGACGTTTGATATCGCTTGCCAGCCGGGGCAGGCATTTACCTCGATAACCAGCGGACGTCCCGATCGGTCATACATCAGGTCAACGCCTGCCATTTGAGCTCCCAAACGATCAGCTGCCAGGCGGGCAATCTCGATTTCAAGGGGTGTTGGCGTATGGTGACTGGCAATTGCTCCCTGTTGGATATTGGTGATCCAATGTCCCGGGTGAGTTCGCTGCATTCCGAGTACGCGATCGCCAATCACCAGCAGGCGAAAATCCGTATCCCCGTGGTCGATAAATTGTTGCTGGTAAATAATTTCGCCGTTTTCCACTTTTTGTGAAAACAGCTTGGATGCGATGGCGAGTTCCTGCACCCGTTCAATTCCCTTTCCACCACTACCGAACAATGGCTTGATGACCGCGTCCATTGCCAGTTGGCGAAAATGCAGCAAGGCGGTGGCAGCGGATTCTGCCAGGAATGTCGCTGGTACCTCAATCTTCCCGCCACGTATTTTCTCCAGGCACAGGTACTTGTCCACGGACGATTCAATGGTGGCTGGAGAATTAAGGACCACGACGCGATGCTGTTGGTTTATCTGTTGCAGCAGGTTCATCCTGAAAACAACCTGTTGCAGGCTGCCTAACGGCATCGGGCGAATCAGAATGGCGTCCAAAGAATCGAGCCATTCTCGGCATTCGCTCGACTCATTCGAGCAAAACAAACTGGTCCCGGGTCCATCAAGTCCAACTGACAGTTGGGAAAACGGGATGGGAACCATGTCGTGAACGTCCGCCGCTACCCGTTCCATTTCGCGGAAAACCCAGCTGGTTGGTGAACCTAGTACGCCAATTCTCATCGATCCGTCCCGGCCGACTCACCCAAGGAGCGACTCAAAATGTCGGGTCGCCGTTGCCCGGCGATGACCTGTTGCCCATCTTTTAAACTGTAGCAACCAACTTCTGCCGGGCTGAATAACATCCTGTCAATCTTGTAAAAGTCGCGATCGTATTTTTCAAAGATTGTCGCGAAGGGTAAACCGAAATCGGGCGACGAGCAACTGGCAATTTGGCCGGCAACCGATGCCAATTCAGTCATCGCTGAATGGAACCAGAGGTCGACACGGCCACCATAAAGAATCGAGTCATTGGTCCAGCCCAGCGACTGGAAACTCGTTTTGCCGATCGGGGGAATCGGTGCCATCCCGCTGGCGCGGTCAACAAGATTCAAATCGAAATCCAGCTCATGTAACTTGTGAAGCGCGGTTTCTATCGATCGAGCAATCACTTGAAGCGTCCCCGGTAGACTATTTGTGCTGGCGACACAGACGATTATGTTTTCAAGTTCTTCGAATTCATGGCTAAGCTCCCGGCATTCTTTGGTTCCGGGAAGCTGGTCGGATTCCAGGCAGATGACGATGGAATCCGGAGTGGTTTCGAGTGGGTAGGGTTCCAGTATTTTCTCTTTCCCCCGGACCAGACGTCCCGGTCCCGAGACCATGGCGTAATACGTTTCGGTTGCGAAGGGCCAGCCAGCATATTGCGATGCAATGCAGGCGTAGATTGGCGATGGGGTGACGACCTGCAATTGCGGAAACGAAATCGATGATGATGCAGAGGGTTCCGAGACCGAGATTTCTGCCAAATCCGCCATGCAAATCCGAGAAAGAAGCAGGCCGGCTTCGAAAGTGCCGAGCCGGTTTACACCGAAATCCAGGAGTGTGATGTTCTCGTTTTTCGAGATCCGCACGTCCAATTGCGAGGCATCCCGAATCGCGATTTCACAAAGCCCTGCCGAGCGATCATTTAACGTTTCCAGCAGCGGCTGATGAGTTGGTTGCATTTAAATTAATACGCTAACGTTTCAATGGTGAACGAATGAAGACAGAAATCAAGTTACTTCGGTGTCGACTGGAAAATACTCGGTAACGATATCGTAAAACTCTTTTGCATTTTGAACCTTGGCAATATGGGTTCGGAAATGTCGTGCTCCAAAACGGCCTTGGGCGTAGCAGCAGGCATACTTTCTCATAAGTTGTGTCCCTTTCGACTCGCCGAACCGCTCTACGATCAGCTTGTAGTGCCGAATCATACAGTCCTTTTGCTGTCCGAGACTGGGATCGGGAGGGATCGGTTCACCCCGGATGGCCGCTGCGGCCTGCGAAAACAGCCAGGGCCTGCCCAGGCACGCTCGGGCAATCATAACGCCATCGACGTCAAAGTCCTGGAACACCTGGACTACTTTTTTGGCGGTGTCGAGATCACCATTGCCAATCAACGGTATCTTTTTTATGTGTGGCTTAATGGCAGAGATTCGTTCCCAGTCTGCATCGCCTCGAAACATATCCTGGGCCGTCCGACCATGGACGGTCAAGGCAGACGCTCCTGAGCCTTCTACCATTTGGGCAACCTCGATGGCATTGATGTTGTCGCGGGTGCAGCCCAATCGGATTTTGGCAGTCACCGGTGTTGGGTGGCACGCCTTGACAACCATTTCGATAATCTTTCCCATCTGATCGGGATGTTTTAGCAGGTAACTTCCGCTTTTTGCTTTTTCTGTTACCTGTCTTACCGGGCAACCGAAATTGATATCAACCACGCTGACCCCGTACTCCCGGGCCAATCGCTGCCCGACCTTGGCCAATGTTTCAGGTTGGTTGTCCCAGATTTGTACGGCTAATGGACGCTGCTCGTCGCGAACGCCCCAAAGTCGATCGGGATGCTCAGCCTGGTTTTCGTCCATCCAAACAAACCCGCGGGCATTGATCATCTCGGTAGCCTGTAGTCCAGTACCCCCATAATCTCGAACGATTTGCCGAAACGCGTAATTGGTAAAGCCGGCCATCGGTGCTTGAAGAATGGGTGGATCGATAACAAGATCCCCAATCTTTATGGGCTTGATCGTGGGCAGGATATAGTTCGTGTCTTTTGTGCAGGCCAGAGTCATTTGTTAAACTGGATGGATTCGTTTCGGGGTCCAGGAAATGGCGGCCAATCGATGTTTGGACAGGGCCAAGCCATCGAATGGGCGATCCAACGTCGTAAGAGCTTTACAAGTACATATCATCATCGCTGAAACCGGTTTCTACAATGTGTGAATTTGTCATCCTGTTTCATCAAATGCCCGAGTTGGCGGAAAGAAAGGATCATTGGGATCTGATGATACAGTACCACGACAGCTTGATCACTTGGGCCCTTGATTCGGCTCCCGTTGCGGGTGCTGATATCACAGCGGTCCGATTGGCCGATCATCGGCTCGAGTATCTGAAATTCCAAGGTCCATTGTCCGCAGGCCGCGGTGAAGTGACCCAGGTGGCCAAAGGGAATTGCAAGTGGCTGGACCATACCAAAACAGGAAAAATGATCCAGCTCTTTGGGCCGGATTTTGTTTGGCGCGTAACGGTTACCGAATTAACCGGTCAGTTTGCATCCGTTGGTATTGTATCCTGCCCAGATGACAGATCATGATCGTTGGGCGAAAGTGACTGAGAAGTTGAACCGGCAATCATGATGCAGCCAGCTCTGATTTCAACTGCATCGATGACCACAGTCTGTTGGTTTCCAAAAGCCAAGAGTTCATCCGGTACCGTAACCAAGGCGACTGAGTTCCCGTCACGTCTGGACCATAGAATCGGGATGCCAGCTCGTTCGGCGCTCTTGGACAATCTATCCACCCAGGGACCGACGGGCAGCGTAACAAAACCCGACTTGACGGAAATGATCTGAATTGCCAGCTGATTTTGTTTGTCGGTGCAAAAAATATCACATTCTGCAATGACAATTCCATCCAGTCCGTTGGCTGAGTATTTAAATGCCAGTTTTGCGATGCGGGGTTCGAAATGAACTCGAGGATCCTTCATTTTTTCTGGCAAGACACTGGGGAACTTGTTGGGCAGATCGGCGACCAACCATCCGTTGACTTGTTCTTGGGAGAATTCGACGTTCCAAGGAATCTGTTTTCGCGCCGCATTCTGAACGCGAGTGAGTTGGATTTCCAGTTGGTCGCCTTCTTTGGCAGCATCCTCGATGGGCGTGGCTAGCGCCTCGGCATAAAACGACGGGATCTGCTGAGCCGAATCCACTGCCAGCCACACCAACCCGGCAGCACAAAGGGTTCCGAGGATGAACGTCAGAAAACAACCATTGACCAACCTGTTTTTTTTGGTGTCCTTGAATTTCTCAGGACTGCTCAAGAAAGAGGTCGATTCCAAAGGGTTGGTTCCGAACGGGTCACTATCGACAGCGGTTGTTTCCGGTTCTGTGGGAGGCACGAGCCACTCAGTCCATTTAGGTTTTATTGATGGACCAGGTGTTTCACCGCCTGCTCGAGAAGGGCTTTATCGGTGTTCTGCGTATTAATGTCGGGCTCCATCTGCATGCTGCCGGAGTTGGGCTCGACTCGACTGTGATCGTTGGCAGTTGCAGGTGATACGGTTGGCCATGGAACACAAACCGCGTAGGGCAATGCTTCAATGGCACCCAGCTGATCGGGAAGTTCGACACTCCTTCGGCAGATCCCATTGGACGTGAGACGACTCCCCATCAGTTTGGCGGGAGAATGACGTTTGAGAGCTGACAATACCATGAAAAGAGTGCCGGATACCGACGGGTCATAAAGGACAACGGTGGGAAGTTCAGGTAACGTTGTCTCGGCTCGGCTGCGAATCTTGGAGGTTCCGTTGAGTTCTATTACCGTGGCAATTTGAGCCTTGCCGACAAGTGCGTCACAGATCATGACGGCGTGGTGCAGGTCCGATGCCCCGACATTGCGAAAGTCCAGAATCAGCCCTTTCATTTGCTCGCGTTTGGCTTGATTGGCAAGTTGATTGAATTCGGCCGCGGTGCTTCCGACGATGGAAGAGAAGTCAAAGTAAGCGATTTTTGGAGCACCGGGTAACCCGATGTTCCAGGTTTCGTCCTTGTTTTGTCGAACTCCACGAACTGTCGGAATAGGGACAACATCCCGGGTCATCGTATATTCGCGAGGTTCATCATCTTCAAGGTTGTGCAAGACGACTTTTGTTTTGGTGCCCTTGCCGCCCCGTAGCATATCGACAACTTCACCCAGGCCATGGCCTTGTGTGTCTTTACCGTCAACGGTCATGATACGATCGCCAATTCGAGCTCCCGCTTTCTGAGCAGCACCTCCGATAAACGGATCCATGATGACAACGCGGCCATCTTTAAAAGCGACTTGGATGCCAATCCCCACATACTGATTTTCTCTTAACTGTCGTTGTACCCGAGATTCCTGATGGGATACAAAACGCGCCCCGGGGGCGGCATCCTGGAGCATGGCTCCGACTGCTGATTGAAGGCACTTGTCTTTTTTGAAACCGTCGTTTGCTTCCAGGATATCCCAATGTTCCATGAACACGGACTTCATGCCGTCCAGGCTCGAACATGCGGACAGCTCATTGACTAATGATCGGGGAATGGGGGTGTTGTTGGATTGGTACATTCCACGAATCGCCGATAAACAGAGCTGTTGGTGAACAGGCGGGTTCAGCGATTCCTCGCTAATTTTCTGACCAATTTGAACCAGTGCATTCCACTCGGATTCAGCGTTGTTCGCTTTGGAATTGTCAACACAGGCAGTCGATGAAACGACTCCGGTAAAACAGAGTCCTGTGGCTGCTATGATCCCGATACAAGCCCGGACAATCATCAGTTGCAAGCTCGACTGGATTCCGATCATGAACGACGCCTTTGCATAAAATGAAAGTTCGTATGATTTATCGAGGCGAACGTAGAGACCGCCTCTTTTACCAGGTGGAAATTCAAGTAGTATTTAATGTTGCGAATGACCGATTTAGGCTGCCTCGTGACAACAGCTCGATTCCCATGGTTGCAAAATTCTAATTGGTTAACCGTTCCATTCCCAGATCATATATCTCGATCTAAGATAAGTGAAATCCTTTGTTTCGTGAAAAACTCATTATGAAAATCAATTTGCCAAGCCTTGTGTTGTGTGGACTCATTGTAGGCGGCCTTGTCATCTCAACGATCGGTTGTGATTTGGGAACGTACGGTCGACGATTCGAGAAAAGCAAGGCGAACATGCCAGTCAGCCGCCCGAAACAGGCAGTTACTCCCCCTCCCGCGGGCAACGAACCTAGCCAACCTGCCGGTAAACCGAAACGTAACTTGCCGTCAGCCTCCGTCGGTGGCGGGGGTGGTTAACACCTCGCAGAACCAGAATGCTGCCAGGGATAGTCGGTAAATCAATTAATCCTGGATTCGTACGATTAATCGTGGGATGGGCTGGGGTTTTTTCTGGTGAAAAACGGAATTAACATCCTCGGATCATTTGGATTTCAGAAAACATGGGGTCCAAAACACCGGAATATTGGCGATTATTGGGAAATGAGTTATGTTGGGAATAGTCTCCGTGGATTCTTCTTGGTTGAATTGAATCATTGCTGGAACTTTTTACCGGGTTAATTCGTTTCAAGTTGATAGTCCGTACTCACAACCTTTACGCTGGTTTCATTTATCGAGGCGTCAAAATGCACACTTTGTTAAAATTGTTGATGGTCGTTTTGTTGTGTGGCCTGTGGGTTGGATGCGGAGGCGGATCGGGTGAGGTTACCACGCCAGACAAACGAGAAGGTCCGAGCGCTCCGACCAATCAGGCAGCTGCTGCTGGGAGCAGTAATTATACCGCATCCAGCATGAACCAGAGGACGCAAAGGAGGAATTTACCCGCAGCTGCAGTCGGCGGGGGTGGTGGTGGTTCCATGCAAGCTGCAACACCTCCCAGTGGTGGCAACAATACAGCGAGTGGATCGACCGATGGGGCAGGGAATGTTGCGAGTGCCTCAACGGGGCCCTTTACAGCAGAAACCAAGGAAAACGGATTATTCCCTCAAATGCCCGGTTCCGGTAATGCCACAGCCGGTTTCGGTGGGGCGTTGTTTCCTACTGCCACCACAGGCGGCGGTTCAGGGACAGCCGGTTCAATTGGAAACTTCTTGAGTCGATTGACGGGAGGCGGTCCTGGCAAATCCGAACCGAAGGCAACCGTTACACCGGAAGGTGGCCAAGAGCAGGGAATGATGGACCAGGCCATCAAGCAATTTTCGGAACTGGGAGATGAACAAATAGCAGTTCAATCTTTGTACACCCATATATTGTCCAATCCGGGTGCGATGCGGAAATATCCGTTGATGTGGTACTCGGGAATCAGTCAACCACGCGTGATGTTCCGGTGGGGTATCGGCGTTGTCTACATGGAACCAAGCGCGGGGTTGGATGGTCGTCATCCCGTGTTGGGTGATCCTGGGGGCGATAGCGGTAGCGGTGGCGGCGGTGGTGGATTTGACGGGGGCAATACAGGCCTGGAAGGTGGCGATGGGCCCCCCCCAGGTGCCGGCGGTAACGCGACAGCCTCGGAAAGAAAATACAAGGACGTCAATACGGCTCGACCGGACGGATGCGTCCTCTATTACACCGGTGAAATGGGTGAAATGGTCATTGAGGCGCTCGATAAACGCCGCCGACACGGCGATGCATTTTATGGCGAGTTGCTCAAGGATGTCCCGATTCATCAACCGACAGAACCTATCAAACAAACGGCTGCCAACGCGAATTCTGGTGGCGGCTCCCGATCCGGTTCTGGACAGTCGGGCAGTAATACTAAAAAGAGGAACCTGCCAGGTGCGGCAGTTGGCGGGGGTGGTGGCGCTAGTCAACCTGTCGAGCCACCTTCTGGATTTGGCGGGGCCACTCCTCCGGGAAATGCAGCCGGTGGCGATGCCGAGACCGCCAGCAGTGGTCCCAAGGAAGCACCCGCCCGTGTGTTGGACCGGGCGATGGGATCAGGCGAATCGGCCAAACCCGATCCGAATATGACCGGCACCATTATACCTGGAGTCATGCTGGTAGGTGTGGGCAAGAAGGCCGCCTTGGTGGAGAAGGCCAAGCGGATGGGCTTGGATGCACTGATTGTGTTTAACGTTAACGTTAGCAAGACTCGCTCCAGCGGGAAAACGTCGAGCATGACTAAAATGACCATCATTAATCTGCAGGATTCAGACAATGAGGTTGTCTACAACAGCAAGGCGCTCAAGGATACGCTTGTCGCTGACCAGAAGGAGAAAGGGATGACTCCGGTCAAAAGTGCTGTCGATGCGGCATTCAAGAGTAACGCGGATCTGCAATTCAAAGCGGCCGAGCTGCCAGGAGTTCTGACCGACGATAGAGAAAAAGGGATGGAACATGTCAAGAAGCGGGTCAACAAATTGGTAGGCAATCCAGGTAACAATCCCCTCCCGATTGCGATCGAAATCTTGAATTGGCGTCAGCAGGGATTGGTAGACGACCAACTGGCGATCGACTCACTGAATAAGATTTTTGGTGACGATACGATCGGATCGATATTGGTCTCGGGTGATCAACGAGCCTGTGCCAAAGCAATCGCTGCCTGGGTTTCACAGAGTGGAACCCATGAAGAGGATGACGATCTTTAATCGTCAGATAGCAAAAAACAAGCGGCCCGGTCATGACGATCGGGCTTTTTTTGTTGCTGGATATCCGGAATGGCCCGCATTTCAAGGCGATCTTCGCCTCGACCGGGCGTTGGACGGGCTGGCAACAAATGTAGGAGGCAAGTTGCCAGCGTGGTCGAACCTCGAAGAACCCCATTTCGTCTTATTTTTCGCGACTTTCTTTTGTTCCGGAACTTTTTGGGCTGAGGTCTCTCTAAGGCATGTTGACTGATAACCTGAATGGGAGATTGAAATGACGTTCTTGCTGCGTGGTGCTATTTGCACTTTGATGTTCTTGCTGTTGGGTTCCATGTTGCCGGCACAGGGGATTTTGCTGCCGGATCGACATCACCATGACCATTTTATCTTGCCTCGACCTGGTCATCCTGTTCCGCCCACACGAACATCGTATCGCATTGAAAAGATAAATATCGATGCCATGATCAAGGGGCAAATCGCCAAGACGTCCGTTTCGCAGACGTTCCGAAACACGGGCTCTCGTCAAATGGAAGTCAGCTTTGTCTTTCCATTACCTTACGACGGTGCGGTCGATAAACTGACGTTCCTGGTAAACGGCCGCGAACTGGAAGCCAAATTGCTGGATGCTAAAGAGGCCCGTGATATTTACGAGGGATATGTTCGCCGCAACCAGGATCCGGCACTGCTGGAATGGGTCGGTACGGGGATGTTCAAGACGAGTGTCTTTCCCATCCCGGCCGGAGAAAAACGGACCGTCACATTACAGTACAGCCAGTTGCTCCGCAAACAGGGCGACGTAATGGATTACCTGTTCCCACTGGTGACCGCCAAGTATACGGCCGAGCCGGTCGAGTCACTCAATGTTCGCGTAGCGATTTCAGCGGATGCCGACCTGAAAAATATTTACAGCCCTTCCCATGATGTCGAAATCAAACGTGACGATGACAGGAACGCGGTTGTGAAATTCTCCCGGACCAACGTAGTACCCCAATCCGATTTCCGCTTGATCGCCGGTACCGCGAACCAGGATGTGGGTGCCAACGTCGTCAGTTATTGGCCAGAGGATTCCGATGAGGGATTTTTCGTGTTGTTGGCAAGTCCGAAAATCAAAGCGGCCGATGCCAAGCAACAGTCCAAAAATGTTGTGTTTGTGGTCGATCGCAGTGGCAGCATGAATGGAAAGAAAATCGAGCAGGCGCGAAACGCGGCCAAATATGTGATGAACAATCTCAAACAAAACGATCGATTCAACGTGATCGCCTACGATACGGATATTGATTCCTACTTGCCAGAACTGGAGCGATTCAGTGACGAAACTCGGCCGGGTGGGATCGGTTTTGTGAACAGTATCCATTCCAGGGGCAGTACGAATATCGATGGCGCGTTGGCCAAGGCGTTTGCAAACATCTCTGATAAATCGAGCCCGTCCTACGTTGTCTTTTTGACGGACGGGTTGCCGACCGCCGGCGAAACAAATGAAATGCGAATCGTGAAGAACGCTGTCAACAGGAATTTGCATCGGTCGCGATTGATCAGTTTCGGTGTTGGCTACGATGTCAACAGTCGCCTGATCGATCGACTGACGCGTGAAAATTTTGGACAAAGTGAATACGTTCGCCCGAATGAAGACATCGAATCGGCCGTCAGCCGTCTGTTCGACAAGATTTCTTCGCCCGTTTTGACGAACGTCGCCATCCAGTATGAATTTGATGCCAAGCGACCTGGAAATGGTTCTCCCATCAACCGCGTCTACCCCGCTGGAGCGGTGGACCTGTTTGCCGGTCAACAGATGGTGATCGTGGGCCGTTATCAAGATTCCGGTGCGGCCAAAATCAAGATCAACGGTGAGGTCGGTGGTGAACAGCAATCGTTTGAATTCAATGTGAATTTTGCCAAACGTGGTTCGGGGCTGTCCAATCGATATGTCGAGAAATTATGGGCCAATCGACGAATTGGCGAAATCATTGATCAGATCGACTTGAACGGCAAGAACCAGGAACTGATGGACGAATTGATCCGTTTGGCCAAGCGTCACGGAATTGTCACACCGTACACTTCGTTCCTGGCCGACGAGAATCAGGCGGCCTCCAAATTTGCCAACCGGGACGACAACCGGGCGATCGTTGACCGCGACCTTGCTCAGCTCGAAGAATCGAGCGGCGAAGGTGCCTTTAATCAACGAGCCGGTAAACAGTGGTTCAAGAACGCCGACAAGGCCTCGCCAGCCGCCGCGAACGCGGGGATGGGTTTCGGTGAAGGTGGAAGTGGTGGCCTCGGAGGAAGTGGAAGTGTTGGCCTTGAAGGTGGTGAGCTAGGCCAAGGCCTGCGTCGCAACCAGGGAAGCACGATCTACCAGAAGGGGAATATCCTGTTTGCCGACAACGCGGCCGATGTCGACCTGGAAAAAGAAGCGGGTAGCATTGTCGATGTCAGCCTGTTCAGCGACGAGTATTTCGCTTTGATGGAAAACAACTCCGTCGAAGAAAACCGGTTGATGGCCAATCAGCGAACGGGAGAGCAGCTGATCATCCGCTTGCAAGGCAAGATCTACCGGATCAAGTAAAACATCTCTCCGATGGAACGGATTCAGCTACTCGATCGCTGGATCCGTTCTTTATTTGAATGCCCGTTTCCCCAATGACTTTTGGCGATACTGGCTGCCTGGTTTCCCGATTATTGATCCGCTTGCTGTACCGTGACGTTTTGGCTGGGTGGGACTTCAGGAGCGTTGGTGACGGTCAGGTAGGGGCCCGATTCCTGGCAACCACAGGTGGGCGATGTGCATTTGCTGCCGATGTTGCAGCATTGCTGAATATTGCAGGCACCCGCGGTGTTCGCAAATGGCTGGCCGGTTGCCCGCAGTAAACGTAATTGCCATTGATTGAAGTTGATCACCGCATCCAGGTAATCATGTCTCGAACTGGCCAGGGCATTCAGGGATTGCACCGACTCCAGTGGCAGCCCCTCGAGGCCTCGAATCGCTTCAATATTTCGAGCTAAGGCGTTCTTGGACTCTTCAATACTGCGGGCCAGTAATTCGATCGACTCGCCGTATTGTGCGGCCGTGTAGTAGGCTGACGTCACCTGTTGGCTCACCTTGTCCCGGACTTGGCGAGCCTGCATGACGGTTTGGTTGTAACGACTGCGGTTGGAATCAATGGCGGCCGCGTTACCAAAACCGAGGTTTTTCAGTTGCCATGTGAGCACCAAGTCAAAGTCACCCCGCATATCGAGATTTGGCATATTGCCGTTGGCACCGCCACCGAACGCGCCGCCCGAGTAGCCGACATACAAATTCGGCAACAGGCGTCGCCAGATCTCGGCGTCGTATTCGGTGCTCGCGGCGTGGGATTCCGCGTTGGCCTGGGTGATTTCGCAGCGGAGGGACTGAGCCGCATCAATTTGGGAATTGAGGCCCGCCGACCAGTCCACCATGTCCAGCGGCAAGGGTTGGTTTTCAAATGCGACTAGACCCGTCTCGGGGTCAACTTCGCACGGATCCAGTTGCAGTACATTGGCCAAGCCGGCAGAGGCGATTTCCACGTCGGCTTGCGCCTGCAGGATTTGTGTCTGGCGACTATTAACGATCACCTGTACCCTGCTGATATCGGCTAAGGTACCTTTGCCATTTTCCACAAATGAACGTGTCAACCTTAAAACATCGATCGCTTCCAAGTGATTGTTTTCTGCAATGGCCAGTTTTGACTGTGCCCTGACAAGTTCGTAATAGGCCAGCGATGCCTGCAGCAACGTATCATTGAGAACGCGGGAGCGGTTCGCTCGGGTTGCCGTCACCCGCTGCCGGGCAGCCAGCGGTTTGAAAATCGCTTCGGCCAGGGAATAGTCGACGAACAACCGCGGAGGTCCACCCGCGCCACCGGTCAGAGGTGAATTGGCCAGGCCAGCACCCCCACCAAAAAAGAGTGAATTTCGTTTCACATCCACCACGGGTCCCTCGGTCGACTGGATTTGGCCGACGTGGTTGTTATAGCCCATTCCAAAATTAAGCGATGGGAGTCGTTCAGCGCGAGCCGCCCGCAATTCCGCGCTCGACTGTTTGACCTTTTCCCGTGCTATTTTGACATTCCAGTTATCAGCACCTGCCAGCCGCATGACGGTTGGAAAATCGATAGCAAATCGCTCGTTAGGTTTTTCGTGTTCTGGGACGGGTGGTTGCGTTTCCAACACTTGGCTGTCGCTGGCCTGCACGCCCGCCGAGGTGTTTTTGGAGACGGGCAGGGTTAAAAGACCAGCCTGAGGCTTTCGATCATCCTTCTCAATCAATGTGTCGGCAAACGGCGAGTCCGTTACCAATCGGCTGAGTGTTTGGGACTGGCAACCCGACAAGCTCACCAGTGCCAATGATGAGATGCAAATACACTTAGCGATCCAATCGCATTCTCTGAACTTGGAATCTGAACGAGACATCGTTTGTCAGCCACATGATAAAGATGGGATGGTCTTTTCTCCAAATCGACATAATTGGTGTGATTGGAATAATAGTCACAGTCGGAACCCGATAAATCATCTGTCCGTTAAAGTTGATGGTGGATAGCATGATCTGCTGGCTTAATTTGGCGATCTGTAACGAATAGGCAGTCTGTTATTGCCAGCTGCCCGGATGTTTTTCCCAATCGATGGGATTAGTCGAGCCGATCTGAATCCGTGGCATCACGAGTGAATTCGATTTCAGCTGTGGCGGCAAAAAACACGAATATCCCGATCAAAACGAAGGGGAATTCGCTGCGATAAAGTCCCGTTACGACGAACAGGATCGCCAGTACTCTCCCCAGGTTTCCGGCAATCATGGTGGCCGTTTTATAAGGGACAAAAATGGCCAGTAGCGACCGAAGAATCCGTCCACCATCCATCGGAAAGGCAGGAACCAGGTTAAAAAGAAACAATGCCAGGTTGGCCCAAAACAAGATTTGTGGGAAGGCGGCAATGCTGGTCGGCATCAAGTTCTGGGATGTTGCCACCAGGTAAATAAGAAACAGCAGACAGAGAAACAGGTTGACGGCGGGGCCTGCCAGTGTAATCAGGAATTCTTGCCAGGGGTGATTGCGGGACATTCCCACCAGTCGCGCCAAGCCACCAATCGGGGTGATGATGATGTCCAGCGTTTTGATGCCAAGTTGTTTTGCTGCCAATGCATGGCCAAATTCGTGAAGCAGGACACAGGCGAAAAAGCACAACAGTAAAACCAGCATCACGCCGATCATGGCCCACCCTGTTTCCCAACAGCTATAGACAACATAGATGGGTGCAAAGACGAAGGTCCAATGTACAAACACGTCTATGCCAGCGGCTCGACCGATCTTTAACTGCCATCCCATGGAGTACTTTCAGCATTTGGGAAACAGAACGGGAAGGTGTTTCGTGTCATGAGGTGGCTGCCCGCGCCAGGATTCGTTTGTCTCCATCTCGCACTGTAAATTCGACCGAATCAAGATGCTCACAAAGAGGGACGGCATATTTCCGAGTCGTGTCAAGTAATTGCCGAATATCGCTGACTGTCAAACCACCGCTCTGCTGTAGCTCGGTAGCCAGGGTCTGTTTGATCTCGTCCATGACCTGTTGGTGAAAGTAGATTTCCTTGTTGATCCGCACAAGCTCACCGTTGTCAGCGGCCATCTGCAGCAGGTCCTGAACCGACTGACGGTTTTTTGTCGCCAATTCTTGCAATTCTTTGACACTGGGTGGTTTCACTCCGGCCTTCCGCAAGGCCGTGGTCATTTGTTCCAATAGCTGACGTTCCCCCTTGGAGAGCTTGGGACCGTACCCGACCAAGCCAATCGAATCACGGCTCACGTCGATTTTCTTGTCTTGCTTCAATTGTTCAATTGCGGCGGTCAACATTTCCATGGAATCAAGGTAATCAAACTGGTGTTCCAAGGCAGTCCGAGGATGCCTGAATCTCAAGGGATGTTCCAGGTGCATTCGTTCTAGCGTTTTAAGTATGCGAGAGCAAAATTCCGAGAAACGTTGATAGTGAATGAGAAGTTGACGTGTTGCCGACAGCTTGACCCGACGAATCTTGCCTTCATCAAGCAGTGTTTGAATCGTTTGGTCGACATCAAAAACGGCCGCCGCCCGAGGCAAGGTGGCCGGGTTCCAACCCTGGTTGAAGCGGAAATAGGCATTTGCGGCAGCACGTTCCAGCCCATTCTCTGAAGTCAATTGCTGCAGCATCTCAATATCGCTCGAATTCGGTTTCCGAATCGGGGCCGCGTTGGGGTCAAGCACACGTCCTCCCCCGATCGTAAACACGGGAGACTCACTGCGCACAACAAACGGCTGGTTCCAGATGGCAACCGCTGGTTCGTTCAGGAAAAACTGGGCGAATCCATTCGCACCTGGGGCCAGTTCCGATGTTTGCAACAAACGCACGTTGGCCAGCAATTCAGCCGTTCCAACATGGAACCGAACACGGGTCCGGTCCTTGAGTGGCTTCTTCACGCTGTTCAACAGGAACAGTTCGGTCGTAAACAGCCGAGCGGGTTGCAGATGCTCCGGGAAACAAAGTTCGTCTCCTCGCTGCACGTCGAGGTGATGAACACCGGCCAGGTTCAGGGCTGCCCGCTGCCCCCGATGAACTTCGGGGTCCGTTGTTTCATGGTTTTGCAAACTGCGGATTCGTACCGAATGGCCGCCCGGCTGAATTTCGAGTGCATCTCCAACAACGGCTGAACCACTGGAAACACTGCCTGTGACAACCGTTCCATGTCCTTCCATTGTGAAGGTCCGGTCAATCGCCATTTTAAATGGAGCCTTCAACTGCATTTGGCGGGAACTGTCCGAAGCCGTTTGCGCGGCGGCTGCTAACGCCGATTTAAGTTCATCCATCCCGCTCCCCGATTTCGCACTGGTACGGATGATCGGGGCGTTAGCCAGGAACGTGTCTTCTACCAGTCCCCTGATTTCCTCTTCTACCAGGTCCAGCCAGTCCGGTTCAACCAGGTCGCACTTGGTTAAGGCAATCACGCCAGCAGGCAGGTCCAGCATTCGCAAAATATCCAGATGTTCGCGAGTCTGCTGCTTGACGGAGTCGTCTGCCGCAATCACCAACAGGGCAAGATCCATACCGGTGGCGCCGGCCAGCATTTGGCGGACAAATTTTTCATGGCCAGGAACGTCAACAATTCCCAAACGGAATGGGGGAAGATCCAAATG
>JABACA010000043.1:26696-31267 GCA_014237975.1 Mariniblastus sp. | reverse complement strand
ACAACATGGGTAGTGGTAATTTTGATACGACCGCTCGAAGCGATTTGCGTTTGACCGTGTTCGACACGGACGGAACGACCTCGCTCGGTTCGGCCGACTTGACCGGTTTGGGTGGCAATGAACAGTTGACCGGGCTGCAGGCAAACTCGGCCGGCACCTATTTTGTCAGGATTCAGGGGAGCGATAACGGGGATTCGATCGATGTGGATACCCAGTTCTACGGTCTGACCGTATCTGTGGCGGCAATCGCGATACCCGAACCGGGTAGCTTGGTTCTATTAAGCCTGTGCGGCTTGGTCCTGGCTCGCCGCCGCCGATAGTCCTGCCACGCTCCTCGAGGTGCTGCAGTCACTTGCCGTCGCGTCAGGTTAGACGTCGATGTCGTCGGCCTCTTCGGCGCGTTCCATGATGAATTTGAAACGGGCCGATGCGTCTCGTCCCATCAAGTCGGACACCACGCGGTCGGTTTCCAAATGATCATCCACCTCCACCTTCAAAAGCCTGCGGGTCTTTGGATCGAGTGTGGTGGACCATAAAACTTTCGGCATCATTTCGCCGAGACCTTTGAACCGGGTGATTTCAGGGGTCGAACGACCATCCTGATGTTCGGCCAAAATGCGTTGCCTGTCCTTTTCGTCGGCAGCCCAGAAGGTCTGTTTGCCGATGTCGATTCGGTACAGCGGCGGCATGGCGACATACAACTTGCCTTCGTAAATCAATTGCGGCATGTGTCGATAGAAAAAGGTCAACAGCAATGTTGTGATGTGATGCCCGTCGGAATCCGCATCGGCCAACAGGATAATTCGATCGTATCGCAGGTTGGCGACATTGGCATTCTTGGCAATGCCCATCCCGGTCGCCGCGATGATATCCTGAATCTCCTTGTTCTCGATAATTTTCTTGAAGGTGGCACTCTCGGTATTCAGGACTTTTCCCCGTAACGGAAGAATTGCCTGGAAGTTGCGGTCGCGGCCCTGCTTGGCGCTACCGCCGGCCGAATCGCCTTCGACGATGAATAGCTCGGAATCGGCGCGGCCCGAATTCAGGCAGTCGCTTAATTTTCCAGGCAGCATCGTTTTCTTGCCACTTGCCTTCCGTGAAACGGCGGCCGAGGCTGCCCGCGAGGCGGCCCGGGCGCGAGCCGAGGCAATGATCCGTGCTGCAATACCGTCGGCCGTACTGCGGTTGTCGTTCATCCATTGCTCAAGCGCCGGGCGAACGGCACTTTCCACGATCCCGGTCATCTCAAGATTGTTTAACCGGTCTTTGGTTTGACCTTGGAATTGGGGTTCGGACAGGAATACGGACACAATGGCCACCAGTCCTTCGCGGATGTCTTCCAGCGAGATTTTGACCCCTCGCGGAGTCAGGTTGTGCATGTCAAAGTAGTTGCGTACCGCTTTGGACAAACCGGAACGGAACCCGTTTTCATGGGTTCCTCCATTGCCGGTGGTGATGCCGTTGACATACGAGCGCACGTGTTCATCGGTCGATTCGGTCCACTGCATGACCAGTTCCAGGCGGGCCTCCCCATCCATGCTGAAACTAAAAGGCAATTCATGGATGGCGGCCGTTTTCCTCTGCTTGATTACTTTTTCCAGGTAGTCGACGATCCCTCGCTCGTGCAGAAAGACTTCCTTGGTTTTTGTTTTGTCGTTGGAAAATGTGAACTTGATTCCCCGATGCAGGTAGCTTGCGATCTCCAGTCGCGACCGAATTATGGCGTCATCAAAATCGGTTTTCGGGAAAATGGTGGGGTCTGGCGTGAAGGTAATCGAGGTTCCCGATCCGCGGACCGCTCCCTTGAGTTTTTGCAGTTTGGACTTTGCCAACCCTTTGCTGAATTCCATTCGGAACTGGGAGCCACCCCGACGAACAACGGCTACCAGTTTTTTGGACAGTGCATTGACGACGGAGGCTCCCACGCCGTGTAACCCGCCTGAAGTCTTGTAATTGTTACCGTCGAACTTTCCACCTGCGTGGAGCACGGTCAGTACGGTTTCCAGGGCCGATTTCTTGGTTTTTGAATGTTTATCGATCGGGATCCCCCGCCCGTTATCAGAGACCGTCACTGTTTGCCCGTCTTTGTGCAGTTGAACCTGGATCTCACTGGCGTGGCCATTCATGGCTTCATCAATCGAGTTGTCGAGGATTTCCCAGACCAGGTGGTGCAGTCCCGGCATCCCGACGCCACCGATATACATCCCTGGCCGCTTGCGAACCGGGTCGAGTCCCTCGAGAACCGTGATGTTTTTGCTCAGGTATTCTTTACTGGCTGTGGCCATCGCAGGTTTCATGTCCCATGTTGGTTGCGTTAAGTCTTTTGATTGGCATCCTACGTCTCGTCACCGTTGGAGTTAAACGGAGCTGGCGATTCAGGAGCCGGTTCGACAATCCGGGCAATCTTGCCGTTTTTCTGGATCTCCGTGCCCTTGCCGCCACGGCCCGTGACCCGATACTTGGCGGTCGAGATGGTCTTCTGTGCTCCCCGGTTGGTTTCGACCAGCAGCAAATCCCGCTCTCCTTTGGATGCCTTGAAACCGATCAACTCATCTGTTTTGGCCAGCCGGATCAGCGTCACGCCTTTACCGGGACCGGACAGGAAATTGATCTCATTCGTGGGGCAAACCATGGCGCGGCAATCACGCGAGATGGCCAAGGTGGTATCGTAGGTATCATCGATGATCTGCACCCCCACCAGCTTGTGACCCGTCCCCACCCGGGCAAATCGTCGCCCGTTGCGGGTTGAGGGTTCAATCAATGCGTCACAGCTGAACAACAGGGCAAACCCATTGTTCGACACGGCGATCCCAAAGTCCTCGGGAAAGTGGTTTTCATCGGGAGGAACCAGGTTGTACAACCGCGGATCGAAAGAGGCGGCCGAAACGATTTTTTCACCATCTTTGAGTCGAAACATCTTTTGAATCGGGTCGCCGAACCCGGTGGATGCGGGGATGTCAATAAAACGACAGGTGTAGCAAAACCCGAATGATGAAAAGAAACCGACCGTCGCCCGCGTCGAACCGGCCACGCAGTCCAGTACGCTATCTCCCTGCCGGACACGGCTTTTGCCGGGATCCGCAATCTGTTTCTGGCGCTTGACCCAACCATCCCTGGTAATCAACACATGGCAGTCTTCCGCGACGATGAAGTCTTCGGCCGAGTATTCGGGTTCCGCGTCCACGGATTCAATCAAGGTCTTGCGTTTGGACCAGCTGTCCTTGCAGAACCGGGTGATCAGTTCCTCGATCTCTTTGCGAACGATCGCCCAACGCCCCGACTGATTGGTGTCGGCCGTGTCTTCGCGCAACAATTTCCTGATCTGGCTGGCGCGACGCTTTTTCTTTTTCAATTCATCCTGGATTAGCCGGATTTCCAGACGCGCCAAACGGTACAACTTCAATTCCAGGATGGCATCGGTTTGTTCGGCATCCAGTCCACCCTTGTTGGCTGGAAACCGTTTCATGATTTTTTCAGCGGCATCTGCTTTGCCGTCCGACTTTCGAATGATCCGGATGATCGTGTCGAGGGCATCAAAAATCGTAACGAATCCATTGAGAATGTGGATGCGACGATTCAACACGGCTAATTCGTTTTCGAGGCGTCGTGTGACTACTTCCAATCGGAAGTGCAGGAAATGCCAGAGAATCTCTTTAAGCCCCAGCCGGTCAGGCGCTCCCACTTCGGGATTTTCTGTTGGCACCAGGCAGGTCAAATTGACATTGAAATTGGATTGAAATTGGGTGTTCTTATAGAGGTAGGCCAACACCTTGTTTTCGTCGGCCCCCTTTTTCAATACGAGGTCGATCCGGATGTCGTCCGTCGAAAGGTCCCGCACTTCGGTGACCAATGGCATTTTGCCGCTGAAAACGATCTCGGAAATACGTTCGACCAGGTTGGCTTTGTTGACGGCGTACGGAATCGACGTGATTTGCAGAACACGACCCAGTTTCTTGTTTTCCAACAGTTTGTGGGTGCCCCGTAGCCGGATGGCACCCTGGCCCGTCGCGTAAATGTCTCGCAATTCTTCTTTCGAGTTGGTTATTTGGCCCCCGGTCGGGAAGTCGGGCCCCTGCACGGCATCGTTGGCCACCAACTGGTAACCCTTGATTTCAGGATCGCGAAGCAGTTTCAGCAGCGCCCTGCAGACCTCTTTGAGGTTGTGAGGTGGAATATTGGTTGCCATGCCAACGGCAATACCGGTTGCCCCGTTAACCAGCAGGTTGGGGACCCGGCTGGGCAAAACAACCGGTTCCTGACGGCTTCCGTCGTAGTTCGGTTTGAATGCCACCGTTTCGGTGGAAAGATCATCCAGAACCTCGCCGGCAATCTGCGTCATGCGACATTCGGTATAACGCATGGCAGCCGCGTTATCACCATCGACCGAACCAAAATTACCGCTGCCATCAACCAGCGGCATCCGCAGCGAAAACGGTTGGGCCATTCGAACCAGCGCTTCGTAAATCGAGCTGTCGCCATGCGGGTGATAGTTGCCCATCACATCACCTACGACCTTGGCACACTTTCGATGCTTGCTCGTGTGATCGAGTCGCTGCTGGTGCATCGTATAG
>JABACA010000043.1:0-26597 GCA_014237975.1 Mariniblastus sp. | reverse complement strand
AGGATTCGCCGCTGTACGGGTTTCAATCCGTCGCGCACGTCCGGCAAAGCACGACTGGTAATCACCGACAGGGAGTAATTCAGGTATCGGTCCTGTGTGATCGTACGCAGAGCAACCGTGGTCAGCTGTTCGTCGAGGCCGTCAAACAGCGTCGCTTCCGACTTGCCGTTGCGGGAGGGTTTGGAGCGGACCTTGGATGTTTTACTCTTCGCCGCTTTTTTCCCGGCAGGACGCTTCTTGGCCAAGTCGTTTACCTTTCAGAATCTGTACAAAAACCATCTGATTTAATTCACTGGCTACCTGAAATCGGTTTCCTTATTAACCCCGTGTTTGATCTACGGATATCAAGAAACGAGTCCATTCCAGCTCACCCAATTCACGTCAGGATGGTTAAAAGGATTGTACCAATCTGCTGGTTTCGGTCACAGACGGTTTTCCGGGTTGTAGCATGGCCCAATGCGAATTCAACTGCGGAGAGGCAAATTTGCCTGAAACGGGTTGTTCCAGATGGCCGAAACCACAAAAGAATCCACTGAATTTAAATGTTCGCAAGCGCGAAAAATCAAGGGAAACAGCAGGGAGCCCGATCATGAAGATCAGGAATATTTATTTTTCAATTGCCGGCTTGGCAATTGCAGGTTTGGTTGCAGGGACAGTCAACGCTCAGGACGGAGCATTGCCGAACTACATGTTCTCGCAGTATTACACTCAGCCAGGCGCAAGCAGTGTCAATGCTGAAATGTATCCAGCTCCACATCCTGTTCCAGCGAATGTTGGCTACAGCAATTACACGTACCAGCCACTGATGCCGCATGAAATGTTGTATCAGCACTCTCGCAACTACTATAATTGGACTGCGGGAAGCGATGCCTTTTATCACAGTGGATGCCGTTACCCATGCGGAGGCGCCTTGAACAAGACTACTGTTCACTGGCAGGCGACCGGTTATCGGGTTGGCAATTTGGCTTGTACCAACACGGCGCTAGAGCGTTTTCGATACAAATTAGCCAAGCATCGGTATTCGGCCCCCAGATCGCGTCATGGTTGTCATGGCGGCAACTGCGCTACCAGTGGCTGTGTCACAAGTGATTGCATCACCAACGGTTGTGCGACGAACGGATTTAACCTGTCGGACACCGTTGCTACAAAACCGATTTCTTCCGGCAATGGCGCTGCAACGCGCAAGTGATCCGGGTTTGACGTAATAATAAATTCTCGCCGATTATTTGTTGGCGATTAGCATTAACGACTGCAAAGCCGGATTGACGGCGAAAAGGTAATACCATGAAGAAATATTCGATCATCCTGAGCACGGTCGCCATGCTGGCCGTACTCGTTTTGAGTGAGAACGTAGACGCACAATGTGTCGTCAATGACGGCCAATGCTCGACATGCAACGACAATTGCACGTTCTCTCCGGCTGACGGAATGTCGATTGCACAGTGCCCCAATGGTCGCCGAAACTATCCCGGCGCAGCACACCGGGCAGGTCTGGCATTACGCGATCATTTTAGCCCTCACCCATGTTACACATACAGCAAGAGCGGGATTGACGCCCAGCGGATTCACCAGTGGAACCAAAGCCAGGCAGCCATGCGGCCTTGGCATGGTGGCTACAATTACTGGCGATACGGTGCTCCCACCGCCTTGGTCGTGCCACCCACGGCAGCCTACCAGACCGAGTACGCGTGGGGTGTTGGTCAAACTCGCAGTATGCCCATCTATCACCAATTTGGCCGAAACAATCCGGGTGGCGGCGGCGGTGCCGGCCTGTTTGCCAACACGCCTTACCAGCCCTCCAATACCAACCAGTTTGGTGTTTACCCGGTTAGGGGTCCCTGGGAATAATCGGGTCGCGAGACTAGAAAAACAAACAGCCCAAGAAGAGGGCTGATCGATCCATGGCTGCTGGAGCAAATCCGGCAGCCATTTTTTTTGGCTTATACATGTGGCAAAAGAGTCGTTGTAGGGTGGATTGCAGCCCTGGTCGTGTTGACCATTCTTGGCATCGTGGGCATCGCTCTGAATTTACAGGAAATGAACTTCTAGCGATCTCGTTTGATTCGAGATGGTGACCATTGCAATTTCAAGAAACGACCCGCCCCTTTTTCGGGGCTTTTTTGGAGTGGGGGCAGTGAACCATTGTGGGACAGGTTACAATATGGCAACCTGTCCAGCATACGCTTGCCGCTTGCCGCTTGGCTATAGATTCCGCTAACCTTCAAGGAGTATTGCCTTGTCCACGTCACCCGCTCCAAACAACCCGGCCGCACCGGTAAAAACTCTCGCAATCATCTCCATCTCCAGTGGCGGTGCCGGATTCCTGTTTTCGTTCTTGCCGTTCTGTGGTATTTGCCTTTTAGGTGGTGTGCTTGGCATGGCAGCTGTTGTGACGGGAGTGTTAAGCCTGGCGAAGTTGAAGAATCTCGCTGCGCCAGAAACGGCCGGACCGTCAAAAGGACTGTCCATTGGCGGAATCGTTTTGGGAGGGTTGTCTATGGCCATTTTGGTTTTGTGGCTATTGTTCATCGTTGTTTTTGCAGCCACTAATGGATGATCCACAGAGTCATTTCCGCAAACGTCAAAGTGTTTCGATGAACGCCCCAACCCCGCAACGGGATTAATCAGAAAGATTTTGATGCGGTCTGTCTAACGCCAGAAATTGCGCATTGAAAAATGGTTCGGTTGCGCGCAAGCGGATCGTCGCACATCACTTGTTTAGTTGGGCCCGTAGCTGGTCGAATTCCGATTTAAGCCCGGATTGCTGCCAGCCGGGTGGAATGGCGTTCATGTAGTTGAGCAGGCCGAGTGCTTTCTCGGTTTGACCACTGGCCGCCAGTGTCGTGGCCACTTGCAGTTTCGCTTCAAACCAGGCGTCCGACTGCGGTTTGGCCTGGGCCGCAATGCGGCGCCATTGTCGCAAGGTTTCCTCTGATCCGGGCGCCGTTTTGGTCAGTGATCGGCCGAGTCGCAATTGAATCTCCCGAGACTTCGGTTTGTCTGCGGCCAGTTGCTCCAGCAGTGTGATCGCCTCGTCCTCCCGGCCCAGTTGCTGCAGGGCCCGCGCCTGTTCGAGTTGCCAATATGTTTTGGCTGGGCCGTCACCGCTTGCCGACAACCCCTTGTTGGCCAAGACCCATTTCAGATCGGCCAGATTGGTTTGTTGGCCGGCTGCAGCGAACGCTTCGGACCGCTGCAAGGCGGAACCACAAAGTTGCAACAGGGCCGCTTGATTGGGCAGCTCTGCCAAAGCGGCCTTGGCTTGGGCCATGGTTTCCGGATTGAGCGAAAGCGCCACAACCCGCCAGGCTTGCGCCTGTTGTTTGGCCTGCAGTTGTTGGTCATCCGAGGTTTCAATGAACTGGTTCAGCATTTGAGTCACCTGCTCAAGCGGCAGTTTGCCGGAGGTCAGGCCCACCTCGGCCAACAGCAGGACCGCCATTGGCGGCGGCTCGGTGGGCGTGGGAAAACGGTCGATGATCTGCTGGGCCAGCCGGCCCGTTTGCGGATCGTTACCCTCGTGTGAACCGCGAAACCGGGAATAGCAATTGGCCATTTGGCGGTACGCCTCGACGGCGCTGACACTTTGTGGATCGATTTCCAAATAAGCGTTAATGGCCTCTGGCCAGTCGGATTGTGACTGGTAGTAACCGCCCATCCAGAGCCGCGCCTGGTCGGCCGTTTTGGCGGCTGGCCACGTTTTCAGGTTCTGATCCAGCAGCTGGACGAACTCGGCCCGCCGGGATTTGTCTTGTCCCGCGAACTGGGCCCAGTTCCAGCAGCCCCGCAGATGGGCCGCTGGGGCCGTCGGCAAAGGGGCGTTTTTCAGGGCGGCCGTAATCAACACGTGGGCGGCCGATTGATGATTCTTGTTGCTTTCATGCACCTGGGACAATCGAACGTTGGCGACCAGTGCCTGCTCCGCATTTCCATTTTTCTGCGCCTCGGTGGCGGCTTTTTCAAACGCCCGAATGGCATCCTGCAGGTTGTTCTTGCGGACCGCCTGGTCTCCCAGTCGAAGCAGAATCGCGACGTCCGTATTCATTTCGGCAGGGCTGCCAGTGCCCGTCCCGGCTTGGCCCGCCCCGGACGGTCCAATCAGGATCAGTTCCGCCCGCCGTCCCCAGTAGGGACCATTGGCCGTTTCGATGGCTTGCGTCCATTGAGCGGCCGTTTGTTGCCACTTACTGCCAGTCGTTTTGTCTGCAGCCGTTTTGGCCAAATGCATGTAAAGACGTAATATCGACAGTTGCAGGGTTGGCGAGGTCGTGTTGGCCTGTTGGATTTCACCCAGCAGGCTGGATGCATTTTCCGTTTGGCCCGACGCGACCACTGCATCGATCTTTTGTTCCAGCAGCGGTGCGGCCTGGCTGGCCGGCAGCCGTTTCAATGGCAGTTCCCGCAAAACGGAATCCGCGGCAGCATTGTTGCCCAGCAAGGTGTAACATTTCATCTGGTTGATTTGCGCCTGCCACCAGAGAGGCTGGTCGGGGTTGGACTGGTTTAACACTTCTTCCAGTCGACGACTGACCAGGTTCAGTGTGTCCAGTCGGTTCAACCGGTCGTCCGGCGCGTACAACTGGGCTTTGATCAAGAGAGTGCGAGCTTCTTGAAAACCCATGTTGCGTCGTAGATTCAACAACTGCTCGCCTGACAATTCATGGTCTCCCAACCGGCGGCCGCGCTGTTCTGGCAACATGCGATCGATTTCAGATTCAATCTGTTTGATCTGGCGACTGGCATTCCTTAATTCCAGCAAGGCCTGGTCTTTCTCGGCCGGACCACCCATCTCGGCCGCGATCTCCTGGACCAGTAAATTGCCCCGCGTTTGATGAGTCAGGGCCTGTTGTACTTCAATCAGAATTTGCCTGGGGTGATCCTCATTGGCCACTCGAAACTCATTGATCGTCTGGGCAACCTGTTGCCAGATGGCGGCCCGCTCCGCCAGCGGTGTGGCAATCGCTTGGGCTACCAAGGTTCGAATCAACTCCAGTTGCAACTGCACCTGGTGGGTCGGGTTGATTTCCGAGTCAGACAACTTCTTTTGAACGAGCTGGCTCGCCAGGTCAAACATCCGCCGTTGCCGCAAGCCCTCGACGACTTGGATGTCATCCTCGTGTTCGTTTTGCTGAGCCAACAGTGGCAAATGTTCGTAACCGACAGTGGAGCACACCATCAACATTGCCAGCAGGGATCGATTCATGCGCATCACAGCTTTTCCGGGGTGACGGCAAAAGATATTTTTTGGAAACCGGTCAGCTTGGAAAGATCGTAGACCTGGATGACGTCTCCCAGCGGCACCACTGGATCCGGATGCAAAATGACCGGAGCGTCAATCTTGACAGCCGAGATGGCAGATAGTTGGGAATTCAATTGTTCGATTGATTCGACCGGGACATCGTTCAGCTGCCAGGCAGGTTGTCCATCAGCCCAGCTGATTCGAATAATGACGTTATCAAAATCGGCTTCGGGCGGCGGTTCGTCCAGCTCGCTCGGTTCGGCTCCCATTTGGGCCGACATCTGGCTGGGCAGGATCTGTTCAATGATCTGGAAGCTGGCCGTCCAAACAAAAAACACCAGCAACAGAAAGACGACGTCGATCATGGGCGTCATGGCCGCATCCATGCTGATATCGCCGCCTCGATCGACAATTTGGCTGGGTCGCTTCACCGAACATCCTCCCGGTAAACGGCGAACGTCACATTCCAGATTTCGGATTCGGTGCAAGCCAGCATGATCGGTTCGAAAAAGGCATAGGGCGCCAATCGGCTGCCGCGAATTCGAACTTCCAGGTTGTCGCCTTGCTGTTGCCGGGCAGCCGTCAGCCGCTGAGCCAGTCCGTCGGGCGATACGGGTCGTCCCGCTACCCAGGTTGTCCCGTCTTCCTTGACATTCACCGTGACTCGTGGCGTGTCTTGCTCGACATCATCATCAGCCGACTTGGCCACGGGCAACTGCATTTCAATCTGGTTTTCCTGTCGGGCCAAGTGACTGGATACCAGAAAAAAAATGATCAACAAAAACACGACATCGATCATGGGCGTCATGTTAAAGCCGAATTTTCTGGAGGGTTTGTACCGCGGAGCCTTCATCAGTCTGCCTTTCGTTTGGCTTTTCGCCGCAGCGGTGCGAACACATTTTGTGCTGAAAAAGCGGCTTCGGCGACAAACTGATCGATCCGGTTGCGGAAGATGGCAAAGGCGCCAATGGCCGGAATGGCAACGATCAAACCACCCACCGTCGTGATCAATGCCTGGTAAATACCTTGGGCCAGTTGCGGCGCGCTGGCCATGCCCTGGGTCGATGCAACTTCCTGAAATGCCATGATCATCCCGATCACCGTGCCCAACAGGCCAACCATGGGAGCAATATTGCCGATCACCGAAAGGTATTCAATTTTTCGAAACAGTCGGGCCGACTGCTCAGCCAAAGCGTCTTCCAGCGATTTTTCAACCGCGTTCCAGCCGAATTCCAATTCGGCAATTCCGTGCATCAAGACAAACGACAGGAAACTGGGCCGGGCATTACAGGCTTGCCGGGCCGCGTTTTGGTCTCCCGCAATCAGCGCTTCTCGCACCTGTTCTGCCAGGCCAGGTGGCATCAGGTCTTTTTGACGAATCGTCATCAAGTGATCGAAAATCAGGTAGGCGGCCGTCATCGACAGGGCCAGCAGGATAAAAATCATGATGGCACCCACAACTCCACCTGAAAAGATGATGCCCATCAATCCAGCGGGAGCCTCGGATTCGCCCGCACCAACTTCCTGTGCCAGCAGCCGTGAACCGTCGGTCGCAAGCAACAAGAACAGTGAAATGATGACCGGCCATCGCAGCCCGGCTGTCCAATTCATCTTGAAAAATTTCATCCTGAAATGCCTCATCAAACAACCATTCAATTTTTGGAGTTGGATTCGTTCAAATGGGCAGACGCTTGTTTGGCCCAAATGGTATTGCTGTAGTTTCGAAGAATCTCGGCCCACAAAGTTCGACTTTCGTCAGTGTGGCCTGCATTCTGCCTCAGATTGGCACAACGATACAAGGCGGTCGCGGCCAAACCGTGTTGTTCGGGGTACAGGACGGCGATTCGCATCAAGTTCGTGGCCGCTTCATCCTCCATTTTGTGGCGGGCCTGGGCATCGGCCAGCATCAGGTAGGCGCCAGCTCGAACGGGTCGTGGCATAAGATTTAATTCGGATTTCCAGCGTCGCAGGGTGTCACTCCTGACACTGACACTCTCGGTCCGCCATAGTTGGGATTTAGCCAATGCGGCCACCGATGAATTCTGACCACCGGATAATTCTTTCAGCGCGGCGATCGCCGTTTTTCGCTGGGGCCCGGACAACGACCATGCAGCGCCCATTAGTTTTTCCACCGGTTCAGCCGATTCCATCCAGGCATCGGCGTGGCGACTGATGTTGCCCATCGCCACGGTGCTGACCCAAGGTAACGGCGCCAGGTTGTAAAACCGGGTATTCGGATCGTCGCGCGCGATGGCAACAAATTCGTCAATGGCCAGCGCTTCGTTACCAGTCGACAGGTAGCATTCAATCAGTTTCCCGCCAATGGCCCGCTGCGCCCAAGGCCGCGTTTCGGCATTGATCGCTGTTTGCAGGGGTTCCACCGCCTCATCAAATCGGCGTTGCTCGATCAAGTCCATCGCCTGTGGGTAGGAGTCGGGCCATTTGGTTTGTATTTCCACGACCGTATTCGAGTCGATCTGTCGCGCGCGGCCCGATTGTTCCAACGTGATTTGATGGCCCAACCACTCGGTGATGACACCCTGGCGCTTACTTTTGTCAGTAGAGTTAGCGCCTTGCGTAACCAGAACATCCTGTGACCAGGCCGTACCGGCCAATGATAGAGTGATCATTGCCTGCAGAAAGATATTGAATCGTTTATCGTTCAACTTAAAATCCTAACTCGGTTTGCCAACCTATGCCCCGTTTGTTGCCGATCGGTTCAGTCACGAAATGATAAAACATTCTTGTAAGTATATTGACCCCCATTTTCGCGAGACAGCATTCTCAGCGAGTTTGTCAGTGCCGATTGGCCACCGACACCAAATTCAATAGCGTTGATCACGGTGCCCGACCGATTCCACTCGCTGATACGAAACAGGTCCCGTTGATTAAAACCTCCTTCAGCATCCGTTAAAAGAAAAATGACATCGGGGCCGAAAGAAAGCGCTTTCTTGATCGCTTGCATATGGTTCGTTCCCTCTTCGCCACGAATTGACTGCACGAAACCGGCCCCTTTCTGTTTCATGACCTCGGTCGCAAACGCCAGTTTTTCGCCCCCTCCGTCCGGTCGAAAAATTTTGGTTTGGTGGTTATAGAAAATAATCTGGAACTGGTGATTTTCTTGCAATGAATCCAGGCTTTCGATCAGTGCTTTCTTGGCGGCCCGCAGCGGTCGACCGTCGTAACCTTCCATGCTGGCCGATCGGTCAAAGACGTACACAAATTGCGAGCCGGTTCCTTTGACGCCAAACACTTCGGTCGTTACGGCGCCTCCAATCGGCCGTTGGCTGCCCATTCCATCCAGCAGCGAGTCGGCCCCGGACAAGGCCTCCGAAAAATCCTGGCCGACGCCGGTCAACTCGGCCGGGCTCGATTCCAGGCCGGCCAAATCGGGGGGTAAATCATCCGAGGGCATTGGAGGAGGGCTCTGTTGCTGCGTGGCGGCCGGCGAGGGCTCGGTCACGTCCCCTTCGGAGAGGTACTCGGTCGTGGTTGCCACGGCATTGACCAGTACAATTCCACCAGCCCTGTTTTCGATTTCACTGGCACCCCCGCTGAAACGGCTTAGAATAAAGACCAGGGAAACCAGAATGCAGGTGTGCAACAGAAACGACAGCAGCCAGGCGGGCAGGGTCCGACGCGGCAGTTCAGACGCCTCCGAACTGGGAGGCGCTGTAAGCGACGGAGGGCCTGCAGGGTTGTTGGTTGGCTGGGTCATGGATCTTGACCGATCGATGGGCAACTGGACGCTGAATTTTAGGTTTCATTGGCTTTTAGATCCAGCGTGATTCTCAATAGAGACTGGAAACGCGACAATCTGGGGCGACAGCAGTACGTTTCTTTTTTGATTTTGGAATTAGGAGTGGCAAGATGAGCGGGAAATTGCAACGTAGACAATTTGTAAAAGTGGCCGGAGCCTTCATCACCACCGCTCCCCTGGGTCGATCTTTTCGAGTGGGGATGTCGGTCGAAAAACTCCGCACGGCCCATATCGGTGTGGGCGGAATGGGCGGCGCGGACTTGGCGTCGATCTCATCCCACCCCCAGGTAGAGGTGGCCGGGCTGTGTGATGTGGATGCGAACCGGTTGGCCAGCGCCCATCAAAAACATAAGCAAGCCAGGACCTTTTCCGATTATCGCCAGATGCTCTCCGAGATGGGCGACTCCGTCGATGCAGTGGTGGTCTCGACGCCCGACCATACCCACGCGCCGGCTGCCATGTCGGCCATGAATCTTGGTAAACCCGTCTATTGCCAGAAACCGTTGACCCATGAAGTGTTTGAGGCTCGCCGGCTGAATCAGGTGGCCCAGCAAAAAGAACTAGCCACACAGATGGGGATTCAAATTCACTCGGCAGCCGCTTATCGCCGCGCCAAGCAAATGATCCAGGATGGGATGATTGGCCCGGTCAGTCATGTGCATGCCTGGTCCGGTAAGAACTGGGGTTACGACGGGAAAGCCTTTGAAAGTCAAAGTGGGCCACCGGCCAACCTGGATTGGGATCTGTGGATGGGTACGGCGGCCATGCGGCCGTTTGTGCCCAAGGTGTATCACCCTGGCAGTTGGCGACGGTTGATCGATTTTGGCACGGGCACCCTGGGTGACATGGGCGTCCATATTTTTGACACGCCTTACGGCGCGCTGAAATTGACGACCCCGCACACGGTGCGTACCGAGTGTCGTGAGCCGACCGGGATCGGGCACCCCACCCGAAACGTGGTCGAGTATGAATTCCCGGGAACGGATTACACGACAGAGTCGATGATTTGGAAATGGTATGACGGGGCCGACGCACCACCCAGCGCAGAGGATTTGGCGCTGACGGGCGAGTTCCAATTGCCCGAGTCGTACAAATTGCCGGGACAGGGATCGCTGTTTGTGGGTCAGCAGGGTGTGATGGTTTTGCCCCACATTGGCGAAGCGGTCTTGTTCCCCGAAGCCAAGTTCAAAGAACAAGCCCGACCGGAGGTTGAAAACCTGAACCATTATCATCAATGGGTAGATGCCTGCATGGGTAACGGGAAAGCGTCGGCCAATTTCAGCTACGCGGGACCACTGACCGAAGCCCTGTTGTTGGGGGTCGTGGCCAATCGATTCCCGGGAAAGACGTTGCAATGGGATGCCGAGAACTTGAAGGTGACCAATCTTGCCGCTGCGAATCAGCTGCTGAAAACCGATTACCGGAAAGACTTTGTAGTCGAAAACCTGTAATTCCCGGATCGATCGAACATCCCCGCACTAGAGAATCTTGACCGGGGTTTCGTAGTAGACGGCGCACTGGCCGTGGTCGGTTAGTTCAGCGGGTGTGATCAGGTTCGCGCAGCGGCCCTGGGACACCCAGCCGCCTTTGTCCATCAGGGCCACATCCGCACGTTGCGACGAGTCAAACTTCAAACCGACCTCCAGTCGTCCCAATTCCGATTCGATCTCAACCACATCCCCTTCCTGGTAATTCCCGGCAACCGAAGGATGAACCGTGAGTACGGCTGGACCTTGCTGTTTTTCACTGGGCCACTGGGATGCCTGGGCCTGGGCGGTAGATAAGGCCATCAACCGCAAGGGGAATTCACGAGTGACGCATGTGGGTGGATGTTGGTAATCGGTTAACAGGTTGGCGCGGCCGGTTGTCGTCGGGAAATGGCGGCCGGCAAAAGCTACCTGGGCGGCAAATGGATTACGGGTTTGTCCCGCTTCCAGTTCTTCCAACGAGATACCTGAGGCTGCTAACCGCCGGGTAAGTTTGCGCTTCCACTGGGAAACGTCATCGGTGAAGGGCTGGCCGAGGCCCACCCTGGGTGCCAACTGGCGGAGGATTTCGTAATCGGTTTGGGCGTCACCCGGTGGGTCGATCACCGGTTGCATCGTGTTCAGGTAGTGGTGTCCGTAAGCGCCCAGTAAATCATCGTCTTCGAGCATGCTGGCTGCCGGCAGAAAGACGTCTGCGCACTTGGCTGTGTCGGTCATGAACATGTCCACCACAACCGTGAATCGGTCATTCAAGGCGCGCTGGACCGTCCTGGAATCAGGAATATTGGTAACCGGGTTGGCGGCCGTTACAAAGACCATCTCGATGGGAGGGTCGCAGGCCGCTTCGATGCCGCTGCCCAGCAGCGGTTCCGGGATGGCGCGAGGCGCCGAGCCGGGATCCAGGAAATCGAGCTGGTAGGCACCCTTGCGGGGAAAATAAAACGACACACCACCACCGGGAATACCGATGTTGCCACTGGCCGCACCGAGGGCATCAATGGCGCGTATCGAAGCGGCCCCGTTGCGCCGTCGTTGCATGCCCCATCCTGCCAGGATGGTGGTCGGACCATCGCTATAAAGTTCGGCCAGGTGTTCCAGGGTTTTTGGTGCCATATCGGCCAAGGCTGCCCATTGATTCACGGTTCGGCTCTTTAATAAATCACAATAACCATCCCACTGATCACAATAGTTGGCTGCGGCGGGGTCTAGCCGCTCCCGATCCAGCATCCAGCGGGCCATTCCCAAAGCGAGTGGGCCATCGGCGCCGGGTTGGATTTGAAAAAACTCGTCCGCCAGCGCGGCGGTCCGGTGATGAACGGGGTCAATCAGGACCAGCTGAATCCCGCGAGATTTTGCCTGCTTCAAAATTGGCAACAGGTGGACGTGACTGACGTAGACATTTTTCCCCCACAGGAAAACGGTCTTGGAATTCAGCAGGTCAAAAAAATCATTACTGTCCTGTGTGCCAAAATCGATCGCCTGGGCCCAGTCACCCGCACCGGCGCAAATGTCCCCGGATTTAATCGTGACAGGTCCAAATTCCTGGAAGAAAAAATCGGTGACGTATTTCATCATCCCCATCGAACCGCCACAGCGGTAATTCAGGATGGAGGCCGGCCCCAGTTGGTCGCGGAAATAGTTCATTCGATCGGCGACCAGGTCCAGTGCCGAGTCCAATGAAACAGTTTCCCAACGGTCGCCCGCCTGGTTCTTGTTTTGGCGAATCATCGGCTGGGTGATTCGTTGGGGAGAGTACTGACGTTTCAGAAACTGGCTGGTGCGGTGGCAGAGAAACCCCTGTGTCACCGGGTGATCGGGATCGCCGGCCAAGCGAACAATGCGGCCATCGTCGACCGTTGCAATCAGCCCACAGCCATCCGGACAATCCCGGTTGCAAGCGGTTTTCTTCTGGACCATGGCTATCAAAGCACTTTAGATGCGCGCGTGACACGTTTGGTCATGGCTGGAAATCGGACTGGTTTTCTTTGTTTTTCAATGGTCCTCAGTCTACTGGATTTTATTTTGGACTGCGATTGCAGGACAAGAAAACATTTTTTTTGGAATCTTGAGGGCGGGGACCAGATGTGTCTCGGGCAGGGCCAATCATAACCAAGTCAAACGATTGAAAACGAAATCAACATTTAGGACCAGACATGATTCAACGCATTCACACTCCCGAACTGACTAGCGCGAAACCCCGCTGTGGGCTGCAAAGTGTTTCGAGCATTTTGCCTCGCCTGATTGCATTCTATGAATGCCAAGCCGCTGCCCGCCGCTATTTGGAAGCGGATTCACTACCTCTACAGCCGCTTGATAAAAGCCGTCGGCAGCAAGCCACGTTTGCGTTTTATCAGTAGTCTGTTTTACCCGAAATTCAACGGGGCTGGCGAGTTAGCGGACCGGTTAGTTTGCCGGGCTCGCTGCTGAGGGACGGGATCCACTGGGTCGCTTGCCGGGTAAACAACAGTCGACCGGGCAAACGTCGTGGTTGGGTGGCATTGCACCGATTGCTTCCCGTAGTTTCCCTTCGGTTCTTTCCAGTATCAGTTGGCGGATCATGCGAATGAACTCCGGATGAATTCCTACGGTTTTTGCTCGGACCATATTGATGCCGTTGCGGTCACACACTTCTTTGGCTTCTGTATCGAGGTCAAACAGGACTTCCATGTGATCGGAAACAAAACCGATCGGCATGATCACGACGTCTTCTATTTCTTGTTCCTGTTGAATGGTTTCCAGGTAATCGCAAACATCGGGCTCAAGCCATGGCTGGGAGGCGGGACCGCTGCGACTTTGATAGACGAGCTGCCAGGATTGGTCACCGATCTGCTCCATGACCAGTCGACTTGCTTCTTCCAGTTGGGTTGTGTAGCTGCAACCTTCGGCCATCGTCATCGGAATGCTGTGGGCGGTGAACACAAAGCGGGTTGCGGATCGGCGTTGTTCAGGTATTTGTAAAAGGGCTTCACCCACCCGATCGGCCGAAGCGGCGATATAGGATGGATGGTTAAAAAACATCCTCAATTTGTGAACTTGCGGGGCGTCCTCCAGGCTGGCCTGGGCCGCCATGATGTTTTCTCGGTACTGGCGGCAACCGGAATAGCAGCTATAGGCCGAGGTGAAAAACGCCAACGCATTACCGATCCCGTCGCGCTGCATCTGTTGCAGTGCATCCGGAATGGATGGGTGCCAATTTCGATTACCCCAATAAACGGGCAGCTCGATCTGGTGATCTGCCAGCTCCTGCTCCAAGGCGGCAATCAAGTCGCGATTCTGCTGATTGATAGGACTGACCCCGCCGAAGTGGTTGTAATGCTCGGCGACTTCCAACATGCGGGACTGGGGCACATTTTTTCCACGCAGTACATTTTCCAGAAACGGCATCACATCATCAGGACCTTCTGGACCGCCAAATGAGACGACCATGATGGCATCAAAGGGGGAATCGGACATGGAATCCTCTAGTGGTTGGTTGGCTCGTCGATAATATCAGTCAATGGTCGATGATTGCCACCGCCAGTCAAAGCTTGAATAACAAATTCAGGAGTCAGTATGGCATAGGGAGCATCTTGAGCGGGGAAACGGCAACAGGCAACACGGAAACGTCCGTCGGCGACCCGATCACCGGCGTTATCGACAATTTCGAAATCGTAGATGATCTGTTTGCCATCGATTTCCACCAGGCTCAGGCGGGTTTCTACCGTATCATCAAAACCGACGGGCCGTTCAATGGATAACACCACGGATAATCGGGGGAACCCAATTGTCCCTTTTTCGTCTTTCAACACAACGCTCAACCCACAATGTCGCAAAAACGAGTACTCGGTTTCTTCCATTAACCGTGCATACGTACCAAAATGAGCAAAGCCACTGGCATCCACATCGGCCCATCGGATTCGGGTGACACGTCGGTGTTTTTCGATAAACGGCTGTTTCGACAATTTCTACCAATCCATTGAGTTAATAATGCAACCGTCAGACCCCGTTGGCCATAACCGGTCAGCCTGGAATCAAATGGCCCGCCAGCGCAACCGTTTCTCCCGTCCTGCCCGCGACGAAGACTTTGTGGATCCGTTGAAATCGGTCGACGGCCCCGGTTGGCTGGGCGGTAACATCCAGGGCAAACGCGTTTTATGCCTTGCCGCCGGCGGAGGCCGACAGGGGCCCATATACGCGGCGGCTGGAGGCATTGTAACGGTGGTTGATATTAGCGGCGAGATGCTGAAATTGGACCGCGATGTGGCCCGTCAGCGAAATTTGGAAATTCGCGTGGTAGAGCAATCGATGGACGATCTTTCCTGCTTTGAACCGGCCAGTTTTGATATTGTCATCCAGCCGGTCAGCACCTGTTACATTCCAAATATTGAGAATGTCTATTGCCAGGTTGCCAGGGTGATGGAGCCGGACGGAATCTACATCAGCCAGCACAAACAGCCGACCAGCCTGCAGGTTGAGAACGACGCTGCTGCGGTGTATCGACTCGGTACTCAATACTACCGGTCCGAACCATTAACCCCGGCTCGCACCGCTTCGTTGGTTCGCGAGGCGGGCACTTACGAGTACATCCACCGCTGGCAGGAATTGATTGGTAGTATGTGTCGCGCTGGTTTCGTTATCGAGGATCTGACGGAACCACTGCATGCGGATGGGGCCGCTGAGCCCGGTAGTTTTGGACACCGTTCCAATTTCGTGGCGCCTTATGTTCGCATCAAGGCCAGGCGCACTTGCCAGGTTGTCGAGGTCCCCGGGATTTGGACACCGGAGCGCTGATTCCACTTTTGCCATTAACGAGAACAAGGACGAGTCGCTTGTCGGTGACACGGTCCCTACGGTGAGGGTTGTTGTTGTGTCAAACAGTGGAATGAACCAAGTCCTACCAGTAGATTGCGAGATGGCAAACCGACCGTTTGATGATCTGGAAAATGCTGGCTGATGATTTCCACTGCGGCCGCATCCTGGGGAACGTCAAATTGAGGCACGAACACGGATCGATTGGTGATGTAGAAATTGCAGTAACTGGCGGGTAGTCTTGTTCCCTGGAACGTGACTGGATCGGGCATTGGAATCGGCACGAGTTCTTTTTGAATGCTGCCTGACTGGATTGCCTGTCTTAGTACATCGAGGTTGCTGGTGAGGCCCGGGTGTTGAGCATCCTCAGAATCGGCCCAGGCGTACAAGATGGATCCCGACGGTGTGAATCGGGCCAGCTGGTCGATGTGGCCATCGGTATCGTCACCGATGATTGCGTCACCACGGATCCAGATAACGGTTGACGCTCCCAGTGCTCGTTGCAAACGCTCGGTGACGGCCTGTCGGTTCAGGCCAGGGTTGCGGTTGGGGTTCAAGGCACAACTGGAGGTGCATAGCAACAAACCAGCCTGGTCCATTTCAATGGCACCCCCTTCGATACACAGGTCGGACCGAATATGCCGGCAGTTCGGATGGTCCTGTAAATGGTCCAGCAGGCGGGTCACCACTTTTTGATCAGCGTCAAAGGGAGGGTATTTTCCTCCCCACGCATTGTATTTCCAGTCCACGGCGGCCAGCCGTTTTGATGAAGAGTTAATACAGAAGGTTGGCCCATAGTCACGCACCCAGGCATCATTGGTGGGGATATCAAACCAGCGGATGTTGTCATCAGCGTGTTTGGAAATCCTGCTGTGCAAATCCAATTTTGTTTCAGCCTGGGTTGGATCCCCCATGATACAGACCGGTTCATCCCGGGAAATGGCCACGACCAACTGCCAGAATTCGTCTTGCGCCTGTGGCAAATTGTCTGGCCATGTTTCGCGGTTGTGAGGCCAGGCCAGCCAGGTTGCAGCATGAGGATGCCATTCGGGTGGCATTCGAAATCCTGCAGATCGCAAATCGACTATGCCCCAATCGTCACTCATCGATCATCCGCCGGTTGAGACCGGAGTAAGCGTCAATGCGACGGTCTCGCAAAAAAGGCCAATGGGTTCGAGCCGTTTCTATTGAGTCCAGGTTGCATTCAGAGGCAACCACCTGGTTTTGATCCGTGGAGCCTTGCGCCATGACGTTGCCGTACGGATCAACGATGAACGAATTGCCCCAAAATTCTATGTTGGATTCGGTCCCTACCCGATTCGCTGCAACGATGAACACGCCGTTGGTGATGGCATGCGAACGCATCACCGTTTGCCAGGCATTGAGTTGGCTGGCACCGTAGTCCAGCTTGTCTTCGGATAACCAGCCGATGGCAGTGGGGTAAACCAGAATCTGTGCGCCCGCTAAAGCGGTCAGGCGGGCTGCTTCGGGAAACCATTGGTCCCAACAAATGCAAACGCCAATTTTTCCGATCGATGTCTCGATGGCAATGAAGCCTTGATCACCCGGCGTAAAGTAAAATTTTTCATAAAATCCCGGATCCTCGGGGATATGCATTTTCCGGTATTTGCCGGCTATCGATCCGTCCTTTTCAAAGACGACGGCCGTATTGTGAAACAGGCCGGCCGCTCTCCGCTCAAACAAACTGGCAACAATGACAACATTGAGTTCATTGGCCAGGTCAGCCATTGTTTGACTGGTCCGACCGGGGATCGATTCTGCCAATTCAAACTGGCGATGGTCTTCGGTCTGGCAAAAATAGCGGTTTTGGAACAGCTCCTGCAGACAAATCAGTTCGGCGCCCTGGTCCGCGGCCATGCGAATCTGGTGTACCGATTGGTCTAGATTGGCGAACTGGCTGTCGGAGCAGCTAGATTGCAGTGCTGCGACCTGGACGATTTTCGTGTTCATTGGATTTTTTGGACGGATTCCATGTGATTGGAACAGGCCCTTCAAAATGCTACCTTAACAGCATGTTGAAAAAACCTCCTACCGGCTTGTTTGTTACCGGAACCGATACCGAAGTGGGAAAAACCTACGTCGGGGCCCTTATCGTAAAATCTTTGGTCGATGCCGGCTATCGGGTGGGTGTCTATAAACCGTCCTCCAGTGATTGTGTGCATGATGGTCAAGAGCTGGTTTCCGAGGATGCGATTGCCCTGTGGGAGGCAGCCGGACGGCCGTTGAAGCTGAATGATGTTTGTCCCCAGCGATTTCGAGCCCCCTTGGCACCCCACCTGTCGGCCAGAGCCGAGGGTCGTCAAATGGACGTCGATTTGTTGCGGAACGGAATTTCCTGCTGGGAAGGCCACTGCGATATTATCGTCGTTGAAGGGTCCGGCGGTTTGATGTCACCGATCAGCGACGAGGAATACGTAGCTGATTTGGCTTATGATTTTGGTTACCCGGTGGTTGTCGTAGCGCCCAATGTATTGGGCGTCATCAACCAAACACTGCAAACGCTAATCACAGCTTCCTGCTTTCGTGACGGCATCCCGGTCGGGGGTGTGGTGTTGAACAACTCGCAGGTTTTCGAAGGTGATCGCAGCATTCCAACCAACCCCCATGAGATTGAATCACGCATACAAGTTCCCTTATTAGCGCAGATTGATTACGAGGCGAGCCAATTCAGCAAGCCGGTTGATTGGCATCAAGTAGCAAACGGTCACTAGGGACCACCTCGCCGTCATCGGTCAGTGAGCCATAACAAGTCAAGCAGCACCCAGCAATTAGGGCCACCATGGCGTTCATTGACTATCGTTCTCCTGAAGAACTTCCTGCGGAAGATCACATCGATGATAACGACCATATCCTGCAGGTGCATTCGGTGCACCCCAGGCTGATGCGACAACATTTGGAACTGTATCGGGAGTTAATGCATCGTTCCAGTCCGTTGACTCGAAGGCAACGAGAGATGATCGCCGTCGTTGTGTCGTCTTTGAACGGGTGCCATTACTGATTGGTTCATCATTCGCGCGGTCTGCGACGAGAGTGGGTAAGTCAGGGTTTGTCACAGCAGGAAGCAGAGAATCGGATAGCCGGGTTGGCGGAAGACTGGCAAACGGTCGAACTGGATCCCGTGGACCGCGCGATGGTCAATTATGCGGTTAAATTGACGCAAGCCCCGCAACAGATCGACCCGACGGATATCACCCGGTTACGCCAGGTCGGTTTGGATGATTTGGCCATTCACGATCTGTGTGCCGTGACGGCCTATTTTGCATTTGCCAACCGGATCGCGGATGGGCTGGGCATTCAACTGGAAGCCGAATGAAAAACCCGTACCGGATTCGAAACGGGTTTTGCAGGATGGTTACTGTTGATTTGGAAATTAGCGGGGAAGGCCGCGCAGCCGTTTTTCCCGATCCGATCCCAATGGTTTCAGTTCTTGTTCGGGCGCGTAAACAGGCTGCAGGGGATCGGGGGTCGGTGGCAACTGTTTGCGCCGCGCCTGAAAGCCCTCGATTTGCAAGGTCAACCTTTCCATTTGCTGGTGCAGTGCCTCGATTTCACGATCCATCTGCATTTGGTAATCGGCCTGGATAACCTCGTTTTGTCTGGGCACCCGGACAGGATCTTGCCGATGGAACGGTTTTAATCGATATCCCTGTGCCGGATTCCAGACCATTACCGCGTTGCCATCACCGGAATAAGGGAAAGAGGTGAATGTTTTTTCATTCGTCATGGTTGGTGGCTGGGATAGCATTGGCTGGGCATTGGGCATCCCGGTCATTGGTTCGGGTTGGTTTTTTCGCGAGGCTGTACCCATCCCCATTTGTTGTTGCACCGTTTGCAGAGATTTTTTCAGCGCCGCATTATCAAGCGCCATTTGTTGAAGTTGTGCCATTTGGAGAGCTTGATTTGAGTACAACGTCTCCATCCATTTACGAATGTTTCCCATGTCCGATGTGCGATATGAATACGCGGTCCATTCTGCCTGCATCCGCGCCAGTTTTTCTTCGTATTGCTGCTGGGTTCTATCCAGCTCCAAGCGGGCATCTAGCCGGGCATGCTGAGCCACCGTGTTAAAAGCAGACCTGAGAATATTGGCTCGCTGGCTGGGTGATAATTTCGGGTTCGACAGTTGCATTGCGATCGCTTCGGCCATGTCATCAAACGGCACGTTGATAACGGTTGACTGCCAGTTCTGAGCCGATTGCATGTTGTCGTTCTGTTGGAATGTCAGCGGTTGTTGACATCCAGGGCAGGCGGGTTCATTACAATTGGCATCTTGGCATTTGGCAGGGGCCAACCGATGTAGTCGGGGTTTGGTGTCATCCATCAAGGCCATGTTGATGCGGGCTGGAGTTTGGGGTTGATAACCGGGCGCGACCAGTGTCTCGGCTGCCCGATTGAAACCAGTAGCTCGTTCGTCACTAGCTTGCTGGCCATGAACCTGTAGTTCCAACACTGCGGTCAGAGACAACAGGCAACAGGCGATGAACGACAGGAAACGGCAGGAGCGATGAATCTTCCTTGACACGACAGGATCCTCAAACTGAGCTGGGAAAAAAGACGGATTCGTATCGAATACCGAGCCAATATCTCTTGGTGATAATCCACCATGAATTTTCGAGCAAGACGAATCTGGCCACATCGGCTGCCGTCAAAAATGGCCAGCGGTTGGTAATACGGACGTCAAAGTGCTATCATTTGCTGAATTCAGCTAATAAAACCAGACAAAATCCAATGGGGGAACGATGCATGATGTTTGAGCCTACCCATCCGGATTTTTTGAAGCTTGTCCGATGCCCGGTAACGCATGGTCGTTTGCAGTCTTTGCCAGATACAGTCAGGCTCGAGATCAATGGAAAAATCCAGGCGGGCGAGGTGTTCAACAGGATTGGCCAAAAGGTTGAATGGGAGCTGGAGGCAGTCTTGATTAATCAGGATCACAGCCTGTTCATTCCTATCCGCGACGGAATCGTGTCGTTGATTGCGGATGAATTGATCCCGGCGGATCAGGTGGACGTGGATTTGGTATCGGGTTCCAGGAACGATGAATGAGTGATTCAAAAACTATTTTCGAGAAGATCATTGCGCGGGAAATTCCGGCAGATATTGTTTATGAAGACGAACATTGTCTGGCGTTTCATGATATTCAGCCCCAGGCACCCGTTCATGTACTGGTCATTCCAAAACGCAGGATTGAGAATGTCGCAAGCCTGGAAGATGGTGATCAGGAAATGGCCGGGAAATTGTTGCTGGCCGCGCGCAATGTGGCCAGGCAATTGGAGTTGGCAGACCGGGGATATCGCGTTGTGGCCAATTGCGGGAACGACGGCGGCCAAAGTGTGGATCATCTTCATTTGCACGTGCTGGGTGGTCGTCAAATGAAATGGCCACCCGGGTAGGACAATCCGTTTGGTCGACAGCCAAGCGGGTGGTAGGGTCAAGTCAATTCGCAATGCAATAGATGGGTCAGGATAGCTGTGGCAGCCAAACGAAAGAAACTAATCAACAAAATCAACCATGGCGACTGCATCACATTGATGGGTTGCATGTTGGACGGCAGCGTCGACCTGGCCTTTGCCGATCCGCCCTTTAATATTGGTTACCAATACGATGAATACCAAGACCAGCTTCCGTCGGAAAATTACCTTGAATGGTCGACACGATGGATGAAACAGGTTCACCGGGTTCTTAAACCGGACGGTGCTTTTTGGTTGGCAATGGGTGATGAATACGCCGCTGAATTGAAGATCGAAGCCTCGCGGATTGGGTTTGAGTGTCGCAGTTGGGTGATCTGGTATTATACGTTTGGCGTTCACTGCACTCACAAATTCACCCGGTCCCATGCCCACCTGTTCCATTTTGTCAAAGATGCCAAGCAGTTCACCTTTAATGCGGATGAGGTCAAGGTTCCTTCGGCAAGACAACTGGTCTACAACGACACCAGGGCTGCCAAGGGCGGGCGGCTGCCAGATGATACCTGGATTCTAAGACCCCAAGACTGTACGGATGGATTCAGCCCGGATGAAGATACTTGGTATTTTCCGCGGGTCGCCGGGACATTTAAAGAGCGGGCCGGTTTTCATGGCTGCCAAATGCCCGAACAGTTGCTGGGCCGAATTATCAAGGCATGTTCCAATCCCGGCGAGGTGGTTCTGGACCCATTCAGCGGCAGTGCTACCACGCTGGCCGTTGCCAAGAAACTGGATCGACAGTTCATCGGCTTGGAGCTGAGCAAAGATTATTGCGTTTTGGGACGTCAGAGACTGGACGCAATCCGCGTCGCGGATGATCTCGTCGGATCGCCGGAGCCCCAGGCCAGCGCGCCACAAACGGGTGCAACACGTCGATCCGGCAAAGCGAAAACAGAGGGCCGCGGCAAAACAAGAAACCAGGATTATCAAAAACAGCTGTTTTCCGGTGCGACCGGTTCAAAAACCAGTTTGAGTGCCGAGGCAGAGGGCTTGATCCAGTCGTTCAGTCACGTACACCGAGGGTATTCTGTTGACAGGGTTGTCGCGGACCCAATCTTTAACGAAGACTTCCAGTTGGCCTGTGATCGGAACCAGGTAGCGGGTACGGCGGCCGAACGGAATCGTTTTTTGTTCCGCCTGCGAAAGTCGGGTCGATTGAAACAAGTTGGTATTGAGACGACCATGCGGACCCAGATCAGCTGGGATGACCTGGAACAGTTTGTCTTTGCCAGCGAGATAGCTTGGCGGCGAATCAGTGACGATTACGGAGATATGAGTCTCGATGATATCTTGTGTGATCCAAGAATCGCTGCCCAATTTGATGACATTGCTGGCCAGTTTGCCCCCGGTTTTCGGCCGGTGGATTACCGCTGGGGAGCGATCAAACTACGGAAAGAGGGCCGCAACGCGCGGCAACGAGCCGAGAATCACCGAAGTCAATTGAAGATCGGAAAATTCACCAAAGGGATCCTGTTGAGCGAGCTCGATTTATCCAAGGTCCCGAGTTCGGCGGGAGTTTACGGGATCGCGTTGGCTGGAGGAGAGTTCCTGTTTGCGGCTGAAACCCACGGCCTGGCCACCCGGTTAAGATCCCATTTCGAATCAGACGAAGCGCGTCAGCGTTGGTTGCGAGAACATCAGGATCTGAACGTTTTCTATCATGATCTGGAAACCGTATCCGATTACCGACTGGCTCGCCAGAGCCTGCTGCTGAAGTGGCACCAACCGAAATGGAACATGGTTGCCAAGCTGGCTGTTTAGGTCGGCGAAGCGCAAAAGAAATGCCGAGGAAAAGCGTCTTATATCCCTCGGCATTCTTTATGGCTGTATTGTGATGACGGCCGATAGCCGTCGCGTTGGCTGGATTCCTAATTTTGCTGGGTCGTTACGCGTCGACTGCCAGCCTCACGGGTAATTCGTGAACGGCTTGGAACCGATGTGGTTCTGGAACGACGGGTGGTCGGTGGCGCCGTGGCGCGCTTGGGCGTCATGCTGGTGGCCATCCGGGCTGAACTGGTCTGTTCAATGTATTCTCCCTCGGAGATGAATTCTTCTTGACAGCCACAATCGGCCTCGTTACACCCGCCTGGTTCCGCGCATCCGTGACCAAAATGACTTAATCCACATTCACCACAAAGTCGTTTGCCATACAGGCGGCCCAATAGCATGCCGGGATACAAGTGATGACCGTAACTATTAACCCGAGTTCCGCCATAAGATCCACCACACGGATCACCACACGGATCACAAGCGGCGGGAGGCGTGCTCATCCATTCACCTCGATAGATCTGGCCACAGCCATCACCGTGAAAAAGGCTTCTTCGCCACATACCGACTGCTTCAAATGGCCCCTGGGGAACGTAATTTCCGGAGCCATAACCACCACCGCAATCGTTACATTCACCGCAGTTAGTTTCGCAACCAACGGGATAGTGGTCGAAGCGACCCGCATTGGGAGTCATGCAACAACCGCTGGCCATTACAGCCGCAATCACCGTAATCAATAATGATGAAAATCGCAGATACATTGTTCGCCCCCAGCCAGGCAGTGGCTTGATTGCCAAAAGTAGACCCTATTCGGACCCGTTCCATTACACGAAACCGGGTCAGTTACGACCCGTGTCACCTCTGATTTATCGGTCGGCAGATTTTCCGCAACCAGAAAAAACGGTCCAATTATCAAAGTTTATCAGGATGACAGCATGCAAGTGTTTAGAATTTCAGATGATGAATCGATACCCAGAAGTTTTCCAATGATCTACCGTTATAAATTTGCCTGCCTGTTGCCACTCGCCTGCTTGTTGCTAGCGGGGTGCTCGTCACCTGAAAGAGACATGCTGATTGGCCAATGGCAAATTGAAAAAGCTGGCAAGATTTTCAATCGCCTTGCCAACGACCAATCCGAATCGGCCGATAAAAATAATGTCGATAACGATGCCGGCCAAATGTTGCTGGTTTTTCATGCCAGCGGAAAGCTCCAAACGGTTACCCAGATGGGTGCCATTGACCGGGAGAAAACGGGGTCCTGGGAACTGTTGGAATACAATCGGGCAGCCCAGACCAGTCAAATCCGATGTGTTTTGAGCGGTCAGACAACCGAGCATCCAGTTGAGTGGTTGGCCAATGGAAATCTTAAAATGGTTCCACCCAACATGGCTGGGACGTTGACAAAGCTAGAGTTTTGCCGCGTTGAGTGAGAAATGTCCCAGGCAACGTGATGGCAAGTTGCTGTTTTGATGCATTGCGTTTTATGCGATGATGCGGCTTTCCATCCTAGATTTGGATTGCAGGGTAAAAGGGAGTTTGCTGTGTTACCGAAAATACAAGTTTTTCATACGCTTGTTTTGGGAGCCGTGTTGTCGACCATCAGCCTGTTGAGTCTTGGCTGTGGCGCTGATCCCAACCCGCCCAAACCCGGAGCCGATGCTCGGGAAGCGGACCAAACAGCTCAACAAATGAACTCGGCAACGTCCGCCCTGAAAAATCATCTGGTCGGTATTTGGCTGGGAGATGCCAGGATCGACCAAGCCGAGTTAGCCGCTCGGATGGCAACGCTACCGCCGGAAAAACAGGCGGAAGTAAAGAGCATTGTTGCCAATTTCATGACAACGGTCATGGCGATGCATTACACGGAGGATGGTGTATTTGAGAACGAGGTAGAGATGTCGATTAACGGTGCCGCGCCGATACGGGATGTTTCACTTGGGACTTACCAGGTCCTGTCGGCGACCGACAGCGGTTTGAAGATCAAGGTGAACGAGCAAATGGCCGATGGCTCAACTTCCAACGGTGAACGGCTGATTCGCTTCAGTGCCGACCGCAGCCAATGTGAAGTTGCGGTGCCCCTGGGCGCAGATTTTGTTGGCGTGACTGCCAAACTGGTCTTTACCAAACAAGAGATGACCAGCGTCGCTGAGAATCCTGAATCCGGCTCGAATTCCCGTTAACGTGGTGCTATTGGCTGGCCAATGCTCTGATCGACTGGTGCCCAACCGCGCATCGGGAATATGAACTGCCCAAACGTCAATCACGGGAATCCAGATGGACCAGGAAGAATACCGTTTGCCACCCCGCACCCTGTTCATCAGTTTTTTGCTGGTGTCCGGCGGCTACGTATTAAGCGTTACGGTACTTTTCATCTTGGCATTTAGTTTGGCGACGGCCTTTTCGCCTGAGACGTTGGAAGCCATTGGCAATGAACCTGCCATTTTCGAGCAACAGCTGAACAATAACCCAGCCGAAATACTGCCTCAAAAATTGTATTGGCCTCTGCTGGTGTTGGATGCGTTGGCCTGTCTTGGAATTGGGTTTGCCGTGGCCCGTTTAGCGCCATTCGCCAAGATGGCCCATTCTATTTTTCTGGCAATTATTATTTTTATCGGATTTTTGCAGTTGGCCATTGGCGCCCCGGCAGGACTCCAATGGATGCTGATTGGTTTGATGGCAAGCACTCCCGTGGCAACGCTGTTGGGTGGGAGACTCTGTATACTGCTGACCGGAACTCCTAGCCCAGAGAACGCGGACCACTGACGAAGCCGTTTCCCTGTAGCACAAATCGCAATTTCAACCGGCCGGCCGACGTCACACCGATTCGCTGGGTTGAGCGGATCATCTCGTTGCAGATGGTGATGGCCGGGTTGTGTTCGATCCAAACGCGGCGCCGACTGGTCAGCTTTACCCCGTCCAGTTGCCGATCGATGGCAAACGCCTCGCACAAACGACCCGGTCCCGTCGATAGCCGTTCCCTTTTTTCTGTTTGTCGACGTTGTTGCATCCAGGTAATACCATCCAATGGCTCCACAGCCCGCACCAAGACGGCACACGGCACGCCCGGATCCTCGGTAACCACGTTGAAGCAATGTCGCGCGTGGATTGAATAGACGTAAGCGCGACCGGCAGGTCCAAACATCGAAGCGTTCTTGCGATTGGGCCCACGATAGGCGTGGCTGGCGGAATCACCTTTTGGTAAATAGGCTTCGGTTTCAACAATCATGCCCGATACGCGCTGACGATTATGTCGTGAAACCAAAGTTTTTCCAATCAAGGATCGTGCCACCTCCCGCACATCGTGTTCAAAAAAAGTCGGGGTAAGCGTGTTGTGAGCCATTGGTTTCTGCCGGAAACAGGGCGGCCAAATGTTCGTTGAGTGTCCATTTTTTATCAGCTCTGTCAGTATTTCCAGTAGGTTCACGGTGCAACGTTACCGAAACGTCGGTAAACTAGGCCTGACTGGCCAATTGGCTGACCAGGTTCCCACGGTTCAGATAATCGTCAATGAACGTAAAACTGCTTTTCAAGTTGCTGGGCATCCTATCGCTCTTGATCGGCGTATTCATGCTGTTCAGTCTGTTTTGGGCCAATCCGCGATTTGGGCAACATACGGACCTGTTGATCGACCACGATCGTTTTGAGGCGGAAGGGTTCCGTGGACTGTTGTACAGCACGCTGATCGCGGTTTCGGTGGGTCTCCTGTTCCTGTGGATTGGCCGCGGGAGTTCGGGTCGATTATTCCGCAAAGAAGCGATGGCCGTGGTTGGGCTGAGCTGGGTGTTGGCGACATTGCTTGGCGCTATGCCATTCATACTGAGTGGAACCTGCCGGGGCCCCGCGATTCGGGTCTTTGACGAAAGTCGACAAGTCATGGTGGTGGCGGATCGGTGGAGATTCTGGGAATCATGGCATCCGGTCGAGGTGAGTGACGACCAGTTTGACGTATTGACGGCAGTCGCCAGCCGGCCCGCCCGCGGTGTCAGTGAGTTGCAACTGGAGATAATGAGCGGGCATCCGGATGCAGCACAGATTTTTGCACGTCTGTGTCAGCAGCCCAGGTTGGATGA
>JABACA010000042.1:16425-31273 GCA_014237975.1 Mariniblastus sp. | reverse complement strand
GTGGTGAAATGTACGGTTACGAGATCGTTGAGCGGTTGGCTGATGAATCATCCGGTATCTTCGAGCTGGGACAGTCGACGCTTTACCCGATGCTGTATAATCTGGAGGCAAAAGGGTTGGTTCGTTCCCGCGAACAACAGGCGGACAACGGCCGGAATCGGCGGTATTACCGGCTGACGGTCAAGGGAAACCGCAAGTTGGCGTCCGACCGAAAACAGTGGGTGTCACTGGTGGAAGGACTCTCCTCCCTTGGCGTCACACGCCAATTGTCTCTGCTGCCCTGTCTCTCCTGATAAAATGGTTGCCATGACTCAAGCCGCCAAGCAAGTACCCCAAAAGTCCAAATTGGTAACCGTGCTCCAGACGCCCGTCTGGGGCAAAGTTGGCTGGAAACAACAACTGGCCGAATCCCGGCTCCCTGGCGACATCACTTCCGTCGTGCAGAGTGTGTTGACAGCATGCCGCCTTTCGCGAAGCGAAAAGGCGGCGGTCGCCGAGGAACTGCTGACCCATTTCAGTGATGGAATGGACCGCGGTCAATCTTCCTCCGAGCTGGTTGAAGATTTTGGTGATCCGGCTGTCGCCGCTCCTCTGATTCAGTCCTCCAAACGAAGGAATCGACCGATGTGGAAGAAGTCACTTCAGTTTTCCGGTTACGGCATCGCCGCCCTGGCTGCCGCTTACGTCGTCGTCAGTATCTGGTTTCATCTGGGTAAACCGACACCCTCGATCGATTATGTCGCGAAAATGAACCAACCGATCGCCGAGATTGCCGATTCGGAAAAGGCGTGGCCCATCTACCGGCCGATGTGGACCAAGTACAAATTCAGCGAGGGTGGCAAGTTTGACATCCCGGAGATGTGGTTCCACGAGGCAGACCCCGTGGACGAAACAGCACCGACCAGCCAGCGGTTGATCCGTCACGGTGACGAGGGCTGGCAAGAAGCTCGCCAGGCGTTTGCCCAGCATGCCGATCTGCTCCAGGCATTTCGCGAAGGAGCCCGCAAACCGTACTTTGGCGTGGATCTGCAAAACGACCCAAAAAAGTACTCGGACGAAGATTTTGCAGCGATCTTTCCCAATCGCAGCCGGGAAGATTTTGACAACTTGTCAGTCGGAGCCGAAGGGATCGACGAGGAAACCAACCAGTTGATCGGTGAATCCGTGATCATGATCCTGCTGCCCCAGGTGCAAGTCATGCGGCAAGCGGCCCGTATTTTCGTCGTCGATACCCGCCTGGCCGTCGATGACGAGGACCCGGAGCGAGCCTTGCAGAACCTCGAGACGATGCTCGGGCTGGGCCGGCATGCGGCCGAGGGTCCGGTACTGATCTGCAGCCTGGTCGGCTACGCGATCGCCGGAATAACGTTTGATCAGATCGAAGAAGTGCTGCAGCAGGACCCCGACTTCTTCAACGATGACCAATTGGCCCGCCTGCAGAAGGCCGTCAATGCTACGGACATACGTGGTTGGCTTCATTTTGAAGGGGAACGGATGATGATCGAGGATATCATCCAGCGGACCTATACCGATGATGGCGATGGCGATGGCCGATTCACGCCGCAAGGCGTGAAGTTCCTGACGTCATCCAACCAGCTTTGGGGGCTGGGTACTCCGTCGCCGGGGGAAGACAACGTGCAGCGATGGAGCGAAACCTTGTTCGGACCAGCCAGTCTGTTCGTGGCCGCATCGCGGAAGGAAGTCACCCAACGGAGCAATCAACTACTGGACCAAGTGATCGAGGATGCCAACAAACCGTTTTGGGAGGCGAATCATTTCGATCTGGATGCCGAATTGAAACAAGATCCTTACAAATACGCCTTGCTCGACCTCATGCTACCGGCAGTGCAACAGGTTCGCTTCGCCATGGACCGCTCACTGGGACGGCAGGAGGGGGTCCGCGGTGCAATCGCCCTGCAGCGGTATCACCAGAAAAACGGCAAGTGGCCGAAGTCCTGGGACGAGATTCCCAAACCGATGCTGCCAGCAGCGCCGATCGACCAGCTGACCGGAGAGCCGATGCGTTTTAAGATCGTCGACGATCGCCCTCTGATTTACAGTGTCGGCAATGACCGGGACGATGATGGGGGCAAGGATCTGGTGGCGAAACGCGGGATGCCAATGCCGGCCCAAACGCTTTCACGGGCCCGCTTCATCCCGGCCCCAAAGGCCACGGAGAAAACTCCCGACGGGGACTGGATCGTCTGGCCAATAGGCGAGAAAAACTGATCCCGTCGTCTTGCGGGATTGACATTCTCCGGGAACCGTTGCGAGTCAAACCGCATCAGGTGACCCACCCGGGTCACCCGCGCCAGGGACTTCGATCGCCTGGCACAGGTTTCGTAGCATGCCATGAAAAACAAACTGGTGAAGCGGGTAGAGCGCGTACCAGTACAGGAGTCCCGACAGGCCGACCGGGTCAAAGATGGCTGTCTGGCGAACCGTGCTCTGGCCATCCTCTTCGGTCACCTCAAACTCCAGCCAGGCCCGGCCGGGCACTTTCATCTCGGCCGCCAGGTAGAGTCGTTTGTTGTCCTGGAACTGTTCGACACGCCAAAAATCCAGAGCATCGCCAACTTGCAAATGGTCGGGGTCTCTTCGGCCCCGCCGAACACCGACGCCGCCAACCAGCAGATCGAGAAACCCGCGAATTTTCCAAAGCCAGTCGCCATAGTACCAGCCCGTCTGACCACCAATGCGGCGAATGGGTTTAAACGCCATCGGCGCAGATGCATTGACGGTTCGCGTTCGGGAATCAACCATCCGCGAACCGAAGCGGGCTCCCCCCCAGCTCTTTTGCTGTCCGCTCGAGGAAAACGCATCGGACCATCGTGTTTCAGCCAACTCCTTGTCTTCGTTGACAAGAGCCCGCGCGATCGCTTCATCGGCCGTACGAGGTCGCACGGAAAAGTGCTGATCAGCCCTGTCATTGGAGACCAGGGTAGGGTTTCTCAGGCTATCGACCAGCTTTCGACCCACTCTCGAATAGAGCGGCGTTACCAGGCCCAGCCACAGGCTCGACAAATAGGGAGTCAGCAAGGGTATGGGAATCATGAATCGCCAGAGCCTCCGTTGCCGGGCATATCGCTTCATGATCTCGCCGTAGGAAATCTGGTCCGGGCCTCCAATTTCAAAAATGCATGACTCAGCCTCTGGAAGCTCGAGTGCTTCAACGAGATAGGCCAAAACGTCTTCGACGGCAATCGGTTGTGCAAGCACCTGGACCCACTTCGGGCAGATCATGATGGGTAACCGCTCGACCAGTGCCCGGATCATCTCAAAAGAGAGACTGCCGGACCCAATAATGATAGAAGCCCGAAATTCGAGAACAGTTGCTTTGGACGTTCTCAGGATGTCGCCAATTTCCTGACGGCTACGGAGATGTTTGGAGAGCTGGTGGGTGGAATTACCCAATCCACCGAGATACACAATTTGTTTTACCCCTTTTCGCGAACAAGCCCTCGCAAAATTTTCGGCCGCTCGGCGATCCATTTGTTCAAAGTCATCGTCTTCGCCCATCGAATGGATCAGGTAGAAGGCCGTTTCGACTCCATCGAGCGCTTGATCGAGCGATTCCTGATCCAGCACATCTGCGACCACGGTTTCTGTATTGGATCCTGCCGAGGTGGACAAATTCAGAGGCCGCCGCGACATGCATCGCACCACGTATCCTTTGCTTTCCAGAATCGGAAGCAACCGGCCACCAACGTAGCCGGTAACTCCCGTCAGGAGGACTGTCTTCCGGTTTTTTTCTCGCATTTGCTTCATTCTCGATGGTCGTCAATCAGTTTCTCAATCGATTCGGAGGGGGGGGGATTTTCATCGCTATGGTTGCGATTCGATTGAGATTGGCCGCCGGATTCATGCAAATAGACTTTCCGGATGTTTTCGAGACATTCTTTTTGCTTCCACGATACGGCCGGCATGGGAGCAATCGCGAACCTGGTCATGATTCTCACCACGCGAAACAGGCAGATATTCAAAATACCAAAAAGTTTTTTAATTCACGAATCCAGTTGAAGTCGCTTTGCGAACAACAACACGAGCTCAGTTCGTCCAAAAAAACAAGTAGTATTTAACAACAAATTGGAAGGTCAAATTAATGACAAAACTATTTCTAACGGTTGCTGCCATCACTGCGATTTTGGTCCCGGTCAATTTCCTCGATGCACAGCAATGTAAAAAGAGCCAAACCTCGCTGACTTCCACTCATGCCACAGCAGACGATATCGTTGATACGGCCGTTTCGGCCGGTCAATTCAAGACCCTGGCCGCCGCATTGAAGGCTGCTGGCCTGATCGACACATTGAAAAGCAAAGGCCCGTTCACCGTTTTTGCTCCAACCGACGCAGCTTTTGCCAAGCTTCCCAAGGAAGCAATCGCTGAACTACTCAAGCCAGAGAACAAGGACCAGTTGATAGAAATCTTGACGTACCATGTCGTACCAGGTCAGGTGACTGCCTCGGATGTGGTCAAGCTGAAAAAGGCCGGCACGGCAGCGGGTTCCAATGTGAAGGTTTCTACATCGGACAAGGGCGTGAAGATCAACGAGTCGAACGTTGTCAAAACAGACATCTTGTGCTCAAACGGCGTCATTCATGTGATCGACGCGGTCCTGATGCCTCCCAAGGACATTGTCGACACGGCTGTCGGAGCTGGCGATTTTCAGACACTTGTAGCGGCCGTCAAAGCGGCTGGGCTGGTAGACACTCTCAAGAGCGACGGTCCATTTACGGTCTTCGCTCCCAATGACGCTGCCTTCGCCAAGCTGCCCAAAGCAGCGATCGCCAACTTGCTCAAGCCGGAAAACAAGGACAAGTTGACCGCCATCCTGACTTACCATGTGGTTCCCGGCAAAGTCATGGCTGCCGATGTGGTTGGCCTGGATTCGGCCAAAACGGCTCAAGGGTCGCAGGTAGCAATCAAGACCAAGGACGGTGTTGTCATGATCGACGGAGCCAAAGTGATCGCGACCGATATCGAATGCGGCAATGGCGTGATTCACGTGATTGATTCGGTCATCATGCCTAGAGACTAAAGCCGACGATCTACCGCCTTGAATCGTCTGGCGTCGACCGAACTATTTCGGTCGACGCTTTTTTTTTGTTCTATCGGTTTCGCTTCAAATGGCGACAAAAATCCGGCCGACAGACAGTTAGATCAATCCAGGCCAATGGGTAAATAGCACGGCGAACCGATCGTGTAATCATTGGTTACCCCGGTTGAACGATGACAAATGTTCTTCGAGACGTTGTGCAATGTCAGGGTGCCGGGTAACCAGGTTCGTTTGCTCTGCCAAATCAGCCTTTAAGTTGTAGAGCTGCGCTGTGGCCTTTTTTCGTTGCCTGGGAAGAATCAACTTCCAGTCGCCATCCCGCACCGTCCATTTGTCGTGAATGACCGGGGGACGTTTTTCCGGTTGCCGGTTCGGGTCGGTCAGGTAGGGCAGAAAGCTGACGCTGTCCTCGGCCATGCCTTGCGGAATCCGTCGGAGGTTCACCAATTCGGCCAGGGTGGCCAACAGATCGGAAAAGACAACGGTCTGCTCGCAAACATGGTTCGCTGCTGCCCGGGCAGGCCAACGAATGAGAAACGGCATACGGTGACCACCTTCCCAGGAAGCGAATTTCATCCCTCGCAGGCCACCGACCGCATCGTGTCCAAATCTATCGCGATCCTTGTCGTACCACACCGGGCCGTTATCGCTGGAAAACACGACCAGCGTATCTTGATCCATGCCGGCGGTCTGCAGGGCATCCAGCACTTGTCCGACCACCCCGTCAACCTGCAAAACAAAATCGCCATACATTCCCGCCCCACTCTTGCCACGGTACTTTTCCAGAGGCAGCCACGGTGTATGGGGTGACGGCAGGGCCAGGTAGAGGAACAATGGCTTGTCCTGCTTGGCCGCCCCGTGCCGGAGGATCACATCGACCGCTTCCTTCGCAAAACGAGACGTAACCTGGTCGAATTGCAGGTCGGGCGAAATCTTACCCGCTCTCCAGAACGCTCCCTGGATATCGTTCCACCCCTCTGGCCCACCCGTACTGGAGTTGGCCTGGGCATCGTTGGTGGGTGGCGTGACCGGCGCGCGATCTCGAATGTAGAAGTAGGGCGGAATATCAAGCGAGGCGTGCATGCCAAAAAAAGAATCGAAGCCGCAGTCTACCGGTCCACCGCGCAGCGGTTGCGAATAGTCCGCCGGTTTTTTTTTGTTCTGTAAATACGGATCGAATCCAAGGTGCCACTTGCCGACCATGGCGGTTGCATAACCATGATCCCGCAGCAGTGATGCCACCGTCATGCGGTCCTGATCAATCAACGGTCCCTGGGCCAGCCCCGAGGACTTTCTCACCGCGAACCGGCCCGTCATCAATGCGTATCGCGATGGGATACAGGAACTGCCACCGGAGTGGGCGTCGGTAAAACGGATCCCTTCCCTGGCAAGCCGGTCGAGGTTGGGCGTTTGAATCCTGCTGTCGGGGTTGTTGCATGAGACATCCCCATAACCCATGTCGTCAGCCAAAATAAAAACAATGTTAGGCAGACCCTCTTGTGCGGGCTGTTCACCCACTGCGGTGATCGGCCAAAGCAGGAAGCAAAACAACAGGAGTGACTTTTTCATGGTTGGGGCCTCCAATACATACAGATAATCCGTCTTCGCGTTTTGTTTCAGTGCCAAGGCAACTTGGTAGTCAAGTCGCAAGCTTGACTCCTGTTCTTTTGCCACATTCGTTACGGGCCATCATAATTCTTCCAAACGAACTCTACCATCTCCAAGTAGGTTAAAACGATCTTCACCATGAAACATGCCGCTTTGGCGAGACTTTCCTAACGACCGTTTCAACATTTGGGGATAAGGTCTCGGCTCGATTTGTGATAAGATGGGAATTAGCTTGAGACTAGCAGACCAGGCGCTGCCAATACCTTGTCCACCTTCGACCCGCAATGAATGAACGTTGCAAACTGGCACAACCGTAACCCGATGCCGGCTGCTTTGGGTTGTCTCCTTTCTCTGCCGAAAGTCAGATCATGATTCGAACGCTTTTTGGAATCATCGTTTTCAGCCAGTTGGCGTTAAGTTGCTTTGCGCAAACCGGTACCGACTTCCAGGTTCCAACCGTCGCGGGAAACGTGGCCAAGGCACCCTTTCCCCGGATTGCGGTAACGGACCTGGAATTGCATCGGTTGCAAGGCGCTCTGGAAGGTAATGATGAATGGGCCAAACGTGTGGTGGCCGAAAAAATCCGCGCTGCCGACAAAGCGCTGGGACGCAAGCTGACCTTCCCTCCCAGCGGTGGCCAACACAACCAATGGTACCAGTGCCAAGACTGCCAATTGGCGCTGCAAACACAAGACGCCACGCATCATCAATGTCCCCAATGCAATCGCGTCTACAGTGGCGAGCCGTATGATGACGTCATCTATTCCAGGATCCACCGAGAGAACCTGAAAGCTGCGCTGGCGGCCGCCTGGGCCCATGCCTTGACAGGGGAAACAAAATACGCCGAGTACGCTGCCAAGGTTTTAACCGGGTATGCGGAACGCTATCGCCGTTATCCCTATCACACATCGCGTCGCGAAAAAAATCCAGATGGAAAAAAGCATGGCGGTCACCTGTTTGAACAAACGCTTACCGAAGCCAGTGCGTTTGCGATGTATATTGCTCCCGCTTACGATCTTGTCTGCGCCAGCGGCGTGTTGACAACCGAACAGGATCAAGCAATCCAACAAGGTCTGTTGCGGCCGATGATCGCCAACATCGGAAAATACAAAGTGGGCAAATCGAATTGGCAGACCTGGCACAACGCAGCCTTGATCGCCGGGGGAGGCGTACTGGGAGACGCGTCGTTGATCCAGCGCGCGATTTCCGATCCGCGAAACGGTTTCGTCGATCAGATGAACGTCTCCGTCTCGGCGGACGGCATGTGGTACGAGAATAGTTGGGCTTACCATTTCTACACCTTGCGGGCCATGATCCTGATTGCCGAATACGCTCGGCGTATGGAAATCGATCTGTGGAGCCATCCCCGCTTGCAGAGCATGTTTTCGATTGCCCCCGACTACGCGATGCCGGGAGGCCTGCTGCCGCGGTTCGGCGACGACGTCAATTCGCGGGTCGCCAGTGTGAAGAATTCACTGGAATTTGCCCACCATGCCAACCCTGATATTGCACTTGAACCATTTTTGAATACGCGGCCAACCTGGGATTCGGTGTTGCTCGGCCGAACGACGACCGGCGGAGTCGGTGGAGAAACGAAGCCCCAGCCAAAACTGTTTCCCGCTGCCGGGCATGCCATTCTGCGGACGGACCAACCAAAAAACCTGTCCAGCGTGATGACGTTTGGCCCTTATGGTGGATTCCACGGTCATTTCGACAAACTAAGTTTCGTGTTCTTTGGGTTGGGTAAGGAGCTTGGTGTCGACCCGGGACGTGCCCGTAGCCAGGCTTATCGATTGCCGGTTCACAAGAACTGGTACAAAGCCACCTTGTCTCACAACACCGTGGTGGTTGATAAAAAATCGCAGACGCCCGCTGCGGGTGAACTATTGCTTTTTGATCCTTCTGACAAATACAACGCGGCGATAGCCCGTTGCACAGCAGCGTACCCGGGCGTCGAACACACGCGCCTGCTATTGCAAACCGACCAGTATCTGTTGGTCTTTGATGATTTACAGGCCGATTCAAACCGACGATTCGACTGGTACTACCACAATCGCGGCCGGACGGTTCAATGTGATGTTGCCGACGCAGCCGTCACCCGGTTGGACAAGGACTATGTCGGCCTTGAGTTTATCAAGAATGCTCAGGCCGGTACGACCAGCGATGCGACAAGGGCAACGTTTGACCTGCAAACTCTGCAGATGGAGCTGACACTCGATGCGGCTCGCAACACGCAGGTCTTGATCGGTGATGGCGTGGGCAGTTCCGTGCTGGAGCGGGTGCCTCTGATTCGCGTCACACGCCGCGGCACATCCGCCCGGTTTGCCGCTGTGCTTGAACCCGTTCTCCGTGGAGAACAACCGCAGGTGGATTCGGTTAACTGGATGGAGCAGGCCGACGGCTCGATCCTGATCCACGTTAAAGGCAATCAGGTCAACGACCGGATCGAGGTCGCTCCCGATCTGAAAAACATAGCCTTTAACCAGTAAGACAGCCGTCCGTCCAGCGGACAACTGTTGGGCACGTTAACCTACGGTTAGGGCGAATTCTGGATTGCGCCATCGGTTTATTTGTAGCGTATCGCCAAATTAAGTGAATCCAAGTATAAAAACCAATCGAATTAAGACTGGACAGTCGCCAAATTATCACCCAAAAGCGCAATGAAAGTAGCCATTATCGGATCGGGTATCTCCGGATTAACCGTCGCGGACTCGATCCATCCGACCCACGACACGACCGTGTTCGAGGCGGCCCATTATATTGGCGGCCACACCAACACGATCGACGTTGATTGTGACAACCGGAAGATAGCGGTGGATACTGGTTTCATTGTTTTCAATGATCGCACCTATCCAAACTTTATTGCGATGCTGGACCGATTGGGTGTGGCATCCCAACCGGCGCCGATGACGTTTAGCGTTCGTTGCGACGTCACCAACCTCGAGTATCGAGGCGCCAACCTGGGCGGATTGTTTGCTCAGAACCGCAACCTGTTTCGACCTTCCCATTACCGAATGCTGTTTGACATCATGAGGTTCAACAGGGACTCAAACAACATCTTGGATGCGGGGGAATCAGCTGGAACTGTCGCAGAGTATTTTTCGCGGAATCAGTACTCCACCCAGTTCTACGAAAAGTACTTTCTGCCGCTGGGATCCGCCATCTGGTCCTGCCCGAAAAACATATTGGAAAATTTCCCCATCCATTTCATGGTTCGGTTTTATCGCCACCATGGCCTGCTCAGTTTGAAGGATCGCCCTCAATGGAGAGTGCTCTGTCATGGATCGCGAGAATATGTCGGCCCGCTCACCAGGCCGTTTGCCGATCGGATTCGATTGAACACGCCTGTCATGTCGATTGACCGTCAAAGCGATCGCATCCTTGTCAAAACACAAAACGATGTGGCGGCATTTGATCACGTTGTGTTCGCTTGCCATGCCGACCAAACGCTGAGGATTCTGGGGACCCATGCTACCAAACAGGAACGCGAAATCCTGGGCGCGTTTTCCTACGTACCCAACGAAGCCGTTTTGCACTTTGACGAATCAGTGTTGCCGCGACGAAAGCGGGCATGGGCTGCCTGGAATTATCACATTGCCGATGATACGAGCCAAAAGGCTACCATGACGTACAATATGAACCTGCTTCAAGGGATTGATGCAGCGCGGACGTTCTGTGTCACGCTGAATAGTCATCATCGGATCGATCCGGCCAAAATTATTCGCCGAATCGACTATTCGCATCCGGCATTTGATGTACGCCAAAACCAAATGCAAAATAGGTTTGATGAGTTATTGGGGGCGAACAGGTCGTCCTACTGCGGTGCTTATTGGGGTAACGGTTTTCACGAAGATGGCGTCGTCAGTGGATTGGCGGTCGCAAAGTTCCTTACGAAACAAAACGGTCATGAAAAGTTGCATCTACGAAGGTCGAGTGTCGCATCGACGGTTTAGTCCGAAGCGACATTCGTTCGATCAGAAACTTTATATGTTGTACCTCGACTTGTCCGAGCTGGACCACGTTTTCAGCGGTCGTTGGGCATGGTCGGCCAAGCGTCCTGCACTGGCGTGGCTGCGCCGCAGTGACCACTTGGGTCCAGCCAGGGAAGACCTTGATGTTTCGGTGAGAAATTTTGTCGAATCAAAATCGGGATCACGGCCCGATGGCCCGATACGATTATTAACCCACTTAAGATATTTCGGTTTCATCATGAACCCAGTTTCATTCTATTTCTGTTTCTCCGCCGACCAACGCCTGCAACACGTGGTTGCCGAGGTCAACAACACGCCTTGGGGAGAGCAACATTGCTATTTGCTCGAACCGGCACATTTTGCACCACCGGCAGGGCAATCGCGCAAGCTGTCTGAAAAAGACTTTCACGTTTCACCCTTCTTGCCGATGGAGATGTTCTATCGCTGGAACATCTCGTTGCAAAACGATTCATTAAAAATTGGAATTCAGAATTCTACTGCTCAGCAACGAATGTTATCGGTGTCGATGCAAATGAATCGCCGTGAAATGACGGCCCGGAATTTAAACAGTGTCCTTTGCCGCTACCCGTTTATGTCCGCCCGAGTCTTCTTGAATATTTACTGGCAAGCTTTGCTGCTTTGGTGGAAGAAAACGCCGTTTTTCCCACACCCAAATCGAGCTTCAAAACTCAAAATTAATCTCGGTTCACTACACGAATCCTCTAAAGAATCAGCCTGATGTTTGAAAACAATTTTCGAAACATGGTCTTCCACCGATTTAAAAAGCTCAAACGCGGCAGCATCGTCGTGCGAGACCAACAGGGAGTCCAGACATTTGGTGATCTGAATTCCGACCTGAATGTTGTATTGAATGTCCACCACATGAGATTTTACAAAACCTTGGTATTGCGCGGGGACATCGGTGTCGCTCAATCACTTGGTGATAACGACTGGGAATGCAGCGACCTGACACAGCTTGTTCAGCTCTTTATCCGCAACCTTGATTCTAGCGATATCGTCAATGGACCCCTGGCAGCCATTCAGCAGGGATTGGCGAGGATTGGCCACTTCCTCAAACGCAATACACTCAACAACGCCAAACAGAACATTTTGGAACACTACGATTTAAGCAACGATTTTTTTCGGCTGTTCCTCGATGAAACGATGACCTATTCAAGTGGCATTTTCGAAAGTCCAAACACGACTTTGCGGGATGCGTCGGTCGCAAAAATCGAGCGGGCTTGTCGCTTGTTGAATTTGAAACCGACAGACCACTTGGTCGAGATTGGCACCGGCTGGGGCGGACTGGCCATTCATGCAGCCCAACACTTCGGTTGCAAGGTAACGACTACCACGATTTCCGATCAACAGTACGAATATGCAAAAACCAGGATCGCGAAGTCCGGCCTGGGCGGCCAAATCCAGCTGGTACGCCAAGACTACCGTCAACTCGAAGGCAAGTTCGATAAATTGGTATCAATTGAAATGATCGAAGCGGTCGGACATCATTACTTTGACACTTTTTTTGCCAAATGCGCGGAGCTACTCAAACCGGACGGTGACATGTTGATTCAGGCGATCACGATTGTCGATCATCGATTCCACCATCACCGCCGTTCAGTCGATTTCATCAAGCAGTTCATTTTCCCCGGCGCCTGTCTGCCATCGACAACCGCATTGATGAACTCCATGGCCAAGACGACAAAAATGCGACTGGTACGGATGGATGATTTTGCCAGTCATTATGCCACCACGCTACGCTGCTGGCGTGAGCGGTTCTTTCTGGAGCTGGATGCTGTCAAGAATCTTGGGTTTGACGACCGTTTTATTCGCTTGTGGGAGTACTACCTTGCTTATTGCGAAGCCGCGTTCCTGGAGCGGCAAGTGAATGTAGCCCAAATGTTGTTTGCCAATCGGGATTCAAGAGCCGAAACGAACGAGCACCTTTTTCCCAACCCGGGATTAACGGCAGCCAACAATGCGCGACATGTCGAAGAATTCAGTTCCAAGGATCTAGCGGCGGGGCAGCGGCAATCCGAATATACAGGGCCAGAGAGTTTTACTCACATGAAACAACAGGTTTAGGCATGCAAACCCAATCATCAAACCTGTGTTCCTACTTAACTCGACTGATCTGCCAAAGCCGGAGTACAACGTTAAACCCAAACGCCAAAAGCGTCCATTCAATATGAAACAACACTTTTTTATGCCGTCGTTTTCATCCAGCCGGGCTTGAATTCCCGAGGTAGTTAATCATGAACAAACAACTTGCAACCCACCTCGGCATTAAGGCCATCGAGCGGGGTCTCGTACCGGATTGGATGACCCGAAACCTGGTGCGTCGACATTGCCGTGTTCGATTGAAGGAGATTCGTTTACATAATGCACCCTTGGCCGATAACGGGGTCGGCGAATTCGCGGAAAGAATGCGGATGGGTCCCATCGCGCGAGTTCCCCAACTGGCAAATGAGCAACACTACGAATTGCCACCGGAATTTTTCAAGGCAATGCTGGGCCCGCGGCTCAAGTACAGCTGTTGTTTTTTTGAGGATTCGGATTCGTCATTGTCTGAAGCCGAAGACGCGGCCCTGCAGACAACTTGTGAGCGTGCCGAGATTCACGACGGGATGGAGATCCTGGAGTTGGGTTGTGGCTGGGGAAGCCTGACACTCTGGATGCTGGAGAATTTCCCAAACCTAACAGTCACTGCCGTTTCCAATTCAGCCGGCCAGCGCCAGTTCATACTGGGCAAAGCCAACGAATTAGGCGTGGCAAATCGATTAAACGTGATAACGGCTGATATGAACGAATTCACGACAAGTCATGCGTTTGACAGGATCGTCTCCTGCGAAATGTTTGAACACATGTGCAACTATGACCAGCTGTTGTCACGAATTTCAGACTGGTTGGCACCGCAAGGCAAGCTTTTCATTCATATTTTTTGCCACCAGAAATTCGCCTATGAATTCCTGTCCGAGGGTGCTGCCAACTGGATGGGGCGGTATTTTTTTTCAGGAGGTATTATGCCAAGCCTGGCACTGTTGAACTGCTTTGATCAACAGTTGGCCGTGCACCAACAATGGACCTGGGATGGAACACACTATGCGCGAACATGCAATGCGTGGCTAAGGCGTCTGGACAATCAAAGGGATCATCTGCTTGAAATACTTCGGGAAACTTATGGCGCGAACAGTGCCAAGCGTTGGCTTCAACGTTGGCGTTTGTTCGTGATTGCATGTGCCGAGTTGTTTGGCTTCGAAAACGGAAGCCAATGGATGGTGGGGCACTTCCTGCTTCAACACAAGCAGATCAGCGAACCTTCGTTCCAAACAGAGATCGCATCGGAAAACAACTTAGTGTAAGATGGGCCTCTCCCGAACGGATTAGATAACAATGTTAAAAACAGCCAATTACGCCGGTTTGAATTGGAACAGAGTAATTGCCTTAATGAATAACAGCAGCATTGGCGTAACTGCCAGATCGGTCATCAAACTACCAGGAGGGTTCGAGTGAACTTATCTTCCTCAAACGATCCGTTAATAGATCTTTTGATCGCCCGGCCAATGCGCGGTTTGAGTCCAAACGAAGCGGACCTTCTCACGAATTTGCAGGCAGAGGCCGAACTCGATGATGATCGATCCTTCGACTATACAATTGCGATGATCGATGTCGCATTGGAACGTCGAGATGCACCGGGACTTCCTAATCACGTTTATTCTCGTGTCATCGACCAAGCCAATCAGTTCATCAAGCCGCGACTGCGGACGCCTCCCGAGGTCGACAACACCGCAAGCACGCCTGCCTTGGCATCGATTCGGCCAAGGGAAATCGCTGCCTGGCTAACACTTGCTGCCAGCATCGCACTTGCCATGTTCCTGTGGACTAACAAGCCAAGCGTTACGGAGCAACTAAGCATCTCCCAATTGGAAAGAGTGCCGGATTTAAAACGAATTGAGCTTCACGCCACCGATGACCTTTCCGCACAGTCATCAGCTTCGGCCGAAGTTCTCTGGAGCGATTCGTTGCAACAAGGGTTTGCCAGGTATCGTGGATTGACCGTCAACGATCCCTCCGTCGAACAGTATCAACTGTGGATTATCGATCGGGAACGGGGATTTCAACAACGGGTCGACGGCGGCGTCTTCAACATCTCCAGCAAGAACTCCGAGATTGCGATTCCCATTCGGGCAAAACTCGCTATCTTTGATGCCAA
>JABACA010000042.1:0-16130 GCA_014237975.1 Mariniblastus sp. | reverse complement strand
GAAACAGCGTTCCGTCATTGGCAAGAACATTTCCGACAACGAGTGATGGAATTGTCCGTGGCGATTGCCGAAAAGGAACCACGCCTGTTTTCATCACGCGTCAATTGGTCCAGGACCGCGTTCCAGGCACGGGATATTTCGCCGGACCTGCTGCAAGAAAGCCTGGTTTGCCTGCGGGAAATTTTAAATGAAGAATTGCCCGATTCGAGTCGACAGAAGCCTTGCGATTATATCGAGTCGGCGTTGAATGAACTGGCGACAACCGAAGATAATTTACCTGAGACAGATCCTAATGATCCACATGCGAAACTGGCAATTCAGTATTTGCTTAAAATACTTGAGGGTGACAGTCACGGTGCAATCGACATGGTTGTCTCCGCCGTCGACAACGGGTTGTCGTTGACCGAAGCTTACGAACATGTATTGCTCGCCGCACAACGGGAGGTTGGAATAATGTGGCATCGTGCAGAAGTTAGCATTGCCGAAGAGCATTATGTTACGTCAACCACTCAGCGAGCGATGTCCGTTCTGTGTTTCAAATCGGACAGGCAACCATCAAACGGATTGACGATGGTTTCCGCGGCTGTTGCCGACAATACCCATGATATCGGTGTTCGAGCGGTTTCCGATTTCTTTGAACTTGCTGGCTGGCGTGCCGTTTGCCTGGGAACCGACGCGCCGGCCACCGATATTGCCCAAGCAGTTGAGTACTTTGGCGCCCAACTTGTTCTCATTTCGGCAGCCTTGAGCACCCAGCTAACAGCAGTTCGCCAAACCATCAAGAGCGTCCGCGATCTGCCATTCAACTGCCGAATCATGGTCGGCGGAATGGCATTTGTTGACACCCCGGAAATTTGGCGTCAACTTGAAGCCGATGGCTATGCATCGACTTTGTCAGATGCTTTAGCAACCGGCAACGAGTTGGTTCGATCGTAATATGAAACTCAGGATATTCAAACGAATTCAAGATGGCTGATCTCCGCATCCTAAACCGAATTGCTGAAGGGGATGCTGAGGCTGTCCAGGAATGTCTTGATCAATATGGCGGTCTTGTTTGGTCGTTGGCGCGGCGTTTGACCAACACTGAATCAGACGCCGAGGATGCTGTGCAGGAGATATTTGTCGAAATATGGAGGAAGGCAGAGCGTTACGACCCGAATATCGCGGCCGAAAGTACATTCATTGCCATGCTCGCCCGTCGGCGGCTCATCGATCGACTTAGACGATCGAAACGGGACCCAACGACCGGTCTGGACAATATCGATGTCGCATCATCGACCGACTTTTCGCACGATTTGGAAGTCAGTGACGAGGCCAGTCGGGCATTGGAACAGGTCAAACAACTTCCACCCGATCAGTCCAAGGTCATCCTGATGGGCGTCTACCATGGAATGTCACATTCCAAGATTGCAGCCGCGATCGGCATGCCATTGGGCACGGTCAAAACCAACATGCGACGTGGCCTGCTTCGGTTACGCGAAACGCTCGTATCAGCCAAGACGTGATGGCTTGGTGATCCATGGCTAAAAACATCGATTGCCTGATTGTCCCTGTTGGCAATACTGTAATGGGCACCAACGTGCCGTCCATCGTGCCATAGTTTCAACCCGTTGTGACAACAAGAAATGGGACCGGGACCTCGACGGTCCAGACTGGCCGCTCAAGGCAAGCCTTGTCCACGGGGAAACCGGGGACGAAAATGGCGAGGACACAGGTAAATTCGAACGACGGGAAACCGTACCAAGGGTAACTTGTTGAATCCACCACAACGATGTCGAGCATCCGCTGTTACCATTTATAAATCGTCTTTTCAATATTCTTCAATATTCACCTCAACCGCATATTGATTGGTGGTCCACCTGTGGTGAACATCCAGTTATAATCCACTACCATGCGTCGAAAATCCAAGAATGCTGTTTGCGATCGGTCATCAGGATGTTGCAAATTCAAGTACGTGTTGCGCCTCTTTTTTTGGTAATCAGTTTATTACTGAGTTGTCCAATTCACGCCCAAGAAAAAGGTGCCGAGATTTACCGCGCGCAGTGTGCGGCTTGCCATGGCAATAATGCCGAGGGCAACCCAGAGCATTTTTCCGACCCACTTCGCGGGGATCTTGCGCTGTCGGAACTCGAGGATTTGATCGTAAAAACGATGCCCGATGAGCATCCGGAACTGTGCATTGGCAACGATGCCAAGCTGGTTGCCGCATTTGTTTACAATCAATTTTATTCGCCCCAGGCGCAGCGGCGGTTAGTGGATTCCAGGATTGAATTATCTCGTTTGACCGTCCGACAATTTCGGGAGTCGATCGTCGATTTACTGGGCGCGTTTGGCGACGAGGTTTCTGTGCCCGATTCAAGGGGGTTAGAGGCCAACTATTTTGGCTCCCGAAATTGGACTGAAAAAAGACGCCTGGCCTCGCAAACGGACAAGTCGATTGATTTCGGCGAGGGAGTTCCTCACTTCGATCCAACCGGGAAATACGAATCCCTCAAGCCTGATGAAAACCCCAAGAAAGATGCCAACCGGATGAACCAGGGGTTTTCCGTCTTTTGGCGTGGCGGGCTGATTCCGGTTGAAACGGGGCACCATGAGATTATCGTGGAGTCAAAAAATGGATTTTCACTGCATATCAATGATCAAAAAAATCTTCTCATTGACCGTCGTGTTCGCTCAGATGATGTCGTTGAGCACCGAGCCTCGATTTTCTTGATAGGTGGACGGCCCGTCGGTTTAAGCCTTTATCTTTTTTCTTACCCGCGACCGCCTGCAAAAATACGCCTGTTGTGGAAACGCCCCAGTGGCATTGTCGAGGTAATACCGAAGTCGAGTTTGATCCCGGTTACTCCTCCCGAAATCTGCATCTGTTCAGCCGTTTTTCCGGCAGACGATGCAAGCGATGGTTACGAGCGGGGAATTTCTGTTTCCAAGCAGTGGGATCGAGCAACGACCGATGCGGCGATTGAGACAGCGGAATGGGTTTCGGAAAGGATGTGGAGACTCGCCGGGACACGTGAAAACGATAAGGACGCGGCAGCTAAATTACGAAGGTTTTGTTATCAGTTTGTTGACCGTGCGTTTGCCACTCGTTTAAGTGAAGACGAACGCCAGTTTTTTGTCGATCGTCATCTAGATCAGGAGCTCAGTAAAAAAAACCAGCTCAAGAGAATTGTATTGTTGACATTGAAATCGCCACGTTTCCTGTATCCGGCAATTCAAAATCGTCAACGCAGCGAAGAAATCGCCAGGCAATTGGCGCTTACCATCTGGGACTCGCTTCCCGATGAAAAACTGTCCCAGCTCGCTGCCCAGGGAGAGTTGGTTGATCCAAAAATCGTTGAACGGGAAACGCAACGCATGGTGCGTGATTGGCGTTCGAAACAAAAGGTGAAAATGTTCTTTCTCAGTTGGCTAAAATCGGATCGAGCAGCTGACTCCGCCAAAGACAAATCGATCTTTCCCGATTTTGACGATCAACTGGTGGCGGATTTGCAGACGAGCCTTGTGCTTTATCTCAACGATGTGGTCTGGACGGAACCGTCTGATTATCGAGACCTCTTTCTGGCTGATTATCTTTATGTCAACCAGCGGATTGGCGAGTTTTACGGGATTCCTGTGAGCAGTGAAGGGTTTTCCAAGGTCCGTTTGCCATTGGACAAAAGGAGCGGGATAGTGACCCATCCGTTATTGCTGAGCGGCTTGGCCTATCACAAAGAGAGTTCCCCGATTCATCGGGGTGTGTTTATTGCACGACAGCTGCTTGGGGCAAATCTCCGGCAACCACCCGATGACGTGAAACCTCTGACAGAAGAGTTCAATCTCAAAATGACCACACGGGAACGTGTCGAGCATCAGACAAAAGAAACGGCCTGCATGAGCTGCCACAAACTGATTAATCCACTTGGATTCAGCTTGGAAAATTACGATGCCGTGGGGCGATATCGGACCCATGAAAAATCGAAACCAATTGACGTTGCTTCGGTTTACAAGACCCAGGAGGGCAACGAAGTGGAAATTCGGTGGGGCTCGTGATTTAGCCACTTTTTTGGCTAGCAGTGAACGGGCACAAAAAAGCTTTATTCGTAAAATGTTCAACTACTACACGAAACAGCCACTGGATGCATTCGGCAGGAATAAAATTGATGAATTACATCAAAAATTCATCCGTTCCGGATTTAATATTGAAAAATTGCTAGTCGAGATATCGCTGGTTGCGGTAAATTATCAACAAGACGCCAATAACAAATAAGTTGGCAAAGTAAGGCCTGTGACTTGGGAAAGATCGTTCTGCTCTGAATGCCGATCTGGTTAAAATGAAAACAAATATTTACCGGCGAGAATTTTTGCGAGGCGCTGGTTCCTTTGCGCTCGCGTTTCCAGGACTCTCAAGTTGGTGCGGGCTTAACTGGGCAATTCCCGATTTTCAGCCGGGAGAAAAAAAACGCCTCGTGGTGATGTTCTCACCTAACGGAATGGTAAGAGACGGGTTTTGGCCGAAAACCGAGGGACCTGATTTTGAAATGGACCAGGTGCTCAAACCCCTGGAATCACTTCGAGAAAAGACACTGGTGATTCATGGTATCTGTAACAAAGTCCGCGGCGATGGTGATAACCATATGCGGGGGATGAGTTGCCTGCTGACAGGCAACGAACTGTTCCCGGGTAACATCCAAGGAGGGAGTCATAAACCCGCCGGGTGGGCTAAGGGTATTTCGATTGATCAGGAGATCAAGAACTTTCTTCAAGCAAATGAAGCGACCCGCACACGTTTCGGAACGCTCGAATTTGGTGTTCGCGTACCCAACAAGGCCGACCCGTGGACCCGAATGGTATATGCCGGCCCGAATCAACCAGTTGCTCCCATCACCGATCCTTACCGGATGTATGAAAAAATGTACGGCAACGTAAAGGACCGAGAAAATTTGATGAGCGTGCTCAACTTGGTCAGAGAGGATATTGAATTGTCGGGGGCTCGCGTCGATGTACGGGATCGACATCTACTCGAAGCGCATGGAGAGTATATTGGGCAGATGGAACAGGAATTAGGCAATAAAGAAAAACCAACCTATTTCGTTGCACCTACCGAGCTCCCCAAGAATGTCCGCGACGCGGACGAAAACATGCCGGAGTTATCGAAAATGCAGATCGACCTGTTGGTGAATGGTTTTGCGAACGATCTGAATCGAATTTCTACATTGCAATTTACCCAATCCGTTGGCCAGTCGAAAATGAAATGGCTGGAAATCAATGAGGGGCACCACACCCTCTCCCACGATCCCGACAAGAAGCAAGAGTCGCAGGATAAACTGCGTCGGATCAATACGTGGTACTGTGAGCAACTGGCATATCTTTGCAAGAAACTGGAACAGACCAAAGAGCCCGGTACGAATCAATCGATGCTCGATAACACGCTGGTCGTCTGGACTAACGAGCTGGGACATGGGAATTCGCACACCCTCGACAATTTGCCCATGGTGCTTGTCGGAGGCGGTTTTGGATTTGAGATGGGGCGGTTTACCAAGGTCAAGAATGTAACGACGAGTCGACTCTGGCTGGCGATTGCCCATGCGATGGGACATCAAATCGACAGTTTTGGATTAGCAGATTTGTGCTCTGAGGGTCCAGTCAAACTCTAATTCGGGAGTGCGGACGACGGTCGTCCGATGTTTCGACCAGATTCGTACTGAAAAAAAGACGGCATGCGCCATCTTGCCTGGCTGAATTGACAAACGGCCCAACCGCCATCCGACCTCGTTTGCGAGTGTTTTCCATACGTTGCCAGCCAGGCCGTCCCACGTCGAAAGTGTTACAATGAACCTTGCACGCTCTTTGTTTCTCTGGAATCTGAATTGAATGGCTAGTCATTGGCTCTTACCCATCGGCTTGCTCATTGGACTGTTTACCCACTCCGCTTGTGGCCAGGATGTGGGACAGCGTGATCAGGAAAAACCGAACATCGTCGTCATCATGGCCGATGACCTCGGTTTCCGGGATTTGAGTTGCTATGGTTGCCTCGACTTCGCCACGCCCCATATCGACCGGCTGGCCAAGCGGGGAATCCGCTGTACCAACGGCTATGTATCCCATCCTTATTGCAGTCCGTCTCGGGCCGGCATTCTGAGCAGCAAATACCAGCAGACCTTTGGCCATGAATCGAATCCTCGCTACAACGAGGACGACTCCAGGATCGGGATCGACCCGGCCACGCAACTGTTACCCGAGATTTTGCAACAAGCGGGCTATGTGACGGGCCTCATTGGGAAATGGCACCTCGGTGCGGGTCAACCGTTCCGCCCTGCCAACCGTGGCTTTACGGAGTTTTATGGTTTCCTGGGAGGCGGTCACCATTATTTTCGAACTGCGCCCGAGGGGAAAGAATATGACAGCCCGATGTGGCGTAATCACCAGCCGACCGACGACAAACTGACCTACCTGACCGATGATTTGACTACCCGCGCCGAGCAGTTCTTGACAGAACACCGAACAGAACCGTTTTGCCTGTTCCTGATGTACAACGCGCCCCATTCGCCGGACCATGTCACCGACCGCTACCTGGAGCGGGTCGCCACTATCGAGCACGCCGGCCGGCGAAAATATGCGGCCCTGGTCCAGGGCGTTGATGAGGGTGTCAAAAGAGTGGTGGCCAAGTTGGACAGCTTACAGCTTACCGAAAAGACACTGGTTGTTTTCCTGAGTGATAATGGAGGTAGACGGGGAGTCGCGGATAATCGCCCGCTACGCGGAAACAAAGGTTGGTTACACGAGGGAGGTATACGCGTACCGTTTATTTTCAGCATGCCCGGGACGTTGCCCAAGGGTTCCACGTTTGATCATCCGGTGATCGCGCTGGATATCCTGCCCACCGCTTTGGGACTCGGCCAGGTCACCGCACCGGCCGGTCTGGACGGCGTCGACCTGACACCGTTCTTAAAGTCGGAATCCGTCACACCACCACACGAGACCCTGTATTGGCGTGTGTCGGGTGGAAAAGGATATGCCGTGCGCCAGGGCCGTTGGAAACTGGTACACGACATCGGAATGGACAAGCCTCAACTGTACGACCTGGCCACTGACCCGGGAGAAAATCGGGACGTTTCGTTCGAAAACCCCCAAATCTCTAGCAGCATGCTGGATCGTTATCAAACTTGGAACGAGTCACTCGAATCACCGCGCTGGACAGACGGCCATATGGCAAATAGTCGACATGAACGCTCCGCGGCCGATGCGGCGGGAACCAGGCAGTACCCGATGCCCTGGGCCCGGCAATAGCCGTCTGCCTGGTAGATGAAACCTCGGGTTGAAAACAGCGGCGGCCGACGGAACATCTGTTACGATAGTCTAGTATCCGATTCCAATTGAAAGTCGTTTGATGATAGTTTTTCGTATGCTGGTGTTGCTATGGGTGGCTTGCTGTTCAGTGGCATCGGGCGACGTTCGCGTTGCCCAAATTTTCGGCGACAACATGGTCTTGCAGCAACAGACAAGTAACGCGGTCTGGGGCTGGGCGACACCCGGTCAAGTGGTGACCGTCAAGGCGAGCTGGGGAGCCGAGGCCCGGGCCACGGCAGGTCCGGACGGACGCTGGCAGCTGTTGCTGGAAACACGTGCGCCCGGGACCGATCACACATTGACCATCTCGGGAAAGACGACGATTGAGATCAGGAACGTCGCGGTTGGCGAAGTTTGGCTTTGCATGGGGCAATCCAACATGGGTTGGTCGACCCGGAATTCCTTCGAAGCGGACCAGGAGGCGGAGGTTGACCTGCCCGACTTGCGGATTTTCAGATCCGAACGAGAACATTGGCACGAACCTCTCGAAACCAACCGGGATCGTCTGGCCCGTTGGAAGCCATGTGATCCGCAAGCGGCTGCCGAGACGTCGGCCGTGGCCTACTACTTTGGCAAGACATTGCAACAGGAACTCGGTATTCCGGTAGGCATCATCCAACGAGCCTATGCCGGCACACCGATCGAGGGCTGGATGCCGTGGGAAATTCAGCAGGACGATCCGCGGACCATCCAACACAAACAGAGTTTGGATACAAACGCTCAACGCAGAATCAGGAACGCTGGTGAAACGGTCGGGAAAGCATTCGCCACATTTAATCACGAGCTGGCTGATTACAATGCCAAAATTGATGCGGGCCAAACGATGAAGAATCAGTGGAAATCATTGAGCCCACCAATCATCACCAAACCGGCCCATCTCGGCCACCAATACCCGGGCCACATATTTAACGCCCTGATCTACCCGATTCGGCCGTACGGGATTCGAGGGATGATCTGGTATCAGGGTGAGCGCAACGCCAAGGATGTTGCCCAAGCCTTACACTACCGTCACCAACTGTCTCAACTGATCGAGTTCTATCGAAACAGCTGGCACGAATATTCCAACGGAAGCACGCCGGACGACTTCCCGTTTCAGTTCACGCAACTTCCCAGTTGGAATCCACCGCAAGAAAAACCGGTCGAGGGCCTGGAAGCATCCTGGGCCGTCAATCGTGAGGCAATGCGACTGGTCGATCGAGATGTCATCAATACGGCGATGGCCGTCTCGATCGATACGGGGGATGCCATTGCCTTGCATCCGAAAAACAAGAAGCCGATCGGGATTCGGCATGCCAAGCTCGCCCTGCAGAACACGTATGGCAAAGCGATCGTCGGCAGTGGACCTCGTTACCTCGGTCACCAGGTCAACAACGGCAGCGTCGTGCTGAAATTTGACGGTATCGGATCGGGGCTGATGCCGGCCAAGCCGGGTCCACTCAACGGGTTTGCCCTTGCCGGAAACGATCGGAACTGGCACTGGGCCGATGCAACGATCTCGGGTGATACCGTGACGGTCTCTTCAAAAAACGTGCCACAGCCCGTGGCCGTCCGATATGCCTGGGCCATGAATCCATCTCGCCGTAACCTGTTGTATAACGAGCAGGGCCTGCCAGCTTCACCGTTTCGCACCGACGACTGGCCCCTGTCCAAAACGGGTGACGAAATAGTCACTGTCAACAAACCTGAAAAACCGGAGGGGTACCAGAGCGTCGATTGGTCCCGTCCCGAAATGAAACAGTAAGCGGTTACCCACATCGCGACCATGACATGGACCAGGGAAGACATTTTTTCTGTTTTTCCTGTCCTCAAACGACCAGGACAACGTGAATCGCATTATCGTTCATTCCACAGCAATCAAACAGAAATGACCGCGTTTGTGGCCCCACCAATTCTTGTTAACCGGCTGTCTAACCATTATCTTTTAAAGATGAACCTTGAACAAACCAAGTAACGCAGTTCGAGTATTGTTCCCTGTTTGCCCCTAGAAGGACCAGGAGATTTCCATGCGTCTGTTGCCGATTGCACTCCTGCTCCTGATGGGATTAATGGTCCACACCAGTTCGGCCCAAGACGCCGCTGCCCGGAAAGTGTTGGACCGCTTCGAGCAACTTCAACCGAGCGAAGATGATCTAGCCATGTACCGCTTGGACTGGGAATCTTCGATGTCGGCCGCCGAGCAACGAGCCAAACAGGAACAGCGCCCCATCTGCCTGGTCATCATCCACGCCCGTTACGGAGATATTACCAGTGGCCACTGCTGAGCAACGGCAACCCAGGTCCGGGGGACCTCTCTGAACCATCCGGCGGTCGTCCAAGCGTTGGCGCCCTACATCGTCACTTCGTGGCACGGGCATCGTGCCGATCGAAACCTGCCCGACGTCGTCGAGCAAGTCTGGAATGAAAAATTCAAACAGGAACGCAACCGGCCCCGTCCGGGGCAACAGCAGGGACGTCGGCAGCCAAGACAGAGTAATGTCGACCTGGCGATTCTCGATGCACAGGGGGACCTGGTCCACTGGTTCGATGCGTTTCCTCCGGGCCGCGGCCCTGGACGAAACATCGCCCAGGCGACCCTTGAGCAGTTGCAAACCGCGGGCAAGGAACTGAAACTGTCCGGTCTCAAGCAAGCCCAACCTGTTAACCTGCCCACTCTGCAACAGGGCAGGGGCATTCGGGCGATGGTCACTTTGCACGATGATCTGATGCGGGCCTACAGCGCGCCGGTTGTGGAAAATGTCCCACTGCAAGACAAGGACTGGCAAACCCTTGCCTTCTCCAAGCAGAAAAAAACCCTGGATGCCTCGGAACTGTATCCCTGGTTGTCACAGGTTTATCCGCCTGGCGTGATGGAGCGGACCGACCCGGTCAGCAAGGAAGCATTTCGCATTGAGCGAGTCGAAGGTCAACTGGCGCTGGTGCCGGCGGGCAAAAACGACAAGTACCGATTCATGCGACTGACCGGCAGTATCCGACTGCACGATGAAGGAAACGACAACTTCAGTTTTGTCGGAAAGCTGGCTGTCGTGCTAGCCTATCCGGAGGACAGCCATACGCCGGTGGCGCTTCATGGAGTTTTTGAAGGCACCTATCCCCGCTACGACCGCATGCACTCGAAAACCCGCAACATCCCGCTGACGGCCGTTTTTGAATCGATTGGCGATGGTTCCTAGGATTCTCTTTCACTTGGTAAGCGTGGCGGCCTGCGATTTCCGGTACGCCTCCAGCCTCGCTTTTTTAGCCTTTTCGGCCCTTAGCCCGATCGGGGCAATCACGGCAACCAGCAAGCCAACCGCACCGAGTCCAGCACCGATAAAAACAAAAAAGTACGTCGACCACTGAGCTCCCCGCTCCAGCACACATTGCGAGGGAGAGACCGGATCATAATAGACGGTGACCGACTGGTTGGGTCGGTATTTCCCTGCGATTTCCTGTGCCGACGATCGACGGGCCATGCCCACCCGCCCCACAAAAACCTGGTCGCCCAGGTAACTATTTCCGTCGACTGAAAATTCATATTTCACGACCGGATAGTAAGAAACTCCATGATTCGACGCACCATTGTTGGCCGGGTTCCGAGACGGTTGGCCGGCGATCACCTGCGAGCTGATCACTTTTCCTTCGACAAACGGCCAGGCCAACGTACGTCCGGCTTGGCTAACGTTAGTGATTCCGATGACTGCAAAAACGATCCCGACCACCAAAAACAACCCCGGAAACAACTTGGTCCAACAACCGTCCATCTCCGCTACTCCCATGGAAACGCGAGTTCGATAAAGTCACTTAAGACCAGTTCAGGTAATCAGCCTGAACGCTATTGCGTGACAGGACCAGTATGGCCCGATTACCGTCTGTAAAATACGGGTCACCCGTCAAATTGAAGCGCGGTGCATCTTCAGCGGCCGCATCGACACCTGCAATATATCCAACACGACTGACGCGACGACAGTCAATCAGAAAGTCGGTCACATAGTCTCGGGCTTCGTCCACGTCAGGGTCAATTTTGTGCGTGGTCAAATTCCACGTCCTGAAAGTGAACCTGATTCCAATGTCACGGCTGACCTGTCCGATCCAAACCGGTTGCTTTTCAAACCGCAACGGCTGGCGCCAGAGTCGTAGATGGATCCGTTCATTGATACTGGACCGGGCTTTCTGGAGGGCCATGTCCTGCATTTTCCCATTAATGTACAAAGAACTGACCGGCGAATAGCGATACTCGGTGTCGAACAAAAAGGCTCGAACTGTCTTCAAACAGGTCTTCCAATTGACCGCTTCTGCCTCGTCCCATCTGCCTCCAAAACAGTGTCGAATCGTGATCTGGTCGCCCACCACAACCAGGTTTAACGGATCTCCTTCGTTGGTCCCCAGCAGGTTGGATGTACACCGCGTGAATCCTTTCACCCATTCTTTCAACTTCGCTTCGTCCACTTCATGTTGGCTTTCCGCCGTGGCTGGTTCCAGGTCGCTTCTAAACGCGAGACCTGGTACCTGCAACGAAAAACTGAAGTCGCGGACGTGTTCCTTGGTAATGAACTGCACTTTTACGTTCTTGGTTCCCTCGTCCAACGATGTAAAGACCACTCCGGATCGTTGTTCACCAGAATTGATCGGTCCGAACCGGAAACCCTTTTGTTTGAATAACGCATTCATGCGTCGATTGGCAGACCTGGCACTCATTAATTTAAAGGGCAACAGTGGCAACAATGGCAGGAACAACCATGCCAGCAAGCCAAAACTGACTACTCTCCTACCGATGGAAAAATGACAGGCATAAGCTGCCTCCAGCGGAGTGTAATAAGTTGGGTCGACGCTAAAAAAATCCAGCCGGTACGTATCGTCGGTTTTGTTCTCGCAGTGAATCCAGATCGGCTGTATGCCACGGCGAGCCATGGAGACACCAAAGAAATGCTTGCTCTCGTGGTCGCTCATTACGGCCACGGTAACGGACAGCCCATCGTTTTCCTGTTGTTGAGAACGTTCCAGAAACGTCTCAATCTCAGAATTCGGCGCATATTTGACGGTGAATAAACGAAGTAATTGGCGGAGCAGCTTCATGAACCTGAGTCAACTAAAAAAAATGGGAGCACCTGACCACGACATCTTGTTTGACGGGACAGGTCAAACCTTAACAAGGTTATCAACCTAGCAGGTTCATCCGACGACCGTTCAGATTGACAGGCGGGGCAGCTCATCGTCCATGAAAATCAAGCCGTCTCGCGATCGGCCCGGAGACACGACGAAAGGCTGCCGTTGCGGTGAGCCGAAAACGTCGGCCCATCCCATTAAATGTTAAACGGCTAACATTCCATGCCGCTCGATCTGTCAATTAATCGATCACAAAAATAAAAAAAGCCGTTGAATTTCGGCTAAACAAGCCACCGAAGGTCCATACAGCTTTGGGTAACATCGTCACGGTTACTCGGGTTACTCTTTTTCAACCATCCGGGCACAGTTAACGGCGATGGTTCGCAGTGCAGCCAATGCACTACCGATAGCCGTCAGCGCGAGTCCCCACACAAAAACTACTACCGAACCGCCTACCTCAGACGCCTGTACTTCTGTCCATTCACCACTGAATTCCTGGACCAGCGTCCAGACCAGAATGATGGCTCCGACAACAATAACGACAAAACCAATTGCTGACACTAATTGGGCGTAAAGACCCAACATGTTGGTACGCGATTCGACTCTCTCTGAAGAATATTCACTCATGTGTGCTCCAATGTGATTCAAAAACAATTCAAGTAGAACTACTTAAATACTATAGGTGTGTTTGGCGTGGACACTCATTGACCACCAGGGTCTGATTCTGAAGTTTTTTTCAACAGAAGTCAAACCACTTGTCGCAGTTTGTTAGTTTTCTTGGTAATTCAAGCGGGGCTGAGGAAAATTTGGATCACTGCTGATTGGCCGAGAGCATTAATCGCGCCCCGCTCAGCAAGACATGTATCGGTGCCAAGTAGAGATCTGATCTTCCGCACAGATGATTCCTTTTCCAAACATGCTGATCCATGATGGTGTGCATAGGCTGTCAACAAATATTAGAATCGCTACGCCATCTTAATAATCAACGGATCAGCAAACAGGTTTTCCTGGTTGAGCTCCATCTCCAATGCTGAAAGAAATTCAAACCATTCTCGGTATCGGCAGACAACTTCACCAAGCAACAAACTCTGCAGCACCGATGCAATGGTTAAGTCTCTTTTTATTTTCTACCGATTTGTGCATCCGTTGGGCGGGAAGGCGCAGCCCGCGATAGCCGTTCATACTATGCTATCCAATGAACCAACCTTGATTTGCCCTATTCATTAAAAAGCTAATTGCACTATGCGATGGAATTCCAGAAACCTGTGCCTGCTGCCCCAAAAAGCCTTGGCAAAAACCGTGAATCTCTTTCACCGGAAAATACGCCCGCAGATCGATCGTCGAATCGGCAGCAGGCAGCAAAACGCAGTGGGCGTTTTCTACTGGACCGGTCGTCGTAATTTCGGTGATTTGCTGACCCCAGCACTACTCACCCATTTCGGCGTCACCCCGGTCCTGACCTCATGCGAGGGCGCAGAATTGGTTTCGACCGGCAGTATCATTGGCATGCTTCCAAAAGACTTCAGCGGCACGGTTTTAGGGTCCGGCCTGCTTTCTGATAATTCGTCTCTCCGCTTGCCTCAGGCCCGGATTCTTGCTCTCCGCGGAGAGGAAACCAAACGCTGCCTAGGGATCTCTGATGCGATCGCTCTGGGAGATCCGGGGTTGCTGGCAGCACAGCTGGGAGCTCGACAGGAACGCAAGTATCCACTGGGAATTGTGCCGCATTATGAAGACCGGGATCATCCATTAGTTTGGGCACTTGCCCGGCGACTGCGGCCCCACGCCCGTGTGATTAACGTCCAACGATCACCCCTGGCGGTAATTAACGATATCGATCGCTGCCAAAATATTATTTCATCCAGCCTGCACGGCGTCATAACGGCCGACTCACTTGGCATTCCCAATGCCTGGACCGCTTTTTCAAACCGATTGTACGGCGCTGGTTTCAAGTTCCGAGACTATTACTCTGCTTTTGGCGAAGACCGTGCTGCCGTATCGGTTAACGCAACCATGAGCGTCAGCGATATCCAGAAACTGGCCCAAACACCACCTGAAAGAGTTGAGGAAAGAGTCAGCGGGCTGGCTGGCCTCTTCAAGCAGCTCGCCAGTGAAATTAACGGCAACTCCTAACTGTCCGCATCAAGGCTTGTCAAGAACCGATTGTCATTCCGCAGAAAAACAATCGAATCGACACGTTTGCCAACCGCAACCGGCCGTAACATCCAGAACTTGCATTTACTTACGACCGGAATCGAATTCGTCTCGCTGCTGACGGACCATCTGGATCAAACCCAACCAGCCATCAAATTGCTCGCGTGAAATCGTTGGTTGCTTACTACTACCTCGATCCGACAACGATTGCATATGCAAAGGGAGCCAAACTTTGCTTCCCCGGTGAGCCACTGCCCGCAACCAGCGACGCGTCTCGCGGGGTAAGTTGACTTTCTGGTTGACGACCATTCCCGTGACGGTTTGCCGCTGGTGTTGTCGACGAACATCCAGTTTCTTTTCTCGACTGACATGGGGCCGAAATCCCTCGCTGCGGATAATGGCCAATACCATGTCGATCACATGGCGCACCGCCAAGGAATTGTTCAAGTTGTTCAAGGAAATGGTCATGTCATCGGCATAGCGGGTGTAGACCGCCTCGTACCGCGCCAAGTACTTCGACAACCGCGAGTCGAGTGAACGGCAGACCAGGTTGCTGATACAAGGACTGGTCGGGGCGCCTTGCGGCAACACGTCCTGGTAGGTTACCAGCCGGGTAAGACACTCCGCCGAGGATCGGCTCCAGCCAATGACCCGAAAATATTTTTCGACACGTTGAGCACTGATCGAGGGGAAAAAGTCGACCAGGTCGATATGAATCACCACCTCCCGACCACAATGTCTGGCCGCGTTCTTGACGAAAGATTCCCCTTTGCGAAAACCGGTCGCCGCCGGGTGCGGTTCCAGGCGACCGAGCAGACGTTTCAGAATGCGGCGCTGCAGCCGCTTGAGTGATTCCTCCGGGGCATTGATTTTACGACGACCTTTGCCAGATCGCTTGGCAATGAAAAACTCGTAGTAAGTCGGCTGGACATCCTTGATATCTTCGAGTGGCACCCCCAACCGGCGAGCCAGTTCCTCGGGGCGATGACCGCGTTCCAGGATGCCAACCAGTTCGAGTAGCCAACGCAACACAAAACATCTCCAAGCAGAAAAAGAGCGGATCCGGTAATAGCCGGATCCGCACCGTCTTGCTCAAGGCAATCGCATATGGCATCGCCAAATTCGATTGCCTACTCAGTTTTCAAGCAACGACATCACGTCGCGGTCGACGAAACATCGACCTGTGCTAAACGCACCACCAAGACAGTAACCATCATCCTACCCATAGGACGGACTGATTTTCAATTATGTTGCCCGACAAAAAAACTAATTTCTGGCTCGAGCCGCAATGACCCGGGCATCCAGAACGACAGATCCCAAGGGATGAAACCGGGGGCATTGTTGGCTATAGTAAAACCAACCGGGATCAGAGGGCCGCGCCGGCTGATTGATCATTCATCCACCGAGGGCAAACCGATGTACATTCTGCCGACCTGTTTATGGATGATCCCGATTTTGGTGATGCAGCCGATTCCCGATGAGGCTGCCGATTATTTCCAAGTACGGGTCGTCGACCAGGAAACGGGTCGAGGCGTGCCGCTGGTTGAATTACAAACGGTCAACAA
>JABACA010000041.1:22775-31738 GCA_014237975.1 Mariniblastus sp. | reverse complement strand
TTTGTTGTCCCCGTATTCTTGAGTGGTGACAGAGAAGCCAGGCAGTTTGCAGCTGAATTCGTGCGAACTGAACAGCAGCTGCGTTCTGAATGGCGCCGTTACCAAACACAGATTCAAGGCGGTAACATGGTTCGTCACTGGAATTCCATGGTGGGCCGCCCAGCGGATCCATTACCGGCGGTCTGGGTCCACCAGTTGATCCAAGCCGGTGACGATGACTGGCTTGTAAAATACAGGCAGAAATTACCGTCCCATATTGCCTCGACCGCAAACGAGTTCGTCGAGGCCCGCCGGGACTTGGTCGGGTTTGATCGGTAGATCAATCGACAACCGACCCAACTGCCTGAAAATCAGAACGCTACAGCGCCTGGCAAACCAGATCGCCCACCTGCTCGGTGGAATAACCCATCTTGCCAGCTGACTGACTCTTCATCTTGGTGCCAGTCACTGACTGGATTGCATTCAAAACCCGTTGGCCCGCGACGGCCTGTCCACTATGCTCCAACAACATCGCCATGGCACCAATCGCGGCGATCGGGTTGATGACGCCCTGTCCCGAGTACTTTGGGGCGCTGCCGCCCATCGGTTCATACATGCTGGTTCCCCCGGGATCGGGATTGATATTGCCACCGGAGGCAACTCCCATGCCACCTTGGATCATAGCACCGAGATCGGTAATGATATCCCCGAACATATTGGTGGTTGCAATGACATCGTAGTATTCGGGATTCTTTACGAACCACATGCAACAGGCGTCCACGTGATTGTAATCGGCTTCGACATCTGGATAGTCACCTGCTATCTCTTGATAGGTCCGCCAAATCAGATCGTGTCCATAGGTCAGCACATTTGTCTTGCCAACCAAGGTCAATCGTTTGCCTTTGGGGTTGTTTCGTTTCTGGGTATATTCGAAGGCCCAACGCAACCACCGCTCACAACCCTTGCGTGAATAAATGGCTGTTTGCGTGGCAACTTCGTCAGCCGTCCCTTTTTTCAGGAACCCGCCAATACCTGCGTACAGGTCTTCCGTGTTCTCCCTGACTACCACAAAGTCAATTTCATCCGGCCCCTTTCCAGCCAGCGGTGTTTCCACACCAGGATAAAGCTTGACGGGCCGCAAGTTGATATATTGGTCAAGTTGAAATCTCAAGGTCAACAAGAGCCCTTTTTCAATGACACCCGGCGTGACATCTGGATGGCCAACGGCGCCAAGGTAAATGGCATCATGAGCCCGCAACGTTTCGATTCCGCCGTCGGGAATGATTTCACCCGTATCGAGATAGCGCTGGCCACCCCAATCAAGATCCGTTAACTCGTAAGTAAAAGATTCCGCTTGGGCCACAGCAGCCAAAACCTTTAACGCTTCGTTGGTGACCTCTGGTCCCGTACCGTCACCACCGATTACAGCAATTTTCATGGTATCCCGTTGTAATTGACTCGTTCCTGGAAGTTCAAATCGGGCAGAGCACCCGATGCAAGAGAGGAGATTTTATCAATCGGAATTTCGCATCACAAGCGGAGTAACCCAATCGAATCTGGCAAAGCTGATGCGGACATGGCACAAAACGACCGGATCCCTGGCCTGTACCGCGAATCACAAGCGGTAATCAATTATCACTGAAACCCAAGACCAACTGGGCATCCAGCGATAACGGGTTTTTCTTGTATTCCAAATAGCACCCAGGACATAGATCGAATTGGCGATTTTGATAAACATCCTCGCTGAGTTCTTGGCAGTCCGCGTCTTCCAGTCGCTCAAGGATTTCTTCGATTTCCATCAAGTGGTCTCCATCCTCGGCAGATTCCACTGAATCAATCGTCGCCTGAATTTCGATTCGCACGATATATCGTATGTCTTCAACGGAATCGATTCTTCGCTGACATCGATCGCAAGAATAATGAATCATGGTCATTCCTTAATCCATGGTTACATTCGTCATTCTGTTTACCCCAAACAAAATGATGCCGTTATCCTAGTAGGTGCCAAGCTCGTTGCAACCAAAAAATGAGGGATTTTGAAACATTGTCGGGCAACCCATGATTCGAGTCGCGCGCGAGGCCGGCCGGCAACCTGGTTGAAAACCAAATCTCGTTTGCAAACAAAATCAATTGAATAACTTTCGGTTATCTGAAATTCGCAAGCCCGATTTGGCAACGTGTCATGATGTTTTCGGTCCGGTTCCTGGCAATCGAAGAATCCAACTCGACCGTGGACCTGCTTGAGTTCGGAGTTGAAATTGGGACGACGACGTTATCGCCGGAGCTGACAGAGCCTCTGGCGCCAGTAGAGTTTCCCCAGCAAAAACTGGAATTGTTGAATTGATTCTGCTAAACTCCGGGTTCACGCGGTTGCCAGACTTACTTTTCAAGGTCGAGTTCTGGGTAATTTTCCAATCGTACGATAGTTGGGCAGAAGGGAGAGACTTTGAATGGAGCAAAGTCGGACACACTCAAGTCTGGATAGTAGTGTCCTGGTCCTGAACCGTTCTTACATGGCAATTCACGTTGTCTCGGTACGCAGGGCATTGGTAATTCTATATCGTGAACTGGCTGAGGTTATCCATGTCGAGGACGGACAATACTATAATTACGATTTTGAGAGCTGGTTAGAGGTAAGCGAATTTACGTCTGCCGAAGAGGATCACCCGAACGAGAATGATGACTGGATTCGCAGTGTCAACTTCGCCATATTGGTTCCCCGCGTCATTCGACTGAATTGCTACGACAAGGTGCCAAAACTGACATTGCGTTTCAATCGACGAAACCTGTTTGCTCGAGACAAGAATACGTGCCAATACTGTAGTCGTCAGCTAGCCCTGCGGCATCTCAGTTTTGACCATGTGATCCCCCGCTGTCACGGGGGCAAGACTTCCTGGGAAAATGTTGTTTGCTGCTGCCTTAAATGCAATGGCCGAAAAGGGGATCAAATTCCCGAAGACGCGGGAATGAAGTTGATTCAAAAGCCGAAACGCCCACAACAAAGTCCGGTTTTGACCGTCAAGTTGGGGAATCCAAAATATGAAGTTTGGCGGACATTTCTAAAAGGCAGCTCATTAAGCCTCGATGCCTGACCTGTCAGACGCATTTGCGGAACGTTGAATTATCAGAACAACGTGTGCCACGAATGGGTGTTACCAGGAAAATGTCGCCCGGTCTTCAAACGCAACAACAAAGCCGTCCAATGGGACGGCTTTCAATATCTTTAATCGAACGAGAAAATCCAAAACCTAGTCTTCTTTCTTCAGTGGCTCTTTTCGTTCGGTAATATTTTCGCACTCGGGTGATTTATCAGCGTTTAGCTGGATGAATGACTTCCATTCATCAGGAACATCATCCTCATGAAAGATTGCCTCCACGGGACATTCCGGAATACAGGCTTCGCAATCGATACATTCGTCCGGATGAATGTACAGCATCGTTTCCCCTTCATAGAAACACTCTACGGGGCAAACGACTACACAATCTGTATAACGACAACCATCACATGGCTTAGTTACCACATGCGTCATATCCAATTCTCCTATCGACAAACTTCCAGAGACCTGTGACCAACCGACAAAAATCTATCTTGTTATCGGCATTCCTGCCACATCTCCTTGACCAAATGGGGATAACCATTGGACTTGAATCCTAGTAATGGCAAAAAACCATGTCAAGTAAACACCTTGGCACAGGTCCCGACAAACTGGCCAAACTCGATATCACCGAATTTACACACTCAAATATGCGACAACAAGGAGCATTACCATTTCGTTAACGCATGTAACGGGAGGCAGGGTTGAGCGGGTCTGCGTACCTGCTTTGAGACGAACTTCGCCCCGGGTCGCGTAGCGCCTTTCCCAGCGGAACAGGCTGGCTTGGCGTAGCCGTGTTACGCGGTGCCAATGTCGCGATATTGACGATTTGAACGTCGCCCGGATTAGGCATCGACCAGAGCCGGGACTTGTCTCCATAGATCGAATTGACACGATAACTATTGGCGTCAATTGCCAATTTCATCGTTTTTCCGTCTGGCTGGCGCACAAACAACTCGATCCGTCGTGGCAAACTGACACCCGACTCTGGATCGAATTGGTGACAAGTTGAATTGACATAGGCAACCAACTGGTTGGCCTTGTCGTAGAACGCCTGCTGGGAAATAAAACCACGACTGGGATCCACGGTACAAACTCGGATGGTTGGGCCTTGGGGTGACGCAATTGTCGATCGAATCTCGAGTTGACCATCGGCGCGCACAAAGGGGCCAGTGTGTTGATCCGCTGGCGAAAAATCTACCAGGCCCAATGCATCAATAATCCACTGGGGCTCCAGCGGAATCACTTGCCGCATGGAACTGGACTGGTAATCTGCATGGCGGGCAAAATAGATTGCACTTGGATTGTTCAGCGTCGACACTTTGGACCAGACCCAGAACAACTCTTGATTGCTGCCCACATCAACGCCCATTTCGGTTAACCCCATCAACCCGGCTTTTAACCGCAAATTGTCCGGACGTTCGACCGCCATCGTACCTCGCAGGCTAGGCATCCCATCCATGGAAACTTTGACATCCGCCTCGATTTGCTGCGCCCGTTCCGATTGGGATTGCAAGTGCTGCAACAAGTTGTATTGATCGGGAGCCGATTGAAAAACCACGGGCACTGAACTTTGAGCCCGAAATCGATTGAAAACCTGGCATCCGGTTTGAGACAACAATAACAGGATGCATGACGCGAATAACAGTCCACGGATCATTGGACACCACCGCATTTCATATTGTAAATTCAAGCCATTCATCCGTGATTCAAGCCTGGTTTTTGCGATCGTCGTCACCGAGTCAACTTTCGTCACCATCTTCGTCGACATCCAGTTGTCGGTGATCCGTAAACAACTTTTGTTCCAGTTCACTTTGTATGGCTGACGTTTGTTCCGGCGTCAAATCAGGAACCGTCAACTCATAGTTCTTTTTTTGGTTTGCATCATTTAACACTATCCATTGGCCCGCTTCACCCGCGACGCTATCGACCAGTCGCAATATTCTCTTTCGTACCAGCAGCAACCCCATAACATATTGAATGTCGTCGGAACCCGGTTGCTCTATCAAGTGCTCAAAGTAGGCCAGCAGAACATTACGCGGCGCCCAGTAAACCTTGCCTTTGTCCAAATCAGGAACACGTGATTTCCACCAGCCGATGCACTCTTGGGGCGGCTCGTTCCAATGATCCACTCCAAAATCAACACGCAGCAGTTCATCCTCGGATTGCATCAGCGCCGAGACATACTCCTCTCCGGTCTCAAAATCACGTCCGGTAACGGAACATTTGCGATTTGACTTTTTAAAATCAAAATTGGACACGCCGCGAGCTCGAATCGACATCAGTTGTGGGTTAAGGGCGGCGAATCGTAGACAAACCGAGCGTGGTCTTCAAGGTAAGATTTGAACCTGGAGGGTTCCATGGAGAAACCAAATTAAATGCTAGCTCCAATTACAAACACTTCGTTGAATCCAAGCCTCGCCCTTTCTGGGGATTATCGACTGGGCAAGCAGGTCATGGGTCATTCGCCTCTACCCAAAGCCCCTGTATGTAAAGACAGAAAACTAAGGGGTTTTACGTTTTGACAAGCCATGACTTTGGTTGGTCGGGTATAAAGTGCTTGCAATTCGAACAGACAGGACCAAGCAATGGCGTGCCCGATGTGGGAAATTCAGCCAACCCATAATAACCCAGCCGCATTCCTTGATCATCCCGGGTCCGGACATTTGTTACGAGCCTAACCTCATTCCCCTGAAAATGCCTGTTTGTTTTTTGAGACTAAGCGATCCGTTTTTCAGATGCCGATTCTAGATTAGAGTGGAATTTCCAAACCTCAACCTCGCCCAGTTTGCTCCGTGAATCTAACAACCTTCCTAAGTGCCGTTGAAGAGCAAGAAAAGAGCTGTCGGTCTTTGAATGATCAACAGCTGCGCGAGTTGGCATTAGAGCTATCCTACGAAGCAAAGCAAAACGAGAAGCACACCGAGATTTTCGTGGTCAAGGCTTTTGCTGTTGTTAAGGCAGCAGCAGAGCGACATTTGCAGATGAGTCATTATCCGGTGCAACTTCAGGGTGGACGGGCCATGTTTCGAGGCCATGTGGCGGAAATGCGCACCGGTGAAGGAAAAACGCTCACAGCAACTCTGCCGCTGTTTGTCCATGCGTTAAAAGGCAAAGGCGTATTGCTGGCAACCGCCAATGACTATCTTGCCAAACGGGATGCCCAATGGATGATGCCAGTCTACGCGGCGCTCGGCTTGAGCACGGGTGTCATTCAATCAGAAATGTCGCGTCCCCAGCGTCGCACTGCTTACAGTTGTGACATCACGTACGGAACGATGAAAGAATTCGGGTTTGATTTTCTTCGTGACCATTCCTTTCAAAGGCAATTAAAACAGAACCAGCTGTATTTCGGATCCAATCCTTCAGGGGCAGCCCAACCGCCTGATGACCAATTACCGGTCCAACGCCAGCCACACTTCCTTCTGATTGACGAAGCGGACAGTATCCTGATCGATGACGCACGAACTCCATTGATCATCAGTTCAGCCGAAGACGATGTGACCCACGATCAACAACAGATGTTGTATCAATGGTCGTCCGAGAGTGTTTCCTATTTCGAAGAAGACGTCGAGTATTGGTACGATAAAGAACGGAAGAAAGTTGATTTAACACCAGATGGTACAGCACGGGTTCGAGAAGTTGCCAAACCGAGGATTCTGGATGGTGTCGGTTTGCCGGAAATGTACGATTTCGTCGAGCGGGCAATCCAGGTCGCGCGCGATTACAAATGCAATCGTGATTACGTTGTACGGGATGGCGAAATTGTGATTGTCGATGAAGCAACAGGCCGAATTTCGGAAGGTCGACGTTGGAGCCGGGGAATTCACCAAGCGATTGAAGCCAAAGAAAATGTGACCATTACAATGGACACCAATACATCGGCCAAGGTCACGGTACAATCGTTTGTCAGCCGCTATCCACTGATCGCCGGGATGACCGGAACGGCCGCCAGTGCGACCAGGGAATTCAAGAAAATATACCACGCACCGGTTAGCATCATTCCGCCCAACAAACCCAGCCAAAAAACTGAGTTGCCAGTAATCTTTCGCCCTACGGAAGATGAAAAATGGGATGCGGTTGTTCATGAGATCAAGGAGGTTCATGCAAACCACCGTCCAATATTGGTCGGCACTCGCTCGATCGCAAAGTCGGAAATACTTTCGGAATTACTTCACCAGGCCGGCGTCAGCCATGCCGTACTGAATGCTCGGCAAATTGAACGGGAAGCTGAGATCATTGCCGCCGCGGGGGAAATGGACCGTGTAACGGTCGCCACGAATATGGCGGGTCGGGGAACCGACATCAAGATTGATGATCCCGTCAAGGCACTGGGTGGTTTACATGTGATCTGTACCGAAATGCATGATTCCGCACGGATTGATTTACAACTCTTTGGTCGCTGTGGCCGGCAGGGCGATCCAGGGTCTTTCCGGCAATATGTCTCGGCCGAAGACCTATTGTTGGACTCGGCATTTGGTCGCAATACGGCGAATCGATACCGCAAAATCGGAAAAATCCGTTCAGACCGCTGGTGGATCGAACTGTTCAGGAAAGCTCAGAAAAAGCTGGAGAATCAACATTATCGAGCGCGCAAAATACTCATGTACAATGAGAAACAATTGGCCAAGTCTCATAACGAGATGGGACTGGATCCAATTTTGGACGTGTACGACTAATTAGTGCTTCCTTGTCATTCAGGTTTCAGAACCTAAACTTGACCAATGCATGGAAGCCGATCCACTTCATGATCTTCAACTTGTCGCCTAGTGATTTTAACGACGCTAACGTCGTCCAAGGATAGGTCTTGGTCGTTTGTCAATTCCATAATCTAACAACCAACTGTCTCCAATCATGTCAACTGGCGAATCCAAACAAACTTACACTGCCGAGGATGTCAAGGCGGAGGTTCGTCAAACCATCGCTCAACTAAGCGAACTCTCTCGATCCAATGTTTCGTTTGATGAATTCAGTCAGACGGTTTTGACCAAGATTATTAAATTAACCGGAGGTCACGCAGCATTGTTGTGGCAATCGTCCACAGCCAATGATTCAACAGTCACGCATCGAGCCGTCCGCCCCGACTTGGAAATAACTGGCAAAAACCCATCGCACGAGGCGGTCATCAATCAGGTCATTGAGAGTAAGCAACCGATAGCAATCGCATCTGAGACCTTACCCAATGACACCAGTCCACTGGGTGATTCCGGGGCATACCTGATCCTGGTGGCCCCCGTATACAACCGAAAAAAAATCTGTTGCGGAGCCCTGGAGTTGCTGCAACGCAGGGAGATTTCTGATTCTGCCCAACAAGGCTACCTTAAATTTCTATCCCGCATTACCGAGTTGTTTCCCCGCTGGCATGAAAACCAGGAATTATCTCGACTGAATCAAAACGCCGAGAGCATGTCCTCAACACTTGATTTTGTTACGGAAATTCACCGCTCCATCGACATCGATGAAACCGCATTCGCGATCGCCAACGAAGCGCGTCGGGTCCTTGCATCTGATCGCGTCAGTATTGCCCGCTGGACCGGAAGCAAGTGCAAGATCATCGCCGTCAGCAGCCAGGACCGTTTTGACAACCGCGCGAACGTGATCCGAAAATTGGCCGACGTGGCCACATCGAGCGTCAGTATAGAAACGCCGTTCTGGGTGACGGGTAAGACCGAGGGATTCGCGCCCAAGATTGCCAATCGAATCAACGACTATATGGACGAATCTCACTGTCGTACATTAGCCGTTATTCCCCTGCTGCGCCAGCCGGAAGAAAATCCGGACCAACAATTCAAACCAGGTGGTCATCCCAATCCGAAAAAGCTGGGGGCCATGATTATCGAGTTCTTTGATGCCGACGTCCAACAACCGAGCATTGCTGAACCGTGCAAG
>JABACA010000041.1:0-22694 GCA_014237975.1 Mariniblastus sp. | reverse complement strand
CTTGGACGACTGCAGAAGTTCCTCTTCCGCGATCATTTCACAAAAACGATGACCGGCATTGGCGTCTTTTTTGTCATCATGATGCTGTTGATGTTTTTCCCAAAAGAACTGCAAATGCGTGTTAACGGAGTCATGCAACCGCAACTACGCAAAAACCTGTTTGCACAGACCGAGGGGATCATACGCGAGGTTTACATCGATCATGGCTCCATCGTCAAACAGGGTGACCTGCTGATCGTCATGGAAAACCAGGACCTCGATATGCAAATCGCCCAGGAAGAATTTCAACTGGAAACGATCGAAGAAGAAATCAAGATGACCAACGTTCTCTTGGCTCGCCAAACGGACCTGCCTCTGGAAGACTCGATTTCATTGGGCAACAAGTTGACGACCTTGGAAAAACAGAAAAGCAGCAAAGAACGCCAGCTTGAGTTGATGCTCAAGAAACGTTCGCTACAAAAACTCTACAGTCCGATTGATGGGACGGTGGTGTTGTGGGAAGCCCGCAAACGGCTGGAAGACCTGCCGGTTGACGCGAATCAATATGTCCTGGAAATTGCCGCGCTGGATGGAGACTGGCAGCTGGAACTGGATATCCCTCAGAACAAAATTGGATATGTCAGTAACGCGCTAGCAAAAAATCCCGACCATCAATTGAGTACGGAGTTCCGGGTTGCCACAAACCCGAACTTGCCACAGGAAGGAGAACTTGTTCGGGTTGCCGACCGGGCCGAGCTGTCGTCGACGACCGGAACACCCCATTTCCGCGCTATCGTGGATGCCAACATTAATGATCTTTCCAGCCTGCGGCCGGGCTCCGGCGTGACGGCTCGAATCAATTGTGGAAAACGGTCTTTGGGATTCGTCTGGTTTTATCAAGTCATCGACTTTTTCCGCACCCAAGTTTTCTTTTAACCTCCTTTCCTGGCATTCAAAAACGTGTCCGTATCCGTTCCTCAAGGTCAGCGAAATCCGGGTCTAATCGTGCGCATGAAAATGCGTTCGGACTTGACCTACGATTCGATTACCTACCAGGGAGTCGAATACTGGGTCGTCAAGGAACCACTCGGCCAAAAATATTACCAGTTCCCACCCCATGTGTTTCATATCCTGAAACAACTCGATGGCACCAAGTCGATTGATGACCTGATCGATAATTTCCATGAAGAAAACGCGCCGAAGAGAATAACCCGAAGTGAATTACAACAGCTGTTGACACGTTTTCACAAGGATGGATTGGTCATCTCGGAAGTTAACGGTCAGGGGATCGAGCTACTTCGGCGGGGCAGAAAGAACCAGATCATGGAACGAGTCCAGGCCTGTTCCAACATTCTGGCCGTGCGTTACCGGGGTTTCGACCCGGAGCGGATTTTGAATTGGCTTATCCGGGGTACATGGTGGTTGTTTACTCCCACGGCCGTCATTTTTTGGCTGTCACTCGGACTGGTTGCCTTACTCTCGGTACTGGTCAATTTTGCTGAGTTTCAAGCTCGCATGCCCGGATTTGAACAGTTCTTTGATATCAATAAATGGTACATGTTTGTCGGTGTCATGGCCGTGACCAAGGTACTACATGAATTCGGCCACGGCCTGGCCTGTAAAAGACTGGGAGGGGAATGCCATGAAATCGGGTTCATGTTACTCGTGTTAACCCCTTGCCTGTACTGCAACGTATCGGACAGCTGGCGATTGCCCAACAAGTGGCACCGCGCGGCAATCGGCGCCGCGGGCATGTATGTCGAACTGATTCTCGCCACGATCGCAACGTTTGTGTGGTGGTTCGTACAACCGGGTGCGATTCAGGACATCTGCCTGCAAATCATGTTGGTTTGCTCCGTCAGTACCCTATTGTTCAATGGTAACCCGTTACTCCGTTTCGACGGTTATTACATTCTCAGTGACATTCTCGAAATCCCCAACCTCTATCAAAAATCGACCAAAGCCCTGACAACCCTGCTGGGCCGTCACTGGCTGGGATTGGAAATTCCCGATGATCAACTCATGCCCACCAACCGTCCGTGGGCATTTGCATCGTATACAATAGCGGCATTCCTGTACCGCTGGTTTATATTGTTTTCGATTATCTGGTTCCTGATGATATGGCTGGAACCTTATGGATTGGAGTCGTTAGGCAAGGGAATTGCCATTTTCGCAATGTTTGGAATGTTGTTCTGGCCATTGTTTAAATTGTATCGTTATATGTCGGTGCCAGGTCGCATGAATCAAATTGAAAAACCCCGTTTTGCCATCGGTGTGGCAATCATTGTTGCCGTACTATCTTCGGTCTTGCTTATTCCTATTCCCCATTACCTGAGATGTTCACTGATCGTAGTCCCAGATCAACTGGAGACCGTCTACGTCCAGGAACAAGGAATGTTGTCAGACTGCGAAGTCGAAAATGGAGACCTGGTTCAGGAAGGCGATATTCTAGCAACGTTACAGAACCTGGATCTGGAAATGGCCTACCAGGAGGCAGCTGGAAAACTGTCTTACAAGACGGGTGAAAGAAAAGGCCTGGTGCTGAACGGTTCGGTCACGCGGGACTCGACCTACCTGGAGCAGCTTTCGACGATCGACAGTGAAATCCGGCAACTTTCACAAATGGTCAACGATTTGCAACATCGCATGGGACAACTGGAAATCAAAAGCCCCATTACGGGTACGGTCTTGGCCACGCCGTATCAGCATCCCTCCAATGGCAACCACGACCTGGAGATCATTGATCAGCAACCATTCTTGACCGAGCGCAACAACAACGTTTATGCCATTCGTGGTCAGCGATTTTGCGAAGTCGCCAACCTGACCTCCTGGTACGCCATCGTTTTGCTGGATGAGCAACAGATCAACTTCGCAAACGAGAAACTATTGACGAAGATCAAGCTCTACTCACGGCCCAATCATGTGATTGAATCCAAAGTAGAATCGCTGGGTGTTGCCGATCAATCCTTGCTCAGACAGAAGAAGAACAATTTCGACCCGGCGGAACTGCCCAAGTCGAGGTTGCCAGACCTGGTCACCGAAATGGTCGCGGCTCATCAACATGGCAAAATCCAGTATTTCGCAAGGGTACCGATCGATGCCGACGGAACACCACTGAAAATCGGACTAAGTGGACAAGCTCGTATTTTTACAGGATACCGGTCACTTGGCTCTCGCCTGTGGTGGTGGATCAGCCACAACTTCCTCAGTTGATGCACCGGTCCGCGCGGCTTGTCATGATTTGTTTGGACACTTGGAATCCAGATGAACTCAGACGACCCACGACAACACCAGCCCCATCGCAATTCCTTTTGTTGGAAAACCGACAAAAACCTGGCTGGCCCCGTATTGCTTTTTCATTTGCATGATACGATCCCGAAAAATCTCGTTGAGCAAATCGACCTTGTCATCCTGTATGGCATCCAGCTCAATCTTGACCTTTCGCGTCTCAAGTTGGTTTTCAAAAATAATCGCTAACCCCGCATGCCCCACCGTATTGAGTCGCTCACTCTCATCCAGCCCCGCAAACAGATTGTAAATTGGAAATGCTCTAGCCCAGTCCTTGTTCTTGATATAGATCTCACCGATCCTCTCACGCGCCCAATTGCGATACAAAATGGTGGTATGGACTTGGTCTGACGGTGCTGCTTCCACTGCAAAATAATCTAAAACCGACTCGAAATTCTCTATGGTTGGACGAGCATGGGCGAAACGATACTGTTCTTTGACCGTATTCCGCTTGGGAATCTTGGGCATGTTATCGATCGCCAATTGAAGTGGGTCCCGAGCGACATTTTGACTTGCCAGCCAACTGCCAATGAATCCAGCTATGACCATCAAAATAAAAAACGTCATGATCGTGGCCGGGCGGGTCCACCAATTATTAACATGGCCTTTCATGACGGATTGCAATTGCCGGGTCACCGCCAACTTCGATTCTGTCAAGGAAGGGCCTGCACCTCCCATTTCATTGTCAGCCAGTTTCTCAATCAAATGATCCCAGTTTTCATCAACGTCGATCTTGATCTTTCTCAACTCTTTCAACAGGGCATTACCGGAACTCGGCCTGGCATCCGGGTCCTTGGCCATCATTTGGTTGACGACATCCACCAATTCCTCCGGGATATCAGGTCTGACATCCTGCAGTGGTTGTGCGTGATTCTTGATATGTTGCAACGCGATCGCCAAAGCATTACTGCCATCAAACGGCGGTTCACCGGAAAGCATATGGTAAGCGGTGACGCCCAGAGAATAGATGTCGCTTCGCGGATCCACCCGTTTCCCTTCGACTTGCTCGGGACTCATATACAATGGAGTTCCCATCGTGATACCAACTTGAGTCAGTCCCTGTTTGGTCGGTTCATCGTTGATCCGAGCCAATCCGAAATCGGCAACCTTGACCTCTCCCTTGGTAGAGAGCATGATATTTTCCGGCTTGATATCACGATGAATAACATTCATCTCGCCGGCTTTTTGCAATGCCATTGCGACCTGCCGAATGACATTAACGGCCATCACGGGCTCGACAGCCCCGTACCGCCCCAGATATTGACGCAAGTTTCGGCCAGCCACATATTCCTGGGCAATGAAATGGTGGCCATCAACTTCACCCACCTCGTAAATCTGGACTATATTGGCCTGCACCAAGGCCGCCGCCGATTGGGCTTCTCGCCGAAAACGCTCAATGTAGGACTGATCTCTGGCAAGGTCGGCGTGCAATACCTTCAGGGCCACGTTTCGCTTAAGTGAAATCTGTTCCGCCAGGTAAACTTCGGCCATCCCGCCACGACCCAAACGGCGAATCACCCGGTAATCTCCGATGGTCTTACCGGTCAAGTCCTGAGCTACAAAATCGGATTTGTTCTGATTGGAGTTCATGACAAGAAATTTTGGGCCGCTTACTTTTCAGGTATTTTAGTCTGATGAACAACCGTCTTGGTGAGTACAGCTCTACCCTGCCTTACGTCTTCTGGTTTCACAATCCGTTGAACCAGAACGCACTCAGGATATTCAGGATCGTTTTGCCTTTGCCCCGCAACCTCACTGGCTAGACTAGATCTCTCGATCTGAGAAAAACTGTTTTTTCTGCAAACAGTGTTCCCCTGATTTCCCGATCAAATCCACTGTTTCGGGATGGTTCCTCTAGACAGTATGATTCCAATTCCGTTTTTTGACAATGTTCTGCCGCCAAATCTAGCTGGCACATTCTCTCTCAGTCCCTCCGATGCCAATTCTGTTAGGATATCAGAGTCGATTTGTCGATTAATACGTCTTTAATTTTTTCCGGATCGCATTGTGTCCATGTCAAAACAAGTCCCAAAACCGTTGACCCGAAGAAATTTCATCCATTCAGCTGCAATCACTTCTGCCGCCCTAGGCAGTGTTACGCTGGCCCCAGCCAATTGGTTCGCAACCGCATCGGCAGCGATGGATGATTTTGCAACCCAACGGGTCGACGAGACACCTCCCGCCAACCGAGGTCGAATTTACAAGTCGGTAAAATGGGGAATGATCAAAGACGGTAAAACGGTATTAGAGAAATTCCAGTTGAACAAGGAGTTGGGGTATGACGGCATGGAACTGGTCAGTCCGTCGAACCTGGACATTGACGAGGTCGTTGCCGCGTCGCAAGAAACGGGCCTACCCGTTCATGGCCTGGTCAACCAGAAACACTGGCAAGTTCGCTTGTCGTCTCCGGATTCGTCACAGCGACAACAGGGCCAACAGGTCCTCGACCAATGCTTGCAGGATGCACGTTCCTTTGGCGGTGATTCCGTGTTGCTGGTTCCTGGCCGCGTCAAGGGACCTGAGGAAAACCATGACCACGTTTGGAACCGTTCGATTGTCGAAATCCGCAAATCCCTGCCACTGGCAAGCCGATTGGGAGTTCGCATCCTGATTGAAAATGTCTGGAACGGATTTTGTGAAACACCTGAACAACTGCGCGACTACTTGGACGAAATCAACAGCCCATGGGTCGGCGCCTACTTTGACATTGGCAACGTCCGCAAGTTCAGCCCACCCGAAAACTGGATTCGTGTGCTGGGTAATCGAATCGTAAAACTGGATGTCAAAGACTGGGCGAAGAAGGGCGGATTCTGCAAAATTGGCGATGGTGATGTTGATTGGAATGAAGTCCGGAAAGCACTGGCGGAAATCCAGTTTACCGGCTGGTCCACCGCGGAAGTAAAAGGTGGAAACAAAGAAAGATTGGCAGATATTGCGGATCGGATGAATCGCTGTTTGGCGATCTAGCACCCGCTTTTAACAAAGAGTGTCCGGGCAAAAGCCAATGGGATGATCACTTACCGGGTAACGACAAAGCCAGTTCGGAAAAACTGCTGATCGACTTGAAGTCATTCGCCGCAACCGGTTCATTACCCGGCCGCAGACTAAGGCAGGTCTGCATTCCAGCTGACTGGGCAGCCGCCAATTCGGTGATCACGTCACTGACAAACAAAACGTTACCCGCGGAGACTTTGGCATCCGTAGCGATGTTGGTATAGCTGGCAGGCTCCCGTTTTCCGCCGACCTGGGTATCGTAATGCCCGCTGAGCAACGGCAACAGGTTCCCCTCACGCGTGTTGCCGAAAAAAAGAAGTTGCGCTCCCACGCTGCCCGACGAGTAGATGCGTATCTGAATCCCGTCGTCATGCCATTTTCGCAATGCTGGCGCCACGTCGTCAAACAGGTGAGCCACAATTTCTCCCGACTCAAATCCGTCTTTCCAAACCAACCCCTGGATCTGTTTCAAACCGGTCGCCTTGACATCGGCGTCCATTAACGCAATGACCGCTTCGTAAACCATAAGTCGCTGTTGCTCGGGGCCTCCAACCAGCCAGCCATCCAGCGACGGCTGGCCCACATCCGACACCAACAGCGGCAAACATTCTTGAACCGATGGTTCGGCCCAATTCTTATCGAGGAACGACTTTAGATTATCCCGGACAAACGGAAACATCACGTCGTAAACAAAACTGATCGAGGATGTAGTCCCCTCGATGTCGAGTAGTACACAGTCGCATTGGAATTGAATCACGGTGAATGGTAATCCGGCCAATTAGAGTTTCACGATCGGGTCAAACTGACCATCCTGGTCGGACTTGAAATACCCGGGTCCCATGCACAACGGTTGATATTTTTCGTGCTCGGCTTCCTCCTTGTAATGCGGAGCCCAGCCCGACATATCTTCAAACAACCGAATGCAACGGATGGTGCGGTCTCCGCACAGATTAAACCAGTGACGAGTTCCATTGGGCACACTGATCAAGTCACCGGACTCAACCGTGACACTGAAAACCGGAGCGTTTTCCGGGTTGATGTGAAACAAACCCGTACCCTTAACCGTGAAACGAACTTCGTCCTCGGTATGGAAATGTTCTTTGTCGAATTTTGCGAGCATCTCATCGAGCCCCGGTGTTTCGGGAGTCACATTAATGACATCCGCGGTCACGAATCCTCCCGCGTCTTTTAGACGTTCGATTTCAGGCGCGTAAGCCTCCAGGATTTCTTCATTGCTGGCATCGGGACCAACCCGCCCCTGCACATCCCACCTTTCGTAATCGATTCCAAAAGGTTTCAGGAAATCGGCAATCTCCTGTGGATCATCGATTTTTTGCTCGGTATCGGGAACGTAAACACTTGCCACGGCAGCACTCCAAACGAATTAAACTTGGTTTCTTATTGGCAATATTTCCAGGACATTGTATCGAAAACCAAGCTGCGGATCAGGACTATTTTTGCGGCAAGCTCATTTTTCTGGCAACACACTCAAACAAAAATTCGAAAATCTCGACATGACGCCGCGCCGAAAATACGTCATGTCCCCACGTGTACAACCCATGATTACGAATCAGAAATCCGTGTTGCAATGGGTTGGTTTCGTCTGCCAAGGCTTCACGAACCTGTGCCGCCAATTTTGGAATGTCCTGAGTGTTGTCAAATACCGACACCCATTGGCGATGTTGATGAGTCCGAACCCCCTCCAACCCCTTCAACATCTCATAACCCTGAATCTCAAAACCACGATCGCCGTAGAAATAATCGGATAACAACGTCGCCCAGACGCTATGCGTATGCAGGATGCAGCCGGTGCCGGGAATGTCCGCCAGAATCACATGCAACATGGTCTCGGCAGAGGAGCGTGGCTGGTTTTCAAATATTGGATTTCCGTCAGGACCAATCCGAACAAAATCGTTCCGCGCCAAACGCCCCTTGTCCATCCCGCTGGCCGTCACGATTAATTCAACCGGATCATTGCTGAGTACAATACTGTAATTACTACTGGTCCCTACCGACCATCCCCGCGAATGGAACAGACGCCCGCATTCCCGCAGGGAATCAACATGTTGCTCAAGTCCCGCCAATGGATGGCCCAGTGGCAAAGGTGGCTCACCGGTAGAATCTAAAAGGGATTCGTTCATAAAAAGTTCTTTGTGTGAAACCAAATCAATCAACCGTCCAGGCCCGATCCAAACCAGCAACCTGGTTCAACGCCGGCAAAACCAACCGGTCGGGAACTCAACTGTGCATTCGTGGCAGTGTATCTCCACGATTAATAATCTCTGTTTCCAGTGCAGACAATTCTTCGAGTCGAAGGCGAATCGTTTCTTCACTGCCATAATATTTTGCCATTCGAACGTAGGTGGTGTGGTGCCGCGCTTCCGATTCAAAAAGGCTATCGTAAAAAGCAGCCAGCTCCGGGTCTTTCAGGTGATTTCGGAGTAAATCAAACCGTTCACATGACCGAGCCTCAATCAAACTGGCAACCAACAGTCGGTCAATCGCGCGTTCCGGCTCGGATTTCCGAACCAGGTCATTCAGTTGCCGCCCATAATTACTTGGTATCTGTCGACGGAATTTGATTCCCCGCTTCCTGAGCAGATCCAATACCATTTCAAAATGTTCCAGCTCTTCACGAACAATCTCTGCCATTTCACGACAAAGTTCTTCACGATCGATGTAGGCAAAGATCAGATTCATCGCACATCCGGCTGCCTTTTTCTCACAATGCGCATGATCAATCAGGATTTCTTCCAGGTTTTCATCCATCATCGTCAGCCAGCGTCGCGATGATTCCGATTGTAAGTTCAACATTTGTGGTAGGACCGTATTCCAGACAATAACGTAGCGCTACAGGGAAATTTATCGCCCGGTAAAAAGACCCGGGACAACCAAATTGTAAACCTGAGTTATAGGGACGAATTTCCTCGATTTCCAGCGGCAAACTCTGGATCGGTCGATCAAAACAATGATATTCCAAAATCAAGACTGACCAAAAGTGGACGACCGGGGAAATGTCGATCACGGGAACCAGCCAAAACGGGGCTGACCCGTGTTCGATTATTTGCCCTGCGACTTGATTTTGCTTCTGCCACGACCGAGAATTCAAATTCCCGCAACCCTCACCTGGAATTGATCATGACCAAAACCGTCCCTGTTTTTTTCCGCTGCCTGGCTGTCATTTTACTGTCCCTGTTTTCCCTTCCGCAACTCGATGCCCAGGATGAATCGAAAGCGGCACCCCGTCCCAACGTGATTATTATCTTTATTGACGACATGGGCTGGGGAGACGTCGGGTTCAATGGTGCAACAGGTCCCAAGACGCATCACCTGGATCAAATGGCCCGTGACGGGCGACGGTTCAACGACTTCTATGTTGGCTGCAGTGTCTGTACCGGTTCAAGGACCGCCTTGATGACCGGCTGTCATTTTCGACGACTGGGGATGCAACCTGTCCTGTTTCCGAACTCGAAACAAGGGCTTCATCCCGAAGAGGTCACCATTGCTGATGTCCTCAAGGGAGCCGGATACCGAACCGCTTGTGTTGGCAAATGGCACCTCGGTCACCTGCCTCCCTGTTTGCCCACCTACCAGGGGTTCGATTCCTATTTTGGCATTCCATACAGCAATGACATGTGGATCGACCCGGCTAACAAGTTGGCAAAAGACATTGTCATTCGTGAAGGACTGACCTTGGAGGAAGTCAAAGCAGGGCACAAGAAAAAAAACTGGGTACCCCTGATGCGTGATGACCAAGTCATCGAGTACCCGGTCGATCAAACGACCATTACAAAGCGGTACACCGAGGAGGCGATCCGGTTTATTGAATCGGGCGATGAACGACAACAACCGTTTTTCCTGTATTTGCCACACACGATGGTGCACCTGCCCTTGGCCGCCTCACCCAAGTTTGCAGGCAGGACCGACAAGCTGATTTGGGACTGCATCGAGGAAGTGGATTGGTCGGTCGGGAAAATACTGGATTGCTTGAAGAAGAACCAGTTGGCGGAAAATACGCTGGTTATATTCACCAGTGATAATGGGGCAGCCGTGGGGTCGTCACTTCCTCTGCGTGGCAGAAAATTCACCGTTTACGATGGCGGTGTACGGGAACCGACCCTGATGCAATGGACAGGCACAATCCCCGCCGATACCGTCTGCCGCGAAGTGTGCGGAACGATCGACCTGTTACCGACTTTGGCTGCCTGGGCGGGCGCCTCACTGCCGTCCCGGGAAATCGACGGACTTGACATTGCTCCCCTGATCCTGGGAAAACCGGGTGCCAAAACACCCCATAAGACGTTTTGCATTGCCCATTCAGGGGGAACCGTGCGAAGTGGCAAATGGAAATTTTATCCCTGGCAGGAAAAAGCGAAGGGCCGCGGCTCGGCCGGGGAACTGGGCCGCAAACCGTCACCCTTGCCAGTCCAGTTGTATGACACATCAGCCGATGTGGGCGAAAAAAACAACCTGGCAGCAGAATATCCCGACGTCGTCAATCGACTTCAAACCGCCTACGATTCCCACATCAAAGAAGTTGAGGGTGAAGCTCGCAAGACGGCCTCACTGCAACGGCCCAAGGGCGCGTCGAGTCCCGAACGACCCGGCAAGTAGCTTGCCGACGCGAATGCACAAAGGATGGATTCAGTTGCTCGAAACTTCCGGCATCGATTCACCGGCGCGTACTTTTTCCAACCAAGGATCCATATCATCAAAGATCTGGCCAGCATTCCCCTCAAAGACCCGTCCAATCAGCAAGTTGGTCAGGTTGGCCACGTGATGTGGATAGGCTTTCATGAATTGACCAAAGCTGAATTCTCTGGTGTAGAAAGCCTGTACAAGTCGACGAATCAGATCGACCCCGTTTTCATAGTCGCGCGTCCAGCTACCTAGTTGCTTTTCAGAAACATCGTTCCTGTGTAAACCACTGGTGACCGCGTCGGCAGCCATCACAGCAGATTTCATGGCCAGGTAGACCCCCGAGGAATAGATCGGATCAATGAAGCCACCCGCGTCGCCAACCAACACCCAACCATCTCCGGCTTGCTGTGTCGTCCGGTATGAAAATTCTTTGGCGATATTCAATTTGCCAATCTGTCTTGCATCCTGAAAACGTCGTTTGATACCGATACAGTTCTTTACCTGATCGTCAAATGTTTGTTGCGGCGAGCTGCCCCCCTTTAAAAGAAAATCATTGTCGCCCACCAATCCGACGCTAACGGTGCCGTTGCTGAGTGGAATGTACCAGAACCAGGCATCCTTTGATTCGGTATGCAAAATACAGGTCACTTCCGGGTTCCCCCCGCCGGCCCGTTTAGCTTCTTCGAAATAGCCCCAAATAGCAGCTTTTTTCAAATCCGGATAATACTCCTTGAGACCCAGCCGCGAAGCAATCAAGGCCTGTTGACCCGACGCATCAATGATGACACGGCTGGAAAGTTCCTGTTCTTTTCCGTTCGCCGTTTTAATGGTCAATCTGTGAGGCGATTTCTTGCGAATATCGATGTCCAGGACGCGCGTTTCATCCGAACACGTTGCCCCCCGATTGTAAGCCGTCTCGTAAAGCAGTTGATCAAACTTGTCGCGCTGAACATGCCACGTTTCGCTGCAGTCACGATCGTCCTTCTCCCTGAAAATGAACGGAGCCGTTTCCTTGCCGGAACTGTTAACGAATTGGACACCGTTCTTCCTGGTGAATCCGATCTTATCCAGTTCGTGGAGAATTCCTAACCTTTCAAAAATCCAATAGGTCTCTGGCATCAGCGACTCACCAACGTGGAAACGAGGCATCTTGTCCCGTTCCAGCAGTAGCGTCGAAAAACCTTGTTCGGCAACCAATGCGGCTGCGGCGCCTCCACCCGGGCCTGCCCCGATCACGACGCAATCATAACTACGATTTGCAATCATTTCTGAATCTCTTTGAATTACTGATGAACGGCCCGCGTTTTCTTTTGCCCCTGTTTGTAATACGGCAAAAAGACCGGCACGTATTAGTGATTTACCGAAAATAACAGCTGGTTCGTAACGATTTCAGTCCGATTTCGTCAATCGCCCCGGATTTTCGAGGAATATCGTTTGGCAGCTGTTTGTTTCGACTGGAAAATCCGACGTTTATGTCGGAAAATCCTTGGTTCTACGTGATCAATCTTAACCCGACCCTTTGTGACCTCCCGTCAGGGCAGGTCTGAGATATCTGAAATGCCTATGCCCGCGCCCAACCGACTGTTGATTTCGAAATTGATGTTCATGCCTGCTGCACTGCTGTGCTGCCTGGTCTGGACCCTCCTGCCCAAGCCCGGTTCGGCTCAGGATCGTAATCAAACCGCCCCCATCGAGTCCCGTTTTATCCAACAGCCTCGACAGGTGACGTTCCAAGGGAAGCGGGCAGGGGAGGGCTATTTCGGTTCGGATGGATCCAAAATGGTGTTCCAGAGTGAACGTATTGCAGAAAACCCATTTTTCCAGATCTACTTGCTCGATTTTGAATTCGGTGAAATCGAGCCCATCTCGCCAGGTTACGGAAAGACGACCTGTGCCTGGATCCATCCCGATGGCAAACAGGTGATGTTCGCCTCGACCCATGATGATCCACAAGCCCGCGAGAAACAGCGGCAGGAAATCGAGTTCCGTGAATCCGGACAATCCCGCCGGTACTCCTGGGATTACGACGAGCATTACGAGATTTATTCGTATGACACCGAAGCAAAAAAATATCGTCGACTGACCACGGCCCGCGGCTACGATGCCGAAGGTTCTTACTCACCGGATGGCAAGCTGATTGCCTTTGCCTCGAACCGCAATGCCTACTCCGAACCGATGACCGAAGAGCAGGCCAAGGCTTTCCAAGTCGACCCGGCCTACATGATGGATATCTTCGTCATGAACGCAGACGGAACCAACATCCGCCAGCTGACCGACGTTGGAGGATATGACGGCGGCCCGTTTTTTTCACCGGACGGAAAAAGGATTTGCTGGCGGCGATTTTCTGAAAACGGGGCAACCGCCGAAATCATGACGATGAATATTGACGGATCCGACCAGCGTCAACTGACCCATATCGGCGCGATGAGCTGGGCTCCCTTTTATCACCCCTCCGGTCAATACCTGATCTTTACGACCAACAAGCATGGCTTCGCCAATTTTGAACTTTACATCGTGGACGTTGATGGCAAGTCACCACCGGTTCGAGTTACAGAAACGGATGGTTTCGATGGACTGGCCAGCTTTTCACCCGATGGCACCAAGTTGACGTGGACATCCAATCGAAATGAAAAGAAAGAATCCCAGATCTATATGGCGGACTGGAATCACGCTGCCGCCGTGGACGCCTTGGCCGTTGAAACAATCAACGAGGCCGAGTTGGCGGGTGCCATTAAGTCGGGGCAAGGTGCGGCCGACACTACCAGCCCCAGTTTTGACCAGGCCGATTTCATCAAACACGTTGACTTCTTATGTCGCAAAGAACTGGGCGGACGGATGACGGGGTCGACGGGCGAACGAAAGGCGACGGCCTATGTTGCCGCTTACCTGGATTCGCTGGGGATAAAGCCTGCCGGTGACCAGGGGGGTTGGTATCAGAATTTCAAGTTCCCGGCCGGTTCACGATTGGGGCCCGATAACCGGTTAGACAGTTCCTTGAAAAATGCCGAGCCGGCAAAAGTGACCGGTTACAAACTGGATCAGGATTGGCGACCATTGTCGTTTTCCAAGACGGGAAAGATCGAGCCGGGAATGGTTGTCTTTGCCGGTTACGGGATCGTCGCCCCAGCGGCAGAAAATCAGGAGGAATACGATTCCTACGTGCACCTGGACGTCAAAGACAAGTGGGTCATGATGTTTCGCTACATGCCTGAGGGTATTTCGGCCGAGCGCAGGCAGCACCTGCAGTACCACAGCAGCCTGCGGAAAAAAGCGATGGATGCCCGCGACAAGGGCGCGCGGGGGATCATCGTCGTCAGTGGGCCAAACTCGAACGTAAAAAACGAGCTGGTCGCCCTGCAAAACGACTTCGCCAATGCCGGGTCGAGCGTGGCCGCCATCAGTATTACCGACGACGTTGCCGCGAATTGGCTGACAGCCACCAAGGGTAAAGACCTCCAGGCACTGCAAGACCGGCTGGATACGGGCGAACCGATGATGGGATTTCCGATCGAGAACCTGGAATTAAACGGCTCGGTCGATATTGAACCGATCGTGGGACGTGGACGTAACGTGGTGGGACGCCTGTTGATGGGTGACACGCCGTCGGACCAGGCGATCCTGGTCGGCGCCCATATCGATCACCTGGGACGCGGTACCGGTGGATCCTTGGCCAAAAACGAAGAGCGCGACATGATCCATTTTGGAGCCGATGACAATGCCTCCGGTGTGGCAGCCATGTTGGAAGTTGCCGAATACCTGGCCGACCTGAAGCGAAAGGGAAAGCTGGATATGAAACGGGATGTCGTTTTTGCCGCTTGGTCGGGAGAAGAACTCGGTTTGCACGGTTCGCAACATTTTGTCAACCAGTTACTGGGCACCCACTCCACCGGGGGCGCAACTGCCCCGTCTCCCAACGCACCCAAGCCGATTCCGCAAGGCGAGAACCCCCACGATATTACGATCGAACAGATTGCCGAATTGGTTCAAAAGATTGGCAATGACCTGCCCACGATGAACGCACAACAATTTAAATCATCTATCGTCGAATTGACGCTACTGTCCCAGTTCATGGAACAGGGGATCAAGGCGTTTGATACACAAATCAAGAATTCTACCGACACGAAACAGGTGACCGCTTGGCAACAGGAGAGAAACAAGATTTCGGATACCTGGAACCAGGCTCAAACGGTGTTGGCTTCGCTCAAAGAGGCCCAAGCATCATCTGGAAAACAACCGGATTCCCAGCCCGGCAAGTCGATCTATCCCGAGGTTGCCGCCGCGCTGAACATGGATATGGTTGGACGGCTGGAGAAACAACTGGTCCTGCAAGGAATCGGCAGCAGTGACTACTGGACCGGTGAAATTGAAAAACGCAACGCGGTGGTCGGCCTGCCCATCAAGTTGAACAATGATACCCAACTACCGACCGACGCCAGCTCGTTCTACCGAGCCGGTGTCCCCATCCTCTCGGCGTTCACCGGTTCGCATTCAGACTACCACACGCCGCGCGACACCCCGGAAAAACTGAATTACCCGGATGCCACCCGGATTGCCAAGCTGATGGGCTTGATTGCCCGCGGCCTGGTGGTCAATGACGAGATTCCAGCCTATATCCAACAGTCTGCCCAGGAAAAGAAACAGTCTCGCGGTGTCATGCGAGCCTACCTTGGAACGGTTCCCGATCATGCGTCGGACGAAACGGGTGTCCTGTTGTCCGATGTGACGACCGGCGCCCCGGCAGACAAAGCAGGGGTCCAAGACGGGGATATTATTGTCGAATTGGCGGGTCGAAAAATCGAGAACATTTATGATTACACCTACGCGATTGAGGCGCTCAAGATAGGTCAGGAAACGTCCATAGCAGTCCTCCGTAAGGGCAAGCGTCTGGAAATGAAAGTAGTGCCCGGGTCACGTGAATAAGGACTGCGATTTCTGGACTCACCGGCCAACCCAGCGCGATTGGGGACGTCTTTGAGTCGTTTCCTCGCCCCATTAAAACGCAAATGAAAGAACAATCATGAGATTATTAATAACGTGTTTATTGCCGGCAATCTTGTTGTTTCAATGCGACACTTTATTGGCGCAGTTTCGGGGACCCGACCGTCGTAACGCTCCACAGGGACGTCGAATTGAACCGGAAGCGCTCGATTTTGAAATGGGAGTTGCAGAAATCCCGGATCGTGAATCATTTGAAAAACTCTCCTACCAGGGGCCCGAAGTTGCCCGTGATGCCTATTTGGCTGACCTGGAATTTGTCAAATTCGTGATCGACAAGGAAAATCCCAACGATCACAAAGTCTATTTCATGAACACGCAGAATCATCGAGCCCACCCACCCTGGATGCGGATGGTCGGGATCAACAGTCGTGAACGTGGCGCCATCACCTATTTGCCGAGATTGACGAACCCGTCGGGTACAGCCGGTTTGTACGTCATTGATTTCCAGCCCAATGATTCCTACGCCTTCGAAGACATCCAGCGGATCCAGAACCTGTTAATTGGAAAAATGCCACTGCTCAAGGGGCGGGTAGCTTTTCACCCGTTGCAAGGCAACCTCTCCCGCTATCAGCAGGAAAAAGGAAAGTACGAGAAAGCCAATCTTGCCGTTCACCTGGACAGCGATCTTTACCGGAACATCGCGTTCCTGCCTCTTAATACAGCCAAGTCCTTTGGTCGCTTACGAATTATGGATGATACGGCCCGTCCATCACCCCAGGACATTGTCGTTTACAAGACACTTCCCAATCAAATGCCGCGAGTCGCTGGTGTGATTACCGAGATGCGGCAAACGCCGTTGTCTCACGTCAACCTGCGAGCCGTACAAGACCAAATCCCCAACGCCTATGTCAAAGATGCAGCCAGCCAAAAAGACATTCAATCACTGGATGGTAAACTGGTTCAATACGAGGTCACACCCCAGGGATACAAGATTCAACCGGCGACCCGAACCGAGGTAAACCGGCATCTGCGCGACTCGAGGCCCAAAAAGTCACAAACACCACCTCGAAACCTGAGTGTCCAGAAGATCCAACCGTTGAGTCAGATTGAGTTTGAACAATCTGACAGCTTTGGAGGCAAGACGGCCAACCTGGCAACCTTGCAACGATTGAAATTACGTGATGGTGCCATCCCGAACGGCTTTGGAGTTCCGTTTTATTTCTATGACCAGTTCATGCAACACAATGGATTATACGACGAAGTCGAACGGATCGTGTCGCTTGCTTCCGACGATCCGGAACCGGATGTGATTCGCCGTGAATTGAGTGGGCTTCAAAATAAAATCAAACAAGGTGAAATGCCACCCTGGATGCTGACCGCTCTGGACGACACCCAAAGCAAGTTCCCGGCCGGTTCATCCATTCGTTGCCGATCCAGCACCAACAGCGAAGACCTGCCCGGGTTCAGTGGGGCAGGGCTCTATGATTCTTGCACGCACAAACCTGACGAAGGTCATCTGGCCGATTCCATCAAACAGGTGTTTGCCAGCCTCTGGAATTTTCGCGCCTTTGAAGAACGCCAGTTCTTTCGCATTAATCACCAGAAAAGCGCCATGGGTGTTCTACTGCACCCGAACTTCCAAGACGAACAACTCAATGGTGTTGCCGTTACCGATGACATCCTTTACGAAACCGAAGGCAACTATTACGTGAACACCCAGATTGGAGAAGACCTGGTTACCAACCCGGATCGGGAATCGTCGGCCGAAGAGATGTTACTGGGATGGTACAAACGCGATGGACAGGAAATGATTCGTGAGTCGATGGACGCTGGGGACCGAGGCAGGCTGTTGAGCAACAGTCAGATTGACGAGTTGCGTGAAGCGTTGGGCCGCATTCATTACGGCTTTGAAAAACGATATCAACCGGACGAAGGGGCACCGTTTGCCATGGAAATTGAATTCAAGGTGACCCGGGAAGGTGACCTGGTTATCAAGCAGGCAAGACCCTGGGTCTTTCCATCGGCCAACGCATCAAAACGGTAAAATCAACGAAACAGAACGCCATTGCAAACGTTGATTGAAACCTGTTGGCGCTAACCGAATCACGCTGTATCAACCAGCGAAGTAGCCGACTACCAGGGCGAATCACAAATATCCGTCAGTTTTCCGACGAAAGACAGTACAGGTCGGAAAAGCTACGCAGGATCATTTTTCCGCCTACAACAGCCGGCGACGCTTTGAATCCGTCTCCCAGTTTCATTTTCCCCAATGGCACAAATTCACCAGCCGGACGGAAAACGTGAATATCCCCGGATTCACTGAACGCAAAGATCTTTTCACCGTCGTAGATGGGAGAAGCCGAAAAGGCACCGCCAATTCTTTCTTGCCAGACGATATCTCCCGTCGCCACATCAATGGCCGAAGCAATTCCTTTGTCACTGACCATGAACAACCGGTCATCAATAATCAGTTGCGAAGGTTTCCGCGTAACGCCTTTGGAAATCATCCAGACCGTATTGGTTTTAGTGATGTCCCCTTCACCAGACGGGTTCACGGCTACCATTTTCCCCATTCCGTTGGTCAGGATCAGCAGCCCGTTGCCCGTCATCAGTGGGCGGGCGGACGCGTTCATTCCATCATGATAAACCTTCCAGAGTTGCCGGCCCGTTTTCACATCGTAGGCAAGGGTAGCAACCGCGCTGGGATAAACCAGGATGGGCCGACCATCCACCTCGAACACCCTGCCGGTGCCATACGCTTTCATCAGGTCACCATTGTTGGTGCCATAGTCGATGTCGCGGTTGGTCCGCCAAACGGTTTTACCTGTCTGTTTATCCAGAGCGACCACGTATTGCTGGTCAAAGCCGTCAAAGGCGACAAACAGCTTGTCGTCATACAGGATGGGTGAAGAGCCCGGCCCCCGGAAATGATCACATTCCAGATCGGTCCTTTGCCAAATCGTCTCGCCCGTTTTTGTGTCAAGACAGGTCGTGCCATAACTGCCGAAATGCAAATAAACCCGTCCCTCTTCAATGGCGGGTGTGGGACTGGCGTAACTATTGGTCGGGTGACAAAAGGCGGGGGTCTCGTTCTGGTGGATCACCTGATCCCGCAGGATCTTGCCCGAGTCGAGATCGACGCAAATGGCCGACATCTGTTTCCCGTCCTCGGTGGCGGTGGTCAACCATACCTGATTTCCCCAAACCACTGGAGACGACCAGCCTTTACCATGAATGGCCGTTTTCCATTTCAAATGAGCCTTGTGGTTGAGTTCCAACGGCAACGTGGTACCAGCGGCATGCCCGTCAGCGGTTGGCCCCCGAAACTCGGGCCAGTTTTCCTGTCCCACAACCGGCGACATGAACAGGCAAACCAAACAACAAATCAGGCTGGGTTCTTTTGTAAGCATTGACTTCTCATCGACATGACCAAAGTAATTTCAGTTTACACAAATCATCGAAAACGGGACAAAAAAAAATCGAGAACTGGGTTTTCGAGCTAAATCTGGAAACTTTGGTATCAAGGTGACTGTCGGCACATTATTTCAATATCATCTAATAGCAACAACTGAAAGGCTACCGGTTGAATGGGGTTTTCTACCGGATCGGCTGGCTGAATTTGGATATCTTCTGGCGTAAGCGGCCAAGAATTGCCAGAATCAATGGAATCATAGAGTGAGTAAAGCAACTGTCTTGAAATCGCATCCACTATTGGGAGTTGTCGATTGGCCAAATACTTTTCGTTTGTACTTTTACTTTTAGTCATCGTCCTGTTGGCTATTTTATTTTTCAAGGTGATGGTCGGCTTCTTGATCCCAATGTTTCTGGCCACGATTCTGGTGGTCATTTTTGGACCCACTCATCACTGGATCCTGAAAAAAATGGGCGGCAGAAAAAAGCTTGCTGCCATGACCACCACGATCTTGATCATCGTGGTGGTGTTGCTTCCCTTTGGTGTAATGTTTGGCTTGGCTGCCGTCGAAGCTCGGCAATTTGCCCGTGAATTCAGCACTTCGGAGATGTTGCATGATCTTTCGAAAATCCGCAAGAGCATCGGTTTGGATTTTCCATCGGCAACTGAATTCCGCACGATTGAATCCGACTTCATGGAGATGCGTGCGGGTAATCCCAACAACGACTCCGCCAGGAAATCGGAACTGGACCGCCAACAGGTCTTGCTGAGTGATATCAAACACAATGCAGACAAATTGGTAACCGGCCTGACATCATCAGGAAAATCATCCCCGTCAAAAACCGATCAAACCCAGCAGATGAGTTCCACCTGGAACCAGTTTCAACAAGAATTTAATGAACTGCTGGAACTCCACCAGAAAACTCAGTTCGAAACCGACCCGGTGCAACTCGGCCAGGTGTACCCGGAATATCAATCCAAGATTGGCAAGACGTACCGCTCTTTTACCGATTTCAAAAACCAGCAATTGGGTGGCAAGCTGAAAACCTGGCTGCGCGAGCATGCCAATCCAACGAACGAACAACTGGTTGAGGAATCCCAGCCGATCCTGACCTACGCTCGTGACCAACTGTTTGAGCTGGGCGCCTCTACCACGGTTTTTTTAATTCGAATACTGCTGGGCATCGCCATCACCTTGATCAGTTTGTACTTTTTCCTGTTGGATGGCCCCGGAATGATCCAGTCGATCAAGACCTTGTCGCCGATCGATGATTTGCACGAAGAAGAGCTAATTGATGAATTCGGTCAAGTCTCTCGAGCGATTGTATTGGCAACCCTATTATCCGCTTTGGTGCAGGGGGTACTGGGAGGGGTCGGTTACTATTTCGCGGGGCTCGATTCCATCTTCCTGCTTGCCATGCTGACTAGTTGCCTGGCGCTGGTTCCGTTCGTGGGTGCTGCTTCTATCTGGATTCCCTGTTGCTTGTACCTCTTTTTTGTTGATCACAGCCTGGCAGCCGCAATCGGACTGGCGATTTACGGTATCGCCGTCATTTCGTTTGCGGACAACATTATTAAACCCCTGGTTTTGCACGGTCAATCGAACATGCATCCCTTAATTGCATTGCTCAGCATTCTGGGCGGTATCGCCACCATGGGACCCATCGGGCTGCTGATTGGACCAATGGTGGTCGCTTTCTTGCAAACCCTTTTGAAAATCCTCCGCCGCGAATTGGCATCCTTGGATAGTCAAGAGTCCATTGACTGCTTGCAATCCAAACTGGAACTGACTGGGAATGTTCCCACCGACTTCCAATGGGATTGCCCGGTAGCAGGTCCACCATCCTACGTCTTGGCAGGGCCTCCATTGGACGATTTGTAGACAATCTAATCCTTCGCGGTACTTGCTTTGCCAGAGGCTACGCCGTTTTCCGCATCGGCTGAGTTCTCCATAAAACGAGTGACCGCCAGGCCCATTCCATCGGTCCGTAGCGGAACCATCGAAGCCACCATGACGACCAGGTCAACTGGAGCAGCCAGATCCCCAGCACCACCAGCAATTGCTCCCAGCGATCCAGGTACCCGAAGTACCCCAGGCCATAACCATAAAAAATGAAGCAACAAATCAATGTCTGCGCCAGATAGTTGGTAAAGGCCATCCGGCCGGTTGCAGCCAATGCCACAACCAGCGGTCGCAACAGTGCCCACCCCGTTTTGCAGACAAGCATCACCGCACCGATCCATGCCGCAGCCACGAACAGGCTCCCCCAGTAATTAAACTGCATGCCCGTGAACATTACATAGAGCGGATCCCACTCGTGCTCGATCGCTACTGCCACCCCCCGATCGATCAGCGGCAGACCTATCGCGCAGCCGCCGACCACCATCAAGGCATAGACCAGCCTGCTCCGCCGCGCTTGAAGAACGCCCAGTCGCCGCAAAACCATACCCAACAGCATTAATCCACCCACGCGCCAGAAAAGGCTGATCAACAGAACGAACGTTTGAAGGAAGAAGGCACTGGCGGTCCGATGACCCATTTGACCAGCCCAACCACCGCGATAAATCTCCAGTTGCTTCTCAATCCTAGGCTGGTCGGGCAGACTGTCAGCGCGAAACGCGATGACGTCCTCGGCAGGCCAAAATGGTACCGTGGCGGCAAACCCGCTCATCAGTAAACTGGGGATCGCTATCATCAGGACAGCGATTGGAATCAACCATCTGTTCTTTAAGCGGTGCAGCGGGTAGATACACATGCCACAGATCGCATACGTCACCAGGATGTCGCCGTACCAGAACAGATAAGCATGGATCAGACCGATCAGCAGCAACCACATCATCCGCCGGTAATGCATCGACGCCGCAGACCCACCTTGGGCGAGGGTGCGGTCGGCCATCAATGCAATCCCGGCACCGAACAGGACCGAAAAAATCGCCATGAATTTGGTGTCGGCAGCCAGGTGTGTGATGTACCAGACCCAACCGTTGAGACCCGAAAGATCACCAAACGATGTCGGATGCAGGTAGGCCGAGTCGATCATGGAAAACGACTGGATATTCATCGCCAGGATGCCCAACACGGCAACCCCGCGGAGCACGTCAAGAGAGAGAATACGTTCGCGTCCCAGCGTTGGATGGAACCCAGGCGAAGTGTTCATAATAAAGGTACCTGGCGGAAAAGAGGAGCTGACCGTGTTGGATGATCCGCTCTGATTTTCTGGGGTATTACCCGACTACAAGGCCAATCGATCTTGGATTGACCTATTTTATGGTGGTCTGAAATCAAAAGGAACCTTTCGTAAAACGAAAAATATTTTAAATTGAAATCAGCGCTGATTGTCCCATCGTGAAACGTTGATTGAAACAATAACTCGTTGGCAGCTTGCTGAACCCAGACCGTCCTTTGCAAAAGGCGATAAATGACGACCTCCCAGTCCATGTT
>JABACA010000040.1 GCA_014237975.1 Mariniblastus sp. | reverse complement strand
CGATGTTGGCCGTAACCCGAGGCCTTGGCATGTCGGAACGTGAAGCGTTGGACTATTTGGAGGTAAGTGTCAGGGCAGACCACTCACATCCTCAGGGTGTTTTCTACTTTTCTCGAACTTCGAATGTGCGAACTACAACTCGGATGGCTTCTTTTCAACCGGCGATTGACGAGCTTGGGGCCATGGGTTTTACCGGGAAGATTGTCGAAACCGTGATGCCGATGAAAAAAGACAATGTCCTCGGTGCGACACTGGGAGTGGGGAAATTAAATTGGAAGTCTTCGCAAAGTAAAATCATTCCCGGGGCGATCGTTGAGCACTTGACCAGCTTTGGTGGAAAGTTTGGTGTGAAGAACTCGCAAACCAATGCATCCCATTTCCTGGAATACGGAGCCGCCGGATCGAGCGGCACGGTCGTTGAGCCGTATGCCCTGCAAGCGAAATTTCCGCATCCCAGAATTCATGTGCATTATGCGCGTGGGTGTTCATTGGCAGAAGCATTTTATCAATCGGTGCAAGGACCGTTTCAGTTGTTGATACTGGGAGACGCGCTTTGTCGTCCATTCGAGACACCACCCCAATTGACCGTCTCCCAGGATTTTTCAAAACGGTTGTCTGGCAAGGTTGGCTACAAAATTGAAACCGATGACTCTCCTGTGCCAGTTGGATCGGTTCAGACTTATATGGATGGTCGCTTATTCAGCCAAGTCACGGATTTTGGTAATGTGACATTAGATACGACCAAAATTCCGGATGGTTACCATGAGATGCGGCTGGTTGCCATCGGCCGAGGAGCCATCCAGAGTCGGTCGACAAAGATCTTCGAGATGGAAATCGATAATCTTGGTCAATCGGTCGTGCTGAATTGTGACCGGCAGGAAATACCCGTGGGCAGCCCGCTTGAATTGTCAGTCCAGGCCACAGACGCCGAGTCGGTTTCCATCTACTTTAATACTCGTCGGCTCGCAAAATCCGATGGGGAAAAGGCAGAATTTAAGATCGACACGAACCAACTTGGGCGTGGTACTGTCCAGCTGCAGGCCATCGCAACCATCGCTGGATCGGAAGTTCGTAGCCGGCCACTTCAGCTTGTTATTACGGGTGACATAAGCAGGCAAATTTCGCCGCCCACGTTGCCTGAGGGAAACAAGACTGGTTCGTCCAAGAAGTGACTGTCGAGGCCTCTGTGACAAAGGGCGGGTTCAGTTTTCTTCGAGGATTTCGACAATTTGATCGACCGCCAGTTTGAGCGATTGAGCGGCCATCCGGAAATTGGTGTGAGAGGAAATTTCGGGTTGGATTTCCAGAAACAATGTTGTGGCGTTTTTGAGTTTTCCCAGCTTCTTCCTTGATAACTTCAAATACTTATCATACTCACCGGCGTTAAATGGGCTGCCCAAGGCGAGCATGTAGTCGTACAGCGACCTGAATACCTCATTGAGTTCGTCGTCCTCTTCCGCTTCTTCGGAGTGTTTCAGGAATGTACGCACCATCCATACATGGCTGAGCAGCCCATCGATTTTCCTGACTCTTTCTTCCGCTTCCATGATGGTGCCTTGCACAAGCAACTCCGTATTCAATGGACTTCAAGCCGCAAACGCTAGTCTGTGGCCGGTTCTGAGTTGGTTTGTTTTTCAAGTGGTTTCCCTCGCGGTGCACAAAGTAGAACCGTAACCGCACCCAGGATGACCAACAGCATGCTTAAATAGAACCACTGGGAAAGTTCAGCGAACAGTCCTTTGCTCACGGTCTCCGTTAATGTATTCACGATGGGAGCAAAACCGAATACAAGTGGCATCACAAAGATCGGTTTACCACCAAAATTGAAGGCGTAAATAATTCCCAGTGCACCCACGGCACCCACGCCGCCTGCCAACAATGCCCAAAAAGAACCAACATTCCACCAGCCACCCGGTTCAGGGAAAACATCCAACAGAAAATAGGGAACAATCACGGCAATCGTGAAATAGGCGATGCCGACACAAAGAAACGGCCGCAAACGGCTGCCCCCCATTTTCGCTTGCCCCTTGTGAAGGACTGGACCATAGCTGCCCCAGCAGATCGCTGAAACACCGAGGCATAAAAAGATCAGCAACACGTCGGTTGCCTTGGTGACCAGCTGAGACGATTCCGGTTTTACCTGGCTGGTCTTCTGGGACTTGTCTTCGGCTCCCGAATCGGTGGCTGGGCTGGCTTCCTGTTCGTGACTCGTTTTCCCGACTGCTGCTGCTTCACCATCGGCAGGTTTTTTCTCGTCGGCAGAATTTTTCTCGTTCGTCTCGTTGGTGGTTTCCGCGGGCGCTTCGGTTGCCGGCGCAATTGGTTGGGGGGGAGCTGGTTTGAACGTCAATACGCCAGCCGCACCAATGGCAACAGTTGCGACCGCAATATAAAAAACCAACGACGCATTCTTGACGGTCCGAGACATCCACATGGTGACAAACGTGTTCACAACCGGAGCACAACCAAAAACGATCGGCATAACGTAAACCGGCTTCCCGTGGAATTTAAATGCCAAAACGATTCCCAGAGCTCCGATCGCTCCCACGGCACCCGCAATGAACGACCAAACAAATCCGGTAAAACTCCAATGTCCCTGCTCTTCTTTTGTAGTTAAGACAAAGATCGGGAAAATGACAGCGATCAGGAAATAGGCAATGCCAACGCAAATGAAGGGTCGTAATGAACTTAATTGTCCATCGGCCCCCATGTTCGCTTGTCCGATATGAAGCAAAGGGCCGTAAATTCCCCAGCAGCAAAATGTGATCACAACAAATAGAAGAAACAAGGGGCTGCGCATATTCGGGGATTGCCTCGTTAGATGTTGACCCTGCCGGCCGGTAAACAATATCGATCATTAATTTTAATCAAATCGGATAGAGTTTGATACGCCTCGACTGACATGCGGCTGACATTCCGAAACGCAGTGAGTGCCGGGCATATACCGTCAGGTGCCCCGCTTGTTTCCGTACCAATGTATATGCATTCTGGGACAGTATGTGAATTGATGCTCGTCACATGCGGGCAACAACCATGTTTCACGTTCTGCCAACTGGGACGCTTCCACTCCCTCGGGCATCAGCAACACTCGATGACGATGAACTCCTGGTAACAGTTCCAGATATTGCTCAATTTCTTCGAGGTCGCTCGGCTGGCTGACCACGAATTTCAGCTGGTAATCGTGTCGCGAGATTAACTGATTGACCACGTCCGGACGGTGGCGGGCGTTTTCGTGTCGACTGGCCCAATCCCCTGCCCTGCTGCGGCTGGGCGTCGAATTTGCCAATTTTGGACTGATCGACATAAGATCGCAGTTAACGTCACGCATCACGGTGCCGGAAGTTTCGATCGTGATATGATAGTCCTGCTCGTTTAAATGATGGGTCAGTTTGGTAGCGGCCCGTGGCAACATCGGTTCACCACCTGTCAAAACCACATGTTTTGGCGCCATTTTTGATATTTGTTCCAAAAGATCCGTGATCGAAATGTGCCGTCCTTCGGGAGCCCAGGATGTAAAGGGGGTGTCGCAAAAATGGCATCGCAAGTTGCATCCAGAAGTTCTTATGAAAATACTTGGTTGACCCGTCAACCGTCCTTCACCTTGTCGGGAACTGTAGATTTCAGATACTAACATGATGACTGATTCCGATAGGCGTCTGGTTTTTCTGAGAGCACGATGCCTGGCTGAATCGTCTCCGTTTCAAATTTTTTAGGCAAAGGTAGAACATGCCAACCAAGTTTTGTGAGGATCTCGAAACGTTTGACAATCAGTTCCCCGATCGAGATTACACCATCGAAATCGAATGCCCCGAGTTCACTTCGGTCTGTCCGAAAACCGGCCAACCCGATTTCGGGGTCATGACCTTTTGCTATGTGCCCGATGAAAAATGCATCGAACTTAAAAGCCTGAAATTGTATCTTCAAAATTTTCGTAACGAGGGTATTTTTTATGAAAATGTGACCAACAGCATTTTGGACGATTTCGTACTCAAAGTCCAACCTCGCCGGGTTACTCTGACTGCTGAATTTACCCCGCGCGGCGGATTGTCTTCCGTAATCGTCGTTGAACACGTCAAATCCTGATGGCGACACATGAAATGAAAAGCGAACACCTGATCCTCTCGGGATTCTCCGACGAGTCGGCCAACCAGAAAACAATGGACCAGCAGTTTTCTGCCTTTGCAGCCCTCGGGCTGCAACACTTGTCATTGAGATTTATTGATGCCGGGTCGGGAACCAAGAATCTAATGGATTTGGATGAGGCGGAAATCGATCGCGTCAATGAAAAACTTGTCGAATACCATATGCAGGTTTCCTCGATTGGATCTCCGATCGGAAAAGTCAAGTTGCTTGACGTGGATGACGGGACACGGAACCGTTTTCTGCCATTCGAAGAGTACCTTGAAAATGACGTCAGCAAAGCGTGTGACCTGGCAATCCGTTTCGGTTCAAAGTTGATTCGCGGTTTTTCCTTTTACCATCCCAGGGGAGAAGTTCCAGAGGAACATCTGGATGCAGTGATAGAGCGTTTGAGGGAGATTGCCCGTGTGTGTGACGCGCGCGGTTTGACGTTTGGTTTGGAGGTCGAGGCGAATCTGGTTGGGCAAAATGGCCAGCTGTTGGCAGAGATTCACCGAGCTGTAGATAGCGACGCGCTGGTTTTGATTTTCGACGGAGGCAATCTTGTTTCACAGGGATATACCCAGCAAGAGATCTTTTCACAATACCTTGCAATGAAGCCCGGCCTCGGCTGGATCCATGTAAAGGACTTTAGGAATCCGGATCCGTTGAAGAGGATTGTGCATGTCGATGAAGATGCGTTGAAGCATTTTGTGCCGGTCGAGTTGGGGAATTCAGGTTACCTCGAGGTTTTGAAAGACTTGAAGGATTTTTTACCCGAATTAACACGGCGCCTGGCAGGACGGGGAATTGCCGGGATGTTTGCCGATCTCGAACCGCATGTAAAAGGAGGAGGCCAGTTTGGTGGTTTCAGTGGGCCTGATGGATTCGGGGTTGCCTTGCGGTCTTTTTGTAGGCTTTGTGATCAGGCCCAAGTTGGATATCACTTGACGGATTTTAATGATATCGAAACGTTTCGTGGGTTTTAGATAGCACCTCCTGTTGTCATAAGAAATGGTACAACAGAGCGGATGCATCACTCACTGTCCGGAGAACGAGTGATGGGCAGTCAATCGCTTGGAGATCTTGGCTTCGGTTGGACCAATCGTTTGTTCGCGTTTCGATAGGCTCGATTACTGGATCGTTGCAGCCAAAAGCCGGCGCTGAGACCGATAACCATCAAGCTGCCACCCGTAATGAAGGCCGAATCTCCCAGGTGGTTACTGACAGCCAGTAATATGAAACAGCCCGCTACCACGGTTAATCCGCTGATGGAGCGGATCCAGAAGTTGAATTTGCGACGCTTGGTGCTGAGTTTGGCTGCGATTCTCCCTGCCGCATTGGCCAATTCACGCATCGCAATCAGGTTGGAGCTGCTTTCGGGTGCCACGGATGAGGGGACGTATTCCCCGTGTTCCAACGGCCCTGCGTCGGGCATCTGCAAGGTAGATTCATTTAGCCAAATGTTCGATATTTCTTCATTGCCACTTCCGGTAGTCTGATAATCTTCGGTGGAAATGTTGTGCAGACATTCTATTAACTGGTTCATGTAGCCATCAAAACTGCGATCCGTTTTGTGGGAATTCCAAACACGGCCGGTTGGGTTTTCGGGGTCAGGCTCTAATCGTTCCCGAGCACCGTTAAGAGGGGTTTTTGTAATGGGTTCCGGGATGTTTTCCTTGATCCGTTCAAACAAGACATCCAGTTTCTTGTTCGAGGAATGAAACGTGCCGTTGTCATCCCGATCGTCGACCGTGGGATTAAATGGCTGGACCGGTCTGTCGGAACCGTCAATACCAGGTTGCCAATCGGTGGAGTCGTTAACTGGCAATGAGTTGTCGGTTGAACCATTGGCAAGTTCAGTGATTTGATTTTGGATTTCGAACAATTGGTTTGAAAAAGAATTAAGGCGTTGAATGATATGTTCGAGACGTTGATTGTTTCCGTGAACCGCATCTTCCAGTGTTGGTGACAGTCCGTCCTGACCGTTGCCACGCGTGTTCATGTTGTACGAGCGAACATTGGGATCATTTTCTGTATCAGCCGTGTGTGTATTGGGCTGGCTGGATTGGACCTTGTTTTTAGCAATACTGTTGGACGGGGCGGTCTCAGATTTGTCCCCATTGATTCGGTTAGACGAAAAGGCGTTTGATTGAAAGGAACCGGAGGTGCTGTCCATTGAGTCTTGATTTATCACTTGCTCTTGTCTCATCGAAAACGGATCGGCATTTCTTTGTACTCTCCAATAGGGATTTAGCTTTTTGTAACAAGCCGGTCAAACAGAGTGGCGGTAATTAACCGGGCCATTTTCAATTCCTGCAGTACGATCGTTACAACCGGCATGAAATGAATTTGCGACACGGGCGGAAACCAATTAGCGGACCAACAAAGGCTCTTTATCCGTATGATTTGGCCTAGTCATTTGAGAGGGAGTCGAGCCGGGGCTGGCAGCAACAGGGTAAGCAGCCGCACCATTTCCCTCGACGTTTCCCGGGCTGATTTGAAATTAGCCCAAAATTTACATTTTTCAGTTTGTCCTCATAAAACGGAACTATAGTTCGACAGAACTGCCCGATCGCCAGTGTGTGTGTTGGGCTTTGAAGCCTACGGAATGGCATTCAATGAAACCCATTTCAATCGTTCGCTGAACCTCAATTTGTTTGAGAACCCAACTATGAACCGTAAAGAATCATTCAAAGAAATCCGTGATAGTCTCGTCGAACGTCGTCGAGCGCTTCGCCAGGCGCTTAATGGTGACGACAGCCTGTTAAGAGCATTGAGTGCACGCCAAGGTGGTGACGCGGTTGATTTTGCACTGGATTGTGCCCGCGGCGAAATCAGCTCGCAGCTCGCCGAAGTCGAGAGTCGAGAACTGCATTACATCGAAAACGCCATCAAGCGAATTCACGAAAATACCTATGGTCTTTGCGAAGCATGTGCCTGTCGTATTCCCCTCGAACGGCTAAAGGCATTGCCCTACGCAACCTGTTGCATCCAGTGCAAAATTAAGGCCGAAGAGCACGGCGTGGAACCATCAGCCGTCGTCGACTGGTCAGTTATTCTCGGTCCAAATAACGAATTTCAATTTAATTCCGACCTCAATATTTCCTAACCGTTAAAACCCACACCGAATTGAAGTCATCCGGTCGTTCGGCTGTCGATTCAGACACACCAAGGACGGCTGCTTCGGTAAACTACTTGCAATCAAATCAATTACAGACTCCTGATATGACTATTACCCTGCCAAACCTACCAAACAAATCGAAAATCTTCTGGCTTCCCCTCGGCCTTATCACCGTGATTTGCGCGGGCGTTCAGGCTCAATCGGTACAGCAAGCGGAAACCCCCTTTCGCAAGATCAATTCGGTTGCCGGCCAATACAACGAACCGTTTTCGGTTGTGAAAAACGTCGTGAAAGTCGTCCGACCGGCGGTCGTTCATATTGAGGCCAAGAAGCCTCAATCGCAGACGCTTTCATCCGGTGAAAATAAACAATCGTCTTATATTGAAGAGGCGGGTTCGGGGATTGTCCTGAGGCATGGCCAACGTGATTTTGTCGTCACGAATTATCACGTTATTGAAAATTCATCGGCTTCGGATATTCGTATTGAAGCCGACGGGAAATGGTTTTTGCCGACCCGCATTGTTCACGACCGGGAAACGGATCTATCCGTTTTGTTTGTCGACCGTGATGATTTGGTTCCTGCTCAAATAGGCGACAGTGCCACGGTTGATATCGGCGATTTCGTCGTGGCCATTGGCAGTCCATTCGGTTTGAGTCACTCAGTAAGTTATGGAATTGTCAGTGCCATGGGTCGACGTGACCTTGAGCTGGGACCGCAGGGTGTTCGTTTTCAGAACTTTATTCAAACCGATGCGGCAATCAACCCCGGTAACAGTGGTGGTCCACTGATCAACTTGCAGGGGCAAGTGATTGGCATCAATACGGCAATTGCCAGTAACTCCGGGGGCAGTGATGGCATTGGATTTTCGATACCGATGAACATGGTGACCAGGATCGTAGCCGATTTGATTGAGTACGGAGAAGTGAAACGGGGATTTCTCGGTGTTTCACTGGATGCACGGTTTACTCCCCGCAAAGCAATCTCCATGGGCCTGGAGCGGACGCATGGTGCTCGCGTGTCTGCCATCACGCCTAACTCACCTGCCGACCAGGCTGATTTGCAGATCGGCGATATCGTCCTGGAATTCAATGGCCGCAAAGTATCGAACGACTCTCATTTAGTGACTGAGGTCAGTTTGACGCCGATCGGTACCCAGATCGAACTCAAAGTCTTTCGCAAAGGCGGCATCAAGAAGGTTCAGGTTCAGGTGGGTGATCGGACCAGCTTGAACGTATCCAGCTAATTTTTGCCAAGGCCAGAAGCCGATACCTGAGATCGCGAAATTCAAATAAACCGGTCACGCTGAAATCAGCATCAACTGCCGGATGAATTTCCGGATACCATTAGTTGGTCGATTAAACACTGCCGAGCGGATTCAATATTAATCGATGTGGCCACTTCCATGTTGGGTCGCCATTCGGGTGGTTGACGACGGTCAAAAATGGATGCGCCACGGGTTAGTTCACCTTCGGTTTCAACATCGCCGCCCATTTCTTCGAATTGGAACAACTGGGGTTCGATCACGGCCAGTGCTCCCACCGCATCGTTGAGGAAAATGCTCTCGAGTCCCAGCTGTTGCCTGTATGACCGAAATGCAAACGGCAAAATCTGTCTCAGGAAATAGCCCGTCCGTGTTATTTCATCAGGCAGTTTTTCCATCATCTCAATCCCGAACTCCACCACATGGGTGACGTCTAAAGGGACCAGGGTTTTAGTCGTTCGACTCTTTAAGACTTGTCGAGCACTGTAGGGATCAAAGAAAAAATTGAACTCCGCAGCGGGCGTCACATTGCCGATTCCTGATAGGGTTCCACCCGTCATCACGATTCGATCAATCATGCCCGGTAAAACAGGGTCCCTTTGAAATGCTCTTGCCAAGTTGGTCAAAGGGCCCAGGCATACCACCGTAATCTCATCGGGATACGATCTGATACAGTCGACGATCAATTTGTCCGAAGGATGAAGATGCTGGAGCTGTGAGACTTCAAATCCGGCATTACCCAGGCCGTCATGACCATACAAGAAACTGGTGTTGACCGGAGGAGCGCAATCGGTCACACGTGCCATGCCAAGACGCGGATAACGGTCCGGGTCCAATTCGTTCACAATTGCCTGCAGGTTGTTGTTAGCCTGTTCCGCCGTTACACAGCCTTCCGTTGCGGTAATCGCGATAATTTCAAGCCGAGTGTCAAACAGCATCATGGTCAAGGCCACGGCGTCGTCAGTTCCCATATCACAATCGACAATGACTTTTCGAGGCATGTTTTTTGGCAGTTTTGGGGTAAAAAAATCGAAATAGGCGGTTGGGAGCAGATTCTAGGGATACGTGGCTGCCGGAACAAGAGAAAAACACAAAACCTGAGTCAATGGTTATCCATTGGCCGTGAAAGTTCTACAATAGAAGTCCTTCACTCATATTCAAACTGCCAGAATTTACATTTGCCGAACACGGAGAGAATTTGTTGATCCCCCAAGCAATAGAACAAGTTGAGCAGGGCCAGTCGCTTGATGAAAGTCAAATGGCAAGCGTTTTTGACATCATCATGAAAGGCGAGGCGACCGATAAGCAAATTTCCGGTTTGTTGACGGCATTACATGAAAAAGGTGAGTCGGTTGAAGAACTGGCGGGAGCGGCCAAGGCGATGCGATGGCATATGGATGCCGTCCAAACAAACCGACCCAATGTCGTGGACACATGCGGTACTGGCGGAGGGGGTATGCATACATTCAACGTATCGACCTGTGCTGCGATCGTTGCGGCTGCCGCTGGGGCCTCTGTCGCAAAACACGGAAACAGCAAATCGACAAGCAAATCCGGATCGGCCGATGTCCTGAAGGTATTAGGGGTCAACATCAATTGTAGCGCGCAGGTGGTCACTAAATGCTTGAATCAACTTGGCATTTGCTTTTGTTTTGCACCACTATTTCACCCTTCGGTGAGCCATGTCATGAAGGTTCGCAAGAAATTGGGTTTTCCAACGATCTTCAATTTGTTGGGACCACTCTGTAATCCAGCCAATGCACCTTTTCAAGTGCTTGGTGCTGGTCGTAGCGAAACACGTGAAAAACTGGCGAAAGCTTTGGCACTGCTGGGGACCGAACGATCGATTGTAGTTCATGGACGGGACGGACTAGGCGAAGTCACGGTAGCAGGTATCACCGATGTTTCAGAAGTCCGAGGGCGGCATGTAACTAACTCCGAGTTGACGCCCGAAGATTTCAAACTGAATCAGTCCAGTACCAGCTTGTTACGGGTTCAAAATCCACAGCAAAGTGCGGATCTCATCCAAAGGGTGTTGGCAGGCCAGTCCGGCCCCGCGCGAGACATTGTGCTGGCCAATGCAGCTGCCGCATTGTGGATATCTGGAATCGCGGATGATCTGCGAACGGGTACAGAGCGGTGCGCCATGGCGATTGACAAGGGGCATGCGAAAGAACTACTGAGTGACCTGGCTGATATGACCCACAAGGGATAGTATTCGGCACTTGTAGCTTGAAACGACCGTTTTTTTATCGGTTTTAGCCGTTTTTTGGTCAATGGAAAAGTTAGACCTTTAAGGAAACGAGTTCGATTGGTAGCCTGTCACTCTCTAAAAAAAACCTGTTATCCAGTTTTGGAGCCGATATGACAAAGCCCAACCACAAAGTCAAGAAAGCCAATCACGGCAAACGACCCGCCAACAATAAAGCTCGAAAAGCCAAGACAAAAAAGATCAAAACTCCCTAGTTTTTGATCGCGGTTTATTGTTTGCCGCAAATTGAACTTGATTAGCTAAACGGCGGCAGTTTGACTGCCGTTTTTTTGTTGCACTATTGAAATGGAAAAAACCATGGGTCGGCGAGCACTTCCCAAAATGGATCCGACTGTTGATTGTGCCCAGCACCTAACGTTCGTAGATGACCTGCAGCAGCCATTTGATCCCCAATCACTGTTCGATCAACCACGCGATCTCGAATTGGAGGTTGGCAGTGGTAAGGGGCATTTTATCCTGACCTATTCGGAGAAACATCCGGATCGGAATTTCCTGGGAAACGAAATTGCCAAGAAATATGCTCGTTTTGCAGCCTATCGTTTGGCGAAAAATGGTCGCCACAATGCCAGGGTCATTTCAGGCGATGGTCTCAAGTTTTTTCGTGATTTCCTGCCTGACAGTTGCGCTATGGGCGTCCACGTCTATTTTCCAGATCCATGGTGGAAAGAACGGCATCGTCGACGACGCGTAATCCAACCGGCATTCGTCGCTGACGTGCAACGGGTTCTTAAGACGGATGGCATCTTTCATTTCTGGACGGATGTAGAGCAGTATTTCGAGGAAGCGTGTGACGTCCTGAGTCGAGAAACTTGCTGGAGCGAACCAATGGTAGTGGCCGAGCCGCAAACGACGCATGACATGGACTTTCGCACCCATTTCGAGCGTCGGATGCGAAAAAATGGCCATGACGTCTTCCGTGCCCAATTTAAACTACGGTAGCTCGCGTTGTTGCTGGTCAATGACGTGGCTCGAGCACCCATAGTGGGTCCAGGAAATTTGAGAACGCTACCGAATGACGATGTGCTTTCTGTATGACACTCGTTTTAGCAGACGGCGGCTGGTGACGAAAAGTTGTAGATGCCAACAAGCGTGTGCCGAGACAAACAGAGAAACGCAGGGAGGCTCAGGAAATCCTGGTCGTTCTTCTCTTTTTGGAAACCGTTTTCAGGTCAAATGCACGTTCATCTTCCAGTCGATCTTTTCCCTCAGCGAATGCCGTTTTTTCAATTTGGTACAGGCGCTGGCCAATGGCAGTTGGGTATTTACCAGTAATGCAGGCTTGGCAAAGAGAATCCGATGGAAGTCCAATCGCGCTGGCGACTGATTCGATCGGCAGGTATCTGAGTGAATCACACTTTAATTCCCTGGCCATTTGGTCCTGGATTTTGTGCGTCAACGGATTCTCGACCGAATAGAATTTTGGCCCAAACAACTGCCCAATCGTCGACATATCGATACCGTAAAAGCAGGGAGCCATGATCGGAGGACAGGCGACACGGACGTGAATTTCACGGGCTCGCCCTTCCTCTTTGAGTCGTTCCAGTAAAGCCTTCATGGTGGTTGAGCGAACGACCGAGTCTTCCACTAGAATGACCCGCTTGTCCTCCAATACTTCGCGTAGTGGCGTGTATTTGATCTTCGCTTTCTGAGCGCGTTCCTGTTGTGAGTGTTCGATAAATGTTCGGCCACTGTAACGGTTTCGCATCAGGCCTTCCCGCGATGGGATACCCAAATGAAAGGCCATTGAATCGGCGGCCGCTTTACTTGTATCTGGCACGGGCACAACGATCGTATCGTCGTCGAGTGGTATCAAGTTCTCGCGACGCTCCATGCGGGCCAACTCTTCCCCCAGTGCAGTACGAGCCATATAAACACTTTTGTAATCAAGCGTACTGGCGACGTTGGCAAAATAGATCCATTCGAAAAAGCAATGCGCGGCACCGTTATGTTCAGAAAATTGCGTGATTTCAATCTTGCCGTCGACGATTGTAATCGCATGGCCAGGTGCGAGGGATTCAATCTCCGATCGTTTAAAACCGAGGTTCATCAAGGCCACGCTTTCGCTGGCGGCTGCAAACAGAGGGCCCTGAATCGCATAGCACATCGGTTTGATTCCGAGTGGATCACGAGCGATCATCATATCCCCATTTGCGTTTAACAACGCCAACGAGTAGGCCCCGTCCAGCCGTTTGTCAACTTGTCGCATCATTTCAATCAATGATTGCGTCGGATCGGACTCGAGTTGCCGTGAAATCTCATGTAGCAAAATTTCCGTGTCGGTTTGCCGCACCATGAAATTGTTTCCTTCGGCCAGCATCTCTTCGGCCAACTCCTTGTAGTTAGCCAATTGACCGTTGAATGCAAAGCTGAACCATTTTCGTCGATCAAAACTGTGGTTTTCAAATGGCTGAGCGTAGCTCTTGTCGTTGGTACCACAGGTTGCATAGCGAACATGGCCAATGGCTGCCGGACCACTGTACTTGCGAAGTAGCGCTTTTGTTTTGCCGCTGTGAGAAAGCCGGAACACTTCCTGAACAGTACCGTTTTCTCGATAGGTATCAATCAACTGATTGTTCTTGGCCTTGGGATGGAATCTGGAGATTCCGGCGGAAAGCTGGCCGCGATTTTGCATGTCCAACAGCATTCTGGGGATCAATCGAGAGGCGTCTTTGATCTTTGAATTAGGACAAAGCGGGCTGATTTTGGAACTGGGTAGATGGTAAATTGCGGCAACGCCGCATTCGTGGTGCAGTTCGCTCATGAGGAATTCCGAAAAATTGGGCCGATGTTAGAATTTTAGAGGCCGATCGCCCAATTCACAATGACCAATTCGACGAGCCTCGTTTAATTGTGATTCCTTTCAGATTGGTGTAGAGAATCCGTTGGGTGTCTTGCCATGAACACCGGTTGCTGAAAAACTTCCATTTACGTGTATAGAAGATGAAATCTCGGGAGCTTAGAAATAATGCCACTATTGGAAAGCTGGATCGCTGATCGAACGCGCAATTTCGACAGTAGCGGTATCCGCAAAATGTTCGATTTGGCAGATAAATTGGATGATCCAATCAACCTGTCGATCGGGCAACCCGATTTTGATGTGCCGGATCCGATCAAGAGCAAGATGATCCAGGCCGTCGAAGATGGCTTTAACGGTTATGCACTGACCCAGGGGATACCCACGTTGCGGGGGAAACTCCAGGAGGCTATCGACCTGGAGTATGGCGATCCTGATCGCAAGGTTTTTGTCTGTTCCGGCACCAGTGGCGGACTTTTCCTGTCTGCCCTTGCCATGATCAATCCGGGTGACGAAGTAATTTTCTTTGATCCCTATTTTGTGATGTACCCTGCCCTGGTCGAGCTGGTCGGCGGAGTACCCATCAAACTGAGTAGCTATCCGGATTTCCAGATAGACCTAGAAGCATTGGAACAGGCGATTACCGACCGTACCAAGATGATCATTGTTAACAGCCCCTCCAACCCGACCGGTGTCTGCTACAGCCAGGACGTTATTCAGCAGGTAGCCGAATTGGCCGATCGGAAAGGAATTTGTCTGGTATCAGATGAAATTTACAGTCGTTTCTCGATGGACAACGAACATTTATCACCCGCTTCGTACAACAAAAAGACGGTTGTCATCGACGGTTTCTCCAAAACCTACGCCATGACCGGCTGGCGCGTGGCCTATGTCCATGGTCCGTCTAAAATCATCGACACGATGATCAAGATTCAACAATACACGTTTGTTTGTGCGCCGCATCCTGCCCAGGTCGCCAGTGTCTACGCAATGGATTTTGACATCACGCCCTATATCGATACCTACCGTCAACGACGAGATTTCATGGTTGAAGAACTGAGAAATTACTACGAATTTGTGAAACCGGGCGGCGCCTTTTACCTGTTCCCAAAATTACCATGGGGTACTGGTCAGCAATTTGTAGAACGAGCGATCGACAATAACCTAATGGTTATTCCCGGCAGTATTTTCAGCGACCGAGATACTCATTTTCGGATTTCCTACGCGGTCGCTGATGAAATGTTGGAACGTGGAATCAAGGTCTTGAAACAGATCGCGAAACCTTGAACCGAAGTTCCCAGGCATGCGACCGTATTTCCTGTTCACCCTGACTTCGTGCTGACGTTGCCCAACCCGACCTCAGTAACGGATCTAATAGTTGGGCATCCGGCCGTTTCGTCGAGCGTAAGGAGAGCCTTGTGTATCCGTTGCTTCAGAAAACGGACGATCAAATCCTCGAGGTCGTCCACCCATGATGGGTGGGCCCAGGTCATTACTGGGAAACGGATCGTGAATGACGGCTTCGTTTCGCTGTTGTCCAATCGTTCCCTGGGAACCAAAATTGGGGCGGTAGCCAAAGCAGCCCCCGACCGTCACAAGGATCAAGATCCCCAAGCATATCGGTCCAGGATTTTGTTTTGTCATGTGGGACTCAGTCAACTCGGTTCTTTTATCGGAGGGCGAACGTTAGTGAATTCGGTGTGAATTCGCAATAGTAACGTCAGCCAGATCCAACCCTGGGTAGCGAGCGTTCGACAGCGATCTCAGGAAGCCGGGTGTTGAATTGGAAAGCGCTGATTGCTAGCTTTCAATCAATAATAAAAGAATACTAAATCCGTCTTGTCAGTGTAGGCTTGCTGAACCCAGCTATCGAAATCACGTAAAAATCCCTGGACTTCGTCGGATTCTATTTTGAGGCTATTGCCTTTCGGCTCTTCAATCAGTTGCCGAATCTTCTTGTTGGAAAGATGGCCGATGGTAGGGAAATCGGGAATCAGTGGTAGCGCGATCGGGGAACCTTTTCCCATCACGGCATTCAGCCCAGTATCTTCGAGAGTTATCCACTTCACCTGATTCCAGTTGTTGGATTCCAAACGGGTGCCTAAATATTCGCACATCGCCTGCAATGCATAGCCATAATGGTAGGCGCGGTCTGGATCCAAGTTTTCACCGTCGATCAGTTCGACAAGTGCATCAAACAGATCGGAGTTGGTGTCGACTCCAATCGGGTGTTTTTGGTGTTCTGCCTCAAAAAATTGTTGGCAAACTTCAGTGGGCACAGAATCTTGACAGCTGCCTACCAAAGAACGCACTTCGGCTAACTTGACAGAATAGGGTACCAGCTTGTAGTTCATTCGTGAGATCATTAATCGATCGTGACGTAACAGGATTTCGATTCAACCGATTAATAATTGTATCGACAGATCAGTTTTCAGGAAGAAAAATTTGCAGAAATTCTGACTTGGGCTGCAGCTCTACCGTGGTTGATTTCATGCATGCTGGCAACAAGGTTGTCTGGCCCAACAAGACGGATTCATCATCATTGTCTCGATGTATCTCAATCGATCCTTTGGTTACCATCAGCACGTGAAACGAATCGTCATCGCCTAATTCAAGGCAAACCGGATCGTTGGCCGTCGACCAGCGGTGGATCTGGAACTTTTCACAATCTACAAGGATTTCAGCATTCGCATGATTTGCCGCTCGAGGGCAAACTGGTTTAACGGGACACGTTGAGAAATCGGTTGCCTGTATGGCTTGCTCGATGTGCAGAGGTCGGGGATTTCCCGTCGTGTCGACTCGATCCCAATCGTAAACTCGGAACGTGGTATTACTGGCCTGTTGAATCTCGGCAACCAGCAGCCCTGCTCCAATTGCGTGGATCGTACCCGCCGGAATGAAGATGCAATCGCCAGGCTGCGCATCGAAGCTATGCAGGGTATCGAGGATGCGACCCTCGTTAATCGCAGCGCGAAAGTCGTCCGCGGATACTCCCGCTTTGAGTCCGGCATAAATTTTGGCATCAGGGTCAGCATGCATCACGTACCAGGCTTCTGTCTTGCCGAGGTCGGGCGTGGGTAAACGCGCGGCCATTTTGTCGTCCGGATGGACTTGAACTGAGAGATTTTGATTGGCATCCAGATACTTGAAGAGTAATGGAAATCGACCGCGAAGATTTCCTGGAACATCGGTTTCATGGATCGCCTGAAAAGCGGATGCACCGACGACTTCTTGACCGGACGATTGCATCAGTTCGGACAACGACCGGTCTGCACAGGGCCCGTTCTCGACGATACTCTGAAATTGATCATGGTCGACAATTTCCCAGCTTTCAGCGCTTGTTTCCGGTCCAGCCGGTTTTGACAGAATGGTTGACAGTCGGTGGCCACCCCAAATGTATCGCTGGAAAAGTGGTTGAAACCTGATTGGGTACATTAATGACGACAAAACAGACTGGCCTAACTGTTAGAATGAAGGGTCAGAAAAAATCTTTACAACCAAATGACCTGCAGCGATCAGCAAATATTGTTGCAAAAAGCCCGCCATGATAATATCCAGCTAACGGTTTTTGCCCAAGTTGTTTAAAGTTGGGTTTGTCGCTTGATGATACGAAATCCACGATTTGCCGCGAGAGGCCTTTCTCCATGCCAGTTCGACCGCCGAATGAAGATCTATTTGATAATTCGCGCATGTCGTTCGGTGAACATTTGGAGGAGTTGCGTCGTGTTCTGCTCCGTTCCCTGGTGGGAGTTGCTGTTTGTTGCGTGATCGGGTTCTTGTTTGCCGATCAGGTTGTCGATTTCCTGAAGAGTCCACTGGTCAATGCCGTCTCTAACTTCCAAAAGGACAAAAGCAAAACTGAGATCAGGAAACGGATTGGGTTCCTTCCGCCTGAATATCAACCGTGGTTTGAACAAGAGCAAATGGCTCCCGAAAACATGTTGGTTGATCCGGGTGACATGATCCGCGTTTTGCGGCAGGTCAGCCCCAATTTTCTGTCCGGTGTAAATCTCGTACCGTACATGTTTCATCCGTCCAGCTTTGATCTCGACCGGTTACCCAAGTTGTGCCAACAGCTTGTTAATCCCCAAGGGGAACCGGGTGAAATCGAGAAAGTTGATTTTATCCAAAACGGATTGGCCGATGCTCAGAAACAAGGATTGAAACGCATTGCCGACCGGCCTGCCGCTACTGTTGCCGATGTCGACTTCGTGACGGATGTTTTTAATCAAATGATCGAGCGGGACGATCTGGTTGATGCCCCAGCTTTTGCCGGTGCCATGGAATCCAACCCATCCAGCAGTTGGGATATTTTTGGTTCCGGATCGGAAAACCCACTGACTGAAATGAAAGCCGACCTGGAACGTACGAATGATCCCGATTTGCGCCGGCGCATCAACCGTGTTCTCGTGACCCAGACGTTTTCCAAATGGATGCCACCGGTCAAGCTGGATATGGTCCCCATGCAGGTCTGGCGAAAAATCGATGCCGAACCTCAATCCCTTGCTGCCACGGAATCGTTCATGATTTGGATCAAGGCGGGCATTTTTTCCGGTTTGCTGCTGGCCAGTCCATGGGTGTTGTTTCAAATGTGGCTGTTCGTTGCGTCTGGTCTTTTTCCGCATGAAAAGAGCTATGTTTATGTATTCCTGCCCATCAGCCTGGCGCTGTTTTTTGCCGGAGCCGGGCTGGCGTTTTTCTTTGTTTTTGAACCCGTTCTTAAATTCCTGTTCAGCTTCAATGCGAGCATGGGGATTTCACCGCAAATCAGAATTAACGAGTGGTTAAGTTTCGTGATGTTTCTGCCGATTGGTTTTGGAATCGCATTTCAATTGCCGTTGGTGATGTTGTTCCTGTTTCGAATCAACGTGTTTACGATTGAAACCTATCTCAGCAAATGGCGTATGGCAGTCATGATCATTTTCGCCCTCTCGATGTTACTGACGCCGGCCGATCCGGTCAGCATGATCATGTTGGCGATTCCATTGACGATCCTGTATTTTCTGGGCATCGGCCTGTGCCGATGGTTGCCTGGCAAAAGGAATCCTTTTGGCGAAGAGCCCGCGGCTGTCTGAGGCAAGCGTTGGGTTTCAAAGTTCTCTGGCATGCCACTGCCGCCGGGAGCTTGCCGTGGTCTCAAAAGGCCAACCTGTCGGTGCCATCAGAGCGAACTCTCCAGTGCGAGGGATGGAAAGCACATCCCTGTCTTTCCGCAATTGGTTAGTCTTTTTCCTGTGGTATGACGGCCGCACCTGTGCAGCGGAGCGGGCAACCTGGCCAATGGGTCCCTCGGTACTTTCCCAATAAAGTTCCTGCGCAGATCACGATTGGAAACAAAATCTGTTGAATCAATCGTGGCACCTCTAAAGCTAGTTGTGTTTTGCGATGGCGATACACAAGATGTGCCATGTAAAACACCGAAGGATTTTTCGACTGAGCTGAGTTAATCACCTCAAACAAAGCTTGGAGGTACCGATCCAGGTCAACCGCCGGCGCAGCAACACCACGAAACACCAAGTCTTCCTCGCCATCATTCCACCAGCGGTGCACGCTGCCTTTTGGGAAAAATGCAACATCGTTAGTGTCGACTACGAATTCCCGACCATCCAACGAGACGGACAGGGCGCCCGCAACGACTTCGGTAGACTCATCTTCCGCAAAATGTACATGCAACGGCGGGCCTTGTTGATGACCAGGCAGGCACCCGGTCATTTGCAGCTCTTGCCCGCCTTGGGAATCAAGCGTTCGCCACATCGTGAGACGTTCTCCGGTACCGTTTAGCTTGATCGTCAATGCTTGATCAGGAGGTTGTTGCATAGGAATCCAGGAATTGCTGAGACGACTAAAACGGATAGGGATTTTAACGTTCGGCGCCGAATTTTTTAACCGCTATTCGGGTCTTTCCAGAGTTTCTCATTGGCCCTGTCTTGTGGCGGGATGAAATTGGACCCAGTCTGGTAGGGGCATAAAAAAAGCCAGCCTGGGAAGGCTGGCTTGGGAGATGTTCGTCGCGTTTAACGATCACTCGATTTCATGTCTTCGGTTTTCAATTGATTAGTGCCCTGCCTTTGGCGGAATTCATTACCCATTTGTTCGCCCAATTGTTGAACGGTTGCGTTGTTGTGGCGCCCCATCCAGTTCAACAGTTTTCTCTGGTCAATTTGCTGGACGGTGTTGTTCTTGGCTTGGTCTGTCAGTTCATTAATTGCTGTGTACAGTGCACCCGAAAATTCTGCTGACGGGTCGGGAGACTGTCCCATCACGGCATATCGTGTCGAGGCATCAATCTTGCCAATCACTTTGCCCTGTTCGTTATTCATGGCAACCACACGTCCGCCATTATTTTCGATCATTTGAACCAGTCTCAGTCGATCCGAGCTCCCGTCGCCGTCCAAATCGAACAGGCCAATCAAGGCGATTGGAACGGAATAACCGGGATCCCAAGTGGCCGTCAAAACAAAATCCTTTGGCAGGATAGGATTGGTGGGATCTTCCAGAGTGATGCGGGCTTCGGATTGGTGGTCGCCCGTAATTCGCGTCACCTCGATCATCGCTTTGAATTCGTCCTTTTGAAAGTCGGTCGAAGTTTGCGGGTAAACGGCGAATGATAAATTCGGCCTCAGGCCATCCGCTTTCCCTAGGTCCAGGTAAACGCGGTCAATTTTGTGTGCTACCCGGACGACTCGACCATCGTGAAGATCAAAGTTTTCTTGCTCGTATCGATCAAGCTTGATTTTCATCGCACCCTTGTCTCTTTCCAAGCCAGCGATGTTGTTTTTTAGTGTTTTTTGCTCGGCGGTTGCGGTTTGAGCGTAATTCTGGAATTGGCGATTGACCGATTCGTTTTGGGCCTTGGCTGAATCCAGAGAGGTCTGCAGTGCCTGCTCTTTCGACTTGTAGTCCGTTCTGTCCTTGGCCATGGCGTCTTGGGCGGTTGTCAACGACCCTTGCAATTCAGTAACTTTTTCAGTCATCTTTGCGACATCCGTATTTGCCTGAGTTTGGATGCGGGTCATGTCGTTTCTCAAAACGGTTTCCTTGTTATGCGCCTTGGAAAGGACTGCATTCAGGTTGCGCACCAGATTTCGCCAGGTTTGTTCCTGAGCCTGGTCACCGCCATCGGACGCGATAAACAACTTCATGTCTTTGTCGTATTCACCGCGAACTTCTTTCAGATTGGTAAGCATGTCGCCAATCGAGGCTTTTTGAGCGTCGGTGAGTTGGCTATTTAATGAGAGGCCGTCCAAACGGTCAAACATCGAAGGAACCTCAGCTAAACTGGGGCCCAGTTCACCGACATAGGCTCGCAATACCTGCGCCTCGATCTGGTAAGCTTCACTGGTGTTTTTTTGAACGGTAAGTCGTTGCTCAGTTTCTTTCAACTTTGCTGCATTCTCGTTCATCCTGGATACACCCAAGAATGTCGTCAGCGCTAATACAAGCGTCAGCAGGACCAGAATGATAACGGCAATCAAGTACCCTTGGTTTTCCCTGGCAGCCATTCAGATCTCCTCAAAAGCCTTACCGGCGAGATGGCGAGTTTACTAGTTAAATCAATACAAATAATGCGGCGGCAGCAATCCAGTTCATTGAATCGAATTTGCCCGGATTCAACGATGATCTATCTACGTCTGCCGAATTACTTCGGCAACGGATTGTCTAGCCTTCTCGTCAATTTTAAATTGGGCAAAAACTGTGTCAAATTTTGGAAGCGATATGAAACCGTTAGGAACTTAACCCAATCCAGTTGTAAGGCCTGGATGGATTGCTCCATGCGGCGACATAACTCCGCTAAGGTACTTATTCTACTTCCAGACCCCTGTTTCACTACAAAAAACTGCCGGATGAGCATTAATTTGCGGTTCGGGGGACACACCTTGCCGCATATTCCGCTCGTATCAACTGAAAAGCACCTAAATGGACGTGGGTTCCGGAGCGTCGGATCGATCCTGGGGTCCTCTTTGACGCGGCTTTGTCCCTTCCCGAGCACTCGTGGCCTGCGAACGAGATTCCTCCCAAAAAGTGCCAAGTCGTTCGAATCTCAGCCGTTCATCGGAATACAAGTCGACTGCCGGACGTTTTTGGCCGATCCGCTTCACTCGCCTTTTTCATCGAGCGATTTTGGAGTATCGGGTTCACCGGGCCGCGGACCGTTGGACAACACTGGCAAGGTTGGACGTCCGGTTGGCCTTAAATCTGGTGGGTGCAAGGCGATACCGAAAACGGCCCTCGGCGTCGGCCAAGGGCCGTTGATCAAAGCGGATGAGGCGATTGGGTGCCCGTCATTCACGTTGGTAACGTGAATGTTGCCTGAGCAGTCTTGGTAGAGGTCCCATGCCTCAGTGCCGTCGACTCCATGCAAAAAAGGACGCTTTAAATTACGGGTTAATCTGGAAAATGGCCAATTTGTCCGTACAGAGCAGGAGAAACCAGATTTCCGTTTGCCCAGTAGCTTTTTGCCTGCAGGGAGGGGTTTGCCCGTTAATCGTAAAATATTATTGCCATTGCCCGAAGGTTGGTTAATTTATCTGTACAATTCTGGAAAACGGCAGCCAAAACAGTTATGTTATGGAGATATTGTAAAGACAACATCCACCTGAGGTTGTTAGGAACTTGGATCTCGATCCAATTTTCCAGAGGTCGAGGATCTCGCTAGAACGAATTGCTGTAAACAGATTAGTCCACGACGGAAGAGCCGACCCTCAAGTTGGCGACGTCCATGAAATGACACTTGTTTGGCAATCCCACCTGCAATCAGATTTATTGTTTCCGTTTCTTGATGAATTAGTTTTCGGATCACATCCAGGCGACTTGGGCGAGGTTCCGTGCTGATTTTCCATGGAATAGGCAATGATTTTGAATTCAGAGTTCCAGTGACGATCGTTTTTAGACCATCCATCATAGGTTGATACGTTTTTACAATGGGCAACTAGCACTGAAGCCAGATTCGAGCGATTTGGCAGATCATTGCAGGGGCCGGAACTTTGGATCATAAGACTTACCCATTTAACTCATCACACATGACGGTTCGATACGATGCTCGTGATCGGTATCGCAGGTGGAATTGCCAGCGGTAAAAGCAGCGCAGCTAAGTGTTTTGAGCGTCTAGGCGCCACTGTTTTGAATGCTGACCTAATGGGTCATCAAGTCCTTTATGAACCCGAAGTAAAACGGCAAATACTTGAAAATTGGGGAGAAAAGGTATTTAAGGAAGGGGAAGTTGATCGTTCGGCACTTGCCCGGGTCGTTTTTGACCCGGCATCCACAGCCAGCGAACTTGCCAAACTGGAGCAAATCACGCACCCGATCATTGGTCAGCGAATGGGTAGTTTGTTGGCGCAGCTTGAATTGGCGAATGTGCCGGCGGCCGTCCTGGACGCTCCGCTGATGTTCAAGGCTGGTTGGGACAGGTTTTGCGACAAAATTGTGTTCGTGCATGCTGACCTGGAAACGCGTCGGCAACGTGTTGCAAAACGTGGATGGTCGGTCGGTGAGCTTTCGCAACGCGAAGCCCAACAAGTTGAACTCGAAACCAAACGTTCGCGTGCAACTGACCAGGTCGACAACTCGTTGTCGAAGGAAGAATTTTTTTTACAGATAGAAACATTGTGGCACAGGTGGCGACTTCCTGTGCCAGAATCGAAGCCCACATAAACAACTACTAATAACAAATGCAATCCGTTAGGCAGTCTTATCTTGTGCCTGACGAATTCGGGAGAAAAACATGGGAGACAACCGGGACTCCGGACGAGGAGACTATTCGGGTCAGTCTGGCAATCCGCGACGTAGCGGCCAACGCAAATCAGTTGGACGGCGACAACCATTTGGCGATCCAGAAGTATCTGACAAATTACGCGAAATTGAGGCAGACGGAGAACCAATGTCACTTGCGGAGCAGATCGCACGTGAAAAAAACCGATCCGTAGGCGAAGGAAAACAGGTGGAACCAGGCGAAGTCGGCAAAATTAATGTCACGGAGCTGCAGCGTATGAAGCTGGACGAGTTAAAGGATTGTGCCGAGTCGGAAGGAGTTGTTGAGCCAGCTGAGCTGGGGAAGCGCGAGTTGATTTCGGAGATCCTCAAGTTACGAGTCAAGGCCAAGGGGTTGATGTTTGGCGAAGGAACGTTGCAGATCCTTCCAGATGGATTTGGATTCTTGCGCAGTCCGGAATACCACTACCTGAGCTGCCCTGATGATATTTACGTTTCCCCCAGTCAGATCCGAAAATTTAATCTTCGAAATGGTGCTATTGTCACGGGACAAATTCGACCGCCCAAGGAAAACGAAAGGTACTTTGCGCTGTTGCGAGTAGAGAAAGTCAATGGCGTCGACCCCAATGATAACGCGCGAAAGATTCAGTTCGACGAGTTGACTCCGCTTCATCCGGATTCGCGCATCATGATGGAGCACGAACCGACAGATTACTCGACTCGCGTCGTTGATATGATCGCGCCGATTGGATTTGGTCAACGTGGATTGATTGTAAGTCCACCAAGGGCCGGCAAGACGATGCTGCTGCAAAATATGGCCAGAGCCGTATTGAGTAACTACCCGGAGGCGTATGTCATCATGTTGCTGATTGATGAGCGGCCCGAAGAAGTTACCGACATGGAACGTGAAGTAAAGGGGAAAAATTGTGAAGTGATCAGTTCCACATTTGACGAGCCCGCGTCGCGTCACATCCAGGTTGCCGAAATGGTATTGGAAAAAGCCAAACGCCTGGTCGAAAGTGGTGTCGATGTGGTGATTTTTCTGGATTCGATTACCCGCTTAGGGAGAGCATGGAATTCGGAATGTCCCCAATCCGGCAAGACACTCTCCGGGGGGTTGGATGCCAACGCGCTGCAGAAGCCCAAAGCTTTTTTTGGTTCCGCGAGGAAACTCGAGGAAGGTGGTTCGCTGACGATTCTGGCAACGGCCTTGATTGATACGGGCAGCAAGATGGATGACGTGATCTTTGAAGAGTTCAAAGGAACCGGGAACATGGAGATTGTTCTTGACCGCCGGCTCGTCGATCGACGAATCTGGCCGGCCATTGACATCAACCAGTCGGGAACGCGACGTGAAGAAAAATTGCTTGATGCCGAAGAACATGAGCGAATTTGTATGATTCGTCGTGTCTTGAGTGAAATGAACTCGCCCGATGCGATGGAGTTGTTGGTCACCCGTTTGAAGAAGACCAAGTCGAATGTGGAATTCTTGGTAAGTGTTAAAGCTGGCGGGATCTAAATCGGCAAGATGGTCCAGGTCGGGGGCATGACGGTTTTTAAACAATGTTACTATGGATGATTATCCAATCCGGTGTGGCCCCTGCCCTGCCCTGCCAAAGCGGCTAGTTGAGAGTTAATATCCAGATCGTTGGAAGTTCGAGAATTTACGGCAATGGACGATTTTTCAGGTCGAGTGTTTGAAGGGCGAACCGGGCCGCTTGAGGGCAAGCGTTTAGCCATTGTCGTTTCGCGCTATAATGAAACGATCACAGAAAAGTTATTGTTGGCCGCCATCGAAAAGCTGAGGGAGCATGGTTTCAAGGATCAACAGATCGATATTTATCGTGTCCCCGGCGCCTGGGAAATTACCTTGGCAGCCAAGCAAGCATTGGAATCGACATCAGCCGTGATTTGCCTGGGGGCCGTGATCCGGGGTGAAACGACACACGACGTTCATATCAACACGACCGTGAGTGCCCAGTTGGGCCAATTAATGATGGAATCCGGCAAGCCGGTCGCGTTTGGCGTTCTGACCTGTAACAACCTTGAACAGGCTATTCAAAGAAGTGGTGGCAGTGTTGGCAACAAGGGGTGCGAGGCGGTCGATTCTGCAGTTGAAATGCTGCGGTTGATCGATCGCGCAGCGACTGAATAAAACAAGCTTCCGGTGGCGGACGAGTTGTTCTTTTGCCCGTTTGATCTACAATTGCGACACTCGATTTGACCTCTGTTCTTTGTAAATCGCCATGTCCCGTCGCCGTCGTGCTCGAGAAGTTGTTCTTCAGATTCTCTATCAATCTGATTTGAATCCAGAAATTTCGCTGGACGACAGCGATGCGTTCGTCCGAGGGCGGCTCAATGCCGATCCCAAGCTATGCGAGTTCGCGTCTGAGCTGATTCGTGGGGTATCCAGTCACCGCCAAACCATCGATCAGCGACTCGCGGCAACTGCAGATAATTGGCGGTTAAACCGCATGGCCGCAACCGATCGGGCCATCCTGCGGTTGGGTGCCTATGAGATACTGTTTACGGAAATGCCTGACCGGGTTGCCATCAATGAAGCCATTGAATTGGCAAAACGTTTTGGTACGAAACAATCAGCCCAGTTTGTTAATGGCGTTCTGGATCGATTTATCAATTTCAAGAACGATCCGGTCGATGAGGTTTCCAGCCAAACTGGGGATGGTGGGCAACCGGTCGAAACCGACTCCGAAACACCTGGCGAAGCCGATGAAAAAAATCAATGAGGGCCACCATGCAGAATGTGGTCGGGATGAAACGGCTCCCCAATATCGTCGGTCAGCGATACAATAAGCGTCTCGTTAATCCAATTTGCAACCTGTTTTATAGATAATCGAACCATGGCTCGCTGGAACCCTTTTGGACGGAAAGAAAATGAACGAGACGATGCGGGCGTGGCCGACAACAACCAGGAGCAGGTTGATCAGCCTGACGAATCCGTTGAGTCGGTAGGTGTGTTTGGTTGGGCGAAAAGCGCGCTCCAGAAAACGGCTGCCGTATTGAACACCGACATCCGGGACCTGGTCGGAAAAGAGGGGCGACTTGTTGATGACGAATTCCTGGATGAATTGTTTGCCTACCTGATCAAAACCGATATGGGAAACGGGCCAGCCAATCAAATCCGAAGTGACATCCAGGAAAAATTCAGGGGCCGCAAAGTGATGATGGCTGATCTGTTGGATTCAGCCAAACAGACGATACACGGGATTATGCAACAAGAGCATGCCGACATCGCCCAGGCGGAATCGGGGCCAACCGTAATCATGGTGGTTGGTGTCAATGGGTCGGGCAAGACGACCTCGATTGCCAAGCTGTGCCATTTGTTTACCGCACAGGGGAAGAAGGTTGTCCTGGGTGCCGGAGATACTTTTCGTGCAGCTGCCGTGCAGCAGTTGACCGTTTGGGCAGAGCGACTGGGCGCCGAGATCGTGACGGGGAAATCGGGTGGTGACCCAGCCAGTGTTGCCTATAAGGCGGTGGATGCAGCCCAAAAAACGAATGCTGATATTTGTATCATCGACACGGCTGGCCGTTTGCAGACACAAGCAAATTTAATGGATGAATTGGGTCGAATTCGCCGGGTCATGACCAAAGTGATTGACGATGCACCCCATGAAGTACTGCTGGTGTTGGACGCCACTGCCGGGCAAAACGCGATCAGTCAGGCCAGAGGCTTTACCGATGCCGCTGGTGTATCGGGTATCGTGCTGGCCAAGCTGGATGGTTCGGCCAAAGGTGGAGTCGCGATTCCCATACGGCAGGAATTTGGATTGCCCGTCAAGTTTGTTGGGTTGGGTGAGACGCCCGATGCCTTTGCACCCTTTGATGTACAAACGTACGTGGACGCATTATTCGATCAAATTGACGAAGACTGATCGGCGAAGCGGCGGGTTGTATTTGCAGAAATGGTCGCGGCCGGATCCAGCAGGTGCAGTGGTCATCTGACAAGAAGTGCTGTTAGTAATTGCTGGCGACTCTCGCCCTGTCTTGGTTAGCCCCAGACGTTAACAGTAACTGCCTGGTGGGGTTAATCCCATCCAACTGCCGCCGTACCGTTTTGGCTGATCTGATCTTTTTGTGTAACCGGCAAGGTTTATCCAGTTGGTACTTCCTGCATTCAGTTTTCCGGTTGGATCAATCGATTCTCATATACCGATAAAACGAGTGGATTGGAATGTTTCACATACGATGCTCAAGTTGAGTATTCGGCTATAGCTGGTTCCGATTGGAACCCGGCAAACAAACGGAGTTTCGCAAATGCGAATTCAAAAACTGGTTTACGCCATCGCGATTGCCCTATCGATCAGTCCCCTCTTTGGACAAACAGATACTTCTTCTTGGCAAACAGAAAACCCGTCGATTCCGGCTCCGCCAGCCATAGGGACAACCTCCATTTTTTCCAACACCAGCTTGAAAACTCCCAATGATACCGACGATTCAGCTAACTTGGGTTCCGCCGTTGCCCAGGACCAAGACGATGAAAATGTCCCTCTGGCTCCAAATCTGTCGGGTCAAGTTGGCAGTGAACCCCCGTTGAGCGTGCCAAGCAACGCCATCAATGGAGGAAACGGACGCAGTCGTGGCCGATGTAATCTGGGGTGTCCCAAGAGCCTGTTTGGGCGCACGGCCGGCGGCCTCGGTGTGGGGGGCTGGGTTGAAACTGGTTTCCAGAACCGAAGCGACCGGATGTTCAACGAGTTGCCAGGCAAATTCGAAGTTGATCAGGTCTGGCTCTACCTCGACAAACCGACTAGCTGCCGGAATCGGTTTGGTTTCCACCTGGATGCCGTTTATGGTGTCGATGGACAGGACCTGCAGGCATTCGGTAACCCTCCTGCCGGAAATCCGGTTGGCTGGGATAACAGCTGGGATCACGGAGTCTACGGTTGGGCCTTGCCACAGGCCTATGTCGAGGTTGGCAATGGCAGGTCTACCGTTCGGGCTGGAAAGTTTCTTGCCCCGTTTGGTTACGAGGGTCTTCCGGCGACGGACAACTTTTTTTACAGCCATACTTACACCCGTTACTTTACTGAGCCCGTTTCCCAAACCGGGGTAGTCGGAGAATTTGGAAACGGTTGTAACAGTGTATTGCTGGGAGCTACAGCTGGTTGGGATACTGCGTTTAAAAACACCGACCATGGGTTTAATGGAATTGTCGGTTTTCAGTTGCGTCTAGGAAACAACCTTCGATTGAATGCAACCAGTGCGATCGGCGATATGGGTTTGCGAGGTAGTGGTAGCCTGACATCCATCGTCATGGAAGCTTGTATGACCCGGTATTCCAGCTTTGTTTCGCAAATGGATGTGCTGGATTTGAGCATTGGCTCAGCCAATGAAATATCATGGATCAACTATTTCTTTTATAGTATCAATCCCTGTCTCGGACTCGGAACACGACTCGAGTGGTGGAAGTCCAACAACCCTCTCGTCATCACCGATGGTACAACCAGCTCCACTTGGGACTGGACCATGGGAATTAACTATCGGCCTAACGCCAACGTCGTGATACGTCCAGAATTGCGATATGACTGGGGGGCTGCCGCACTCAGTCCAGGGGCTACTATTTTTGCGGTGGATGCCATCGTGACGTTTTAGGCGCGTTAGACGTCAAAACTGGCTGACCCCCAGCAAGATCGGCAGGCCCGATTTGGCCTAAGAAGTGATCGGGGTCGATGCCGGAACGCCTCGTCACTTTTCCAGCTGTGCGACACGTGGTACAGTTTGATGCATGAAACTCATTATTGCTATCATCCAGCCCCATAAACTGGAGTCCGTCAAAGCTGCACTGACGGACGTTCAGGTGTTTCGCCTGACGATCATGGATTGCCAGGGATTCGGTCGCCAGCATGGCAAGTCGGAAATCCAAGGCGCTGACGAAGTCATCGCGAATCTAAGGCGCAAGGTCCAATTGCAGATCGCGGTCAACGAGGAGTTTGTGGAACCTACCATCCAGGCAATTGTCCAGGGTGGCCGAAGTGGCGAAACAGGCGAGATCGGAGATGGAAAAATATTCGTGTTACCCCTGGATGATTGTGTTCGAATCCGAACCGGAGAACGGGGTAACGACGCGATCTGATTCCAGATCCGCCAGTCCCAAGGTTGTTGCCGCGCTTGAACCTGCGGCTGCAATGACGGTGTGAAAAGGGAGCCACCGCGGTTGCGACCCGATCAAATCTTGGCACCAGCACCTTTGGTAAGGGTCATGAAAGCTGATTCCAGACTGACCTCTTCTTCCTGGAATAAATTCAGACCGATGCCCTTGTTGATCAAATCGGTGGCCAACCGGGAATATTCTTTGGTTTGATTATTGAGCGTTACCACGAGATGTCCGTCGCCATGTTCCACGGTACTGACCAGGTCGTTTTGCTGGAGTACCGCGACGGCAGATTCGATGTTGTTGTCGACACCTACATGTAGCACGGTCTGATCGCGAACTTGGTTCATAACGTCTGTCACTGCGGCAGAAACCTTGAGTTCTCCCTTGTCAATGATCCCGATCTTATTACAAATGTCAGCCAGTTCCGGCAGAATGTGACTGGATACAATGACGGTTTTTCCCATCGTTCCCAGTCTCCGCATCAGGTTGCGCATTTCAATTCTGGCTCGCGGGTCAAGTCCGCTCAAGGGTTCGTCAAGCAGCAGGACTTGGGGGTCGTGCAACAGGACGCGTGCCAGCCCGAGTCGTTGGGTTTGACCACGAGATAGTGTATTTGCAAACGCATCGCGTTTGAAATCGAGATCGACCGTTTCCAGCATCTCGTCACATTTTTTTCGACGTTCAACACCTTTGATGCGGTATGCCGCTGCAAAAAACTCAAGATATTCGATGACTTTCATGTCGTCATAAACGCCAAAGAAGTCAGGCATGTAGCCGACCAGGCGACGGATTTCCTTGGGTGCGTTGTAGATGGAGTGTCCACAAACGTAAGCTTCGCCCCAGCTTGGCTCAAGAAGCGTGGCGATGATACGCATCGTCGTCGTTTTACCAGCCCCGTTGGGTCCGATAAACCCAAACAGGTCACCTTGTTTAAGATCCAGGTTGATCGATTTTATGGCGAACATTTCGCCATATTTCTTGGTCAGATTTTCTGTTTTAATCACGAGGAATTTTCCGTTTTACTGGTTCGATTCTTCATATTCTACCGGAAGAATGATTCGAACGATGGTGGTCACATTGTCGTAGCTGGCTTCTGAAGCAGTGTCAGAAATCTCCAGACCGGTGCAGTGGCTAATCTGTTTGACTTCACCCACCAACATGGCTCTTCCAAGATTCAACTGTCGAGATAGGTCCATCCGTGATTGATAGTCATGTGATAGTTTGGTGTAGCCACGACCACCGGCCAGTTCGTAGAACATCAACATGTCCGCGATTCTCCAAATCCGCGAATCAGCCGGATTCCAGGCGCTGTTTTTCCCCTTGTTGCTTTCCCGTTTACGACGTGTCAGGAAATTCTTTGCCGTTTTTTCCTTGGTCTCGGTTTCGACATCAATCGTCTCGCCTGGCTCGAGTACGTCATTGAGTTCATAGGTCCAGTTTTCAAACATCAGCCGGCAATTATGGAGGTTTACATTTAACGGATTGGTGACCGTTCCCGCCAACCTTTGAATCCGTGAATCGACCTTTAATCTGCTTTGCACGGTGAAGGGATTAGGACTGTACCACTGAACAAGTAGGGGTTTTGTTGAGGAGACTTGCAGTGGTAAATTAGCCAGGGTGCAGCGGGCTGGTGAATCTCCTTCACCGTTGGATTCAAATTCGCATCGATATTCTCGGCGAAACAGTCTGGCAACCGCACGTGTCTGCATGCCTCCCAGTCCGTTTCCGGGAAGGCCCTGCCAAGTGACGGTGCTATTGGTGCGCGTGTTGAATCCGAGTGCATTTTTCGCGCTCGTGTCTACTTGGCAAACAGAAGTGGTTGGGCTGAAAACATTGGCCCAGAGATTGCCACGGGCTGTGTTGTCAATGCTGTCAATGTCGATGATCTCCAGCTGATTGACCTGGATGCTGGTCGGCCGAGTCAACCGGGCCATCAAGATAGCCACGCCACAAAAAAGCATCGTGATTAGCGTGAATGTCACCCACGTCAGTTCCATTTTGCGGAATCCACGTCTCAACAACAAATAATCGCCCGGACCAATGCAGAGAATGTAGAGGCCGATCAAAACGGCAACCCACGTGAAGGTGACAAACCGAACATTTGAAAACTGCTCCAACGGGACTCTCAATTGGCCCATCAGATCGTCATAGCCATAATGTGAAAATCGACTGTTCTGTGATTCCTCTACGGTAGAGGGATCGATATTGGATGCGGCGTCTAACAATCCGGATATGAAAGCATTGCGGCCGGGCCAATCCACGATAGGCCCCTTGTCAAAGTCGACTGCCGAGTACACGACCAGGCCAAATCCTCGGGCAGTTCGGACAATCAAAGGCGTGTCATCCTGTTGTTTGTCAATGATACCAGAGACCCCGGTTAACACGGTTGCGGCCAAGGTTTGATTGTCACCTTGAAGTAATTGGTCACGACTGCTGGCAAACACTTCTAACTGCCAACTGTTTTTGAGATCGACCGTGTTGACCAATGTACCGGGCAGGAACTGCCCCAAACCCTCTTCTTGCAAAACTGTTTCACCGTTTTCTCCGCCGCAAAAAACGAGTTGGCCTCCGTTGCGAACCCATTGATCAATCGCCTGCCACTGCTGATTTGATATTGATTGAATCAGTTCGACGTCTGATGTACTGATCACTATCGTCGAAATCGATTCCAAACTGAGCCAGGATGAAGGTAGTAACGTAACGTCATCCAGTCCCAACACCATTTGCGTTTCATCA